>NZ_JAFHKI010000006.1 GCF_016937615.1 Pseudomonas lactucae | reverse complement strand
GTGCTGCTGCCCGCGCCCGGCCTCGCGCCCCTGGGCAGCCCGGGGGTGATTGCCGAAGACCGACTGGACGTGATCCGCCAGGCACGCCCCACCGCCATGACGCTGACGCCAGCGCTGGTCGAGGCGATTGCCCGGCGCGCTGACAGCCTGGGGCCCGCCGAACGTATTGAACACCTGTTCGGCACGCCGCGCTTGCCGCTGCTGGCGGCCGGTGGCGGCCCTGTAGACGTCGAGGTCCTGGTGCGCCTGCAGCAAGCGGGTATTGAGGTGTTTCAAGGGTATGGCCTCAGCGAAAACAGCTCGGTGGCGACCTGGAATTTCCGTGGCGCGAACCGCCTGGGCAGCGTCGGGCAAGCGCTGCCGCACGTCACATTGCGCCTGGGTGCAGACGGTGAGCTGCAACTGCGCAGCAGTTCGCTGTTTGCCGGCTACACCAATGAAGACCCCAGCAGTTGCGCAATCGATGCCGAGGGCTGGCTGCACACCGGCGACCTGGCCCGGATCGACGCCGATGGCTTCGTCAGCATCATCGGTCGCAAGAAAACCATGATCATCACCGGCAATGGCCGCAACGTCTCGCCGGAATGGCTCGAAGCCGCTTACCGGCAAGTACCGGGCGTGGAGCAGGCGATTGTCTACGGCGACCGGCAGGCGTTCATGGGCGGGGTATTCATCATTGACGTTCAGGCCGACCCGGCCGACGTCGGCGCCGCCATCGCAGCGTTCGCCCGCACGCACCTCAACGAGATTGAACAGATTGCGCAGCCATTGCTGATTCCGCGCAGCGAGGAGGTCATGGGTCGATTGTTCACCGTGACCGGACGGCCCCGGCGCGACCAGGTGCCCGCGTTTCTGGATGACCATGCCGTGAGGATTTGCGCATGACGCTCACGACTTCCCCCCACACCGCCCACGCCGGCCTGATCGTTACGCCCCAGGGGCCGCAGCAGCTGGATGCACTGGAACCCGAGGTGCTCAAGCAGTGGCTGATGACCCATGGTTATCTGGTATTGCGTGGGTTTGAACACAGCATTGACGCGTTCTCCCGGTTGGTACGGCAAAGCAGCAGCCGAATCAGCCTGGACCCCGCACGCAGTTTCGATGGCGATACGGCGCAGAAAGTCGACGCCGGACTGGACGCGGTGGGCCTGCACTGTGAAAACGGCAACAGCCCTTTCTGGCCGGATCTCTGCTGGTTCTATTGCCAGGTCGCGCCGGCGAGGGGGTCGCAGACGACCTTGTGCGACGGCAAGGCGGTGTATCGGCACCTGGCGCCCGAACACCGTGCGGCGTTCAGTGAACGCGACATCCAATACGCTCGTCGTGTCGAGGCGATCAAGTGGAAGACCTATGCCTTGCATGCGTTGGCGCAGACGGAAGGGGCACCCACCCATATCGAGTCCGTGGTGTTGCAGGACCTGGTGTCGCTCACCGCCGGCAACGCCGGCGCGCAGATCGAACTCAATGAAGACGATTCGATCACTTACCGCTTTCGCACTCCCGCCATCCGTCACAGCCAGCTTTCAGACGAGGCTGGGCCGAGTTTCGCCAACAGCATTTTTGGCCCTTCCAACCATTACGAAGCACCGCTCATCACCTTTGCCGATGGCGAACCGCTCGATCCTGCGCTGTTGCAGGCGGTGGCGGCGGTGTGCGAGCGCTTTACCGTCGACGTCGGCTGGCAGCACGGCGATGTGGTGCTGATCGACAACACCCGCGTCATGCACGGGCGTCGAGCGATCGACGACCCGGCCCGCACCATCTTCAACGCCCTTTCCTATGCCCATTGAGAACTCGCCGATGAATGCCCTGAAAAACATTAATGAGCTGGCCCATATCAACTACCTGCACCCCAACCGCATGGAGTGGACTGCCGCCCGCACGACGTCGAGTTGCAGTTTCTCTCCACGGCCCTGGTCGGGGAGGCTGGCCAGGAAGAAAAAGCGGTGGCCTATCTATACAAAGAGCTGGGGCAACTGGCCGAAATCGAGATGCACGTGGCCAACACCATGACGCGGATTCTCGGCGAAGCCCAGTCCGACAACGACACCCTCGGCGCGGGGGACTCCCTGTATGGCGCGTTGTCGTGTTTCGCTGCCGAAGAAATCAACCACGCCAGCAGCTTTTATCAGTACATCCGGCATTTGTCCGGGCGCGACATCAAGCTCAAGGACAACTTGTTCAACGAGCGCCGGGCGCTCTACGACGAAAACGATTCGCCCAGGATCAAACTGGCCGCCCTGTGTGCAACCGCCTATGTGGGCGAGTCGATCATTACCGTGTTCGAACGTCGGTTGAAGGTGCTCGACCCGATGCAGCGCAGCCTGCTGACGCGCCTCCTGCATTTTCACGGCCTGGATGAGGCGCGGCATATCCAGTTCGATCATTTCGTCTTCGAACATGTGATTCCCTCGTTCACCGCCTCCGAGCGTCGGCGCATGCACCAGTTGATCCACGACACCGAGGCGATGAATACCCAGCTGGCCATCACCAGCGGCGAGCAGATCAAGGCGGCGTTCAATCTGGATTACACGCAGAACAATAAAGCCGCCCAGACCCAGTTGGATATGACGCTGCGGTTCCGGGAAATTGTGCAGTCACAGGACCTGATTCGCACCGTCGATGAACACATGGACGTGGACACCGCGGATATCGTCAAAGCGTTCTCTCGCGCCAGCACGATACATACCCAGTACTTTCATTGAGGGGTGCCCCATGAAGTCGCAAACACTTGCTGCACAGACGTCGGTGAGCCAGGGGAAGTACCCGCTGAGTGTCATGGCGGTGCTGGTCGCGCTGTTTTTGGCCGCGATGGACAGCACGGCGGTCAGTACCATCCTGCCGCAGATCAATGCGCAACTGCAGGACACCACGCTGTATCCGTGGATTGTTTCCGGCTTCCTGCTGCCACTGGCGCTCGTCGCACCGTTGGCGGGGGCCCTGGCCGACCGCTTCGGGGTCAGCACGGTGATGAAAGTCAGCCTGCTGCTATTCATTGGCGCCT
Organism: Pseudomonas lactucae; assembly: GCF_016937615.1. Taxonomy (GTDB): domain Bacteria; phylum Pseudomonadota; class Gammaproteobacteria; order Pseudomonadales; family Pseudomonadaceae; genus Aquipseudomonas; species Aquipseudomonas lactucae. The sequence goes on along the minus strand of NZ_JAFHKI010000006.1, from coordinate 176,471 downwards.
CGGCCTGGATCGCCAGCAGCCAGAGCATGCTCATGCTGATTGTCGGCAGGGCGCTGCAGGGCACGGGCGCGGGCGGGATCATCGTGCTGTCCTATTCGCTGCTGGCGTCCCTGTTCGAGGGGCCTCGGCGCGCGAATATGCAAGGGATGCTCAGCGGCGTATGGGGCCTGGCCGCCATTCTGGGGCCGGTCGCCGGGGCGGTATTGGGCAGCACCTTGAGCTGGCGCGCGGTCTTTTGGCTGAACCTGCCGCTGGGGACGCTGGCCTTGTTGGCGCTGTGCTTCGCCCCGACGGTGGGGCGTGGCCAGTCGAGCCGGCATGTTGACCTGCTGGCGCAGGGGGCGCTGGCCATTTTCGCCTGTGCCGGGCTGTTCCTGCTCAGCGGCCATCCGCTGGCATGGATGGCGTATCCGCTACCGACGCTGGTGGTCATCATGCTCATCAGTCTGCTGGTATTGCTGGCGCGCGTGCGCAAGGTTCCGCGCAGCGCCCCGGTGCCCCTGGGCTTCTTCGCGCAGCCGGCGCTGGGGTCGACCCTGGTGCTGGTGGTTACCTCAAGTATTGGTCTTTATGCCTCGGTGAGTCTGTTGCCGGTTGCCCTCAGTCAGGGCGACGCCGGTGGCGCGTTGTCGAGCGGTGCGCTGATCATGCTGGCCGCACTGGGCTGGGTGGCCGGCGCGACGTTCTGTGGCAAACGCCTGGCGCGCGTCGGGTTCAGGCCGATGGCGGCAGGCGGCATGTCGATGCTGCTGCTCGGGTGCCTGTGCGTCGCGGCGGGCCTGCGCTGGGCATTCTGGCCGGCCATCGCCGTCGGCCAGGTGCTGATCGGGTCCGGCATGGGGTTCACCGCGACCACCACCCTGGTCTTTGCGCAAAACAGCGCCCCAGCGGATCAACTGGGCGCCTACACCTCCACGGTGCAATTCCTGCGTAGCCTGGGGGCGGCGTTCGGCGTTAATGGCATGGTCGCTATAGCGCTTCACCTGCCCCCGGAAAGTGCCTATCCAGGCACCTTCCTGCTGCTTGGTCTTGTCATGGGATGCGGTTTACTCTTCGCCTACGGATTGCCTGTACAACATGGATTACGAGAAGACTGACTGGGGTAGGCATGCATTACGATGAAACACATTATTCAGCACTGGTCGTTGAAAGGCAGTTAACCAATATCGAGGGCGAAGGCGAGCCCCACAGGCACCCGGTCGGGCAATTTGTATTAGTGAAAAAAGGCATGCTGTACGGTCATACGCAGGATCAGCGCTGGTTGCTCAAGCCCGGTATGGCCGTCTGGATTCCGCCGCAGACCCTGCACGCAGGTGTCGCGTACAGCCAGGTGGACCTCACGGTGCTGTACCTGGGCCGGGAACAGTCGAAGGATTTTTCCACCACCCTCAAACTGATTGAAGCCTCGGCGCTGGTCATCGCCCTGTGCGATCGACTGGCCGAGGAAGGCGCCCGGCCGCTGACAGAGGTTCAGCGCAGTTGCATCCTGCAGCTGTTGTTGCAGGACATCACCGAACTGCCGGCCAGTAACATGGTGCTGCCCTTGCCCAGTGACGGCCGGCTCAAACGCGTGACGGATCAATTGATTGCCCGGCCAGGGCTGCGCAAGAGCCTGGCGGAGTGGGGCGGCGAAGTCGGCGCCACCGAGCGCACCCTGACCCGCCTGTTTCGCAAGGAAACCGGCTTGTGCTACACCCAGTGGTATAACCGCCTGTTACTCGTCGAGGCCTATCGCGGCTTGATGGTCGAGCACACCAACGAGCGCCTGGCGCACCACCTGGGGTTTGCTTCCAGCGATTCGTTCGGTCATTGGTTTCGCCGCGTCACCGGCAGCAGCCCCGGGAAAGTGCGCAGCACTCTGCAGGGCGCTGCGGCGAAGGCGGCTTGAAACTGTCCGTTTCGTTCGGCTTTATGGCGCACTGACACATTTTGGACAGAATGGCGCTGCCTTAGGCTTGAGGCTCATATCTGATGAGGTTGAGCCTGATGATCGAGTACGACGCAATTAAAATCCTTCACGCGCTGGCAGCGGTCGCGGCGACCGGGCCGCTGCTGGTCGCCCCCTGGCTGTCGGCCCAGCTCAAACACTGCAGCACTGACAACAAGCCTCTACTGCTGCGCGGGCTGGCGTTCACCGATCGTTTCTATAATGTGGGCGGCTGGGGGCTGATCCTGAGCGGCATCCTGATGTTCTGGCTCAAGGACTGGAAGCGCTGCTTCGAGCTCTGGTTTTTGCTCAGCGTGGTCATCTTCGTGCTGGATTCAGCGCTGGAAAAGCGTTTGCGCGACCCGGCCAACGAAGTGTTGCAAGCCTGCAGCCCGGATGCCGAACAATGGCAGCCGGCAGCCCGGCAAATCCATCGCGGCGTGCTGGGGCAAGCGCTGTGTACCTCGGCGATCCTGCTGGTAATGCTGTTGCACAGCACGTTGGACCTGAAGGTGCTGGCGCTAAAACTATTCTGATGCGCCTTGAGCGACACCGGTCGGCGTTCTGCATCTGTGCACAGGGGCATCTTGGCGTAGAATACCGGCCTTTGTTTACACCCGTTCATCAGAGGGCTCCATTTTGGCTCAATACGTCTTCACCATGCATCGGCTGGGCAAAGTTGTCCCACCGAAGCGGGAAATCCTGAAAAACATCTCGTTGTCCTTCTTTCCGGGCGCCAAGATCGGCGTACTCGGCCTCAACGGTTCGGGCAAGTCCACGCTGCTGAAAATCATGGCCGGCGTCGACACCGAGTTCGAAGGCGAAGCCCGCCCGATGCCCGAGCTGAATATCGGCTACCTGCCGCAGGAGCCGCAGCTGGATCCGTCCAAGACCGTGCGCGAAGTGGTCGAAGAGGCCGTCAGCGTGATCAAGGACGCCCAGGCGCGTCTGGACGAGGTCTACGCCGCCTATGCCGAGCCGGATGCCGACTTCGACAAGCTGGCCGCCGAACAGGCCAAGCTCGAAGCCATCCTGCAGGCCAGCGACGGTCACAACCTGGAGCGCCAGCTTGAAGTCGCCGCCGACGCGCTGCGCCTGCCGGCGTGGGATGCCAAGGTCGAGCACCTGTCCGGTGGTGAAAAACGTCGTGTAGCCCTGTGCCGCCTGCTGCTGTCGGCCCCCGACATGCTGCTGCTCGACGAACCGACCAACCACTTGGACGCCGATTCCGTCGCCTGGCTGGAGCATTTCCTTCACGATTTCCCAGGCACCGTGGTTGCGATCACGCACGACCGGTACTTCCTGGACAACGTCGCCGGCTGGATCCTCGAACTCGACCGTGGCGCCGGTATCCCTTATGAGGGCAACTACTCCGGTTGGCTCGAAGCCAAGTCCGACCGTCTGGCCGCCGAATCCAAGCAGCAATCGGCCCACGAAAAAGCCATGAAGGAAGAACTGGAGTGGGTGCGCAAAGGCGCCAAGGCCCGCCAGTCCAAATCCAAGGCCCGTCTGCAACGCTTCGAAGAAATGCAATCGCAGGAATTCCAGAAGCGCAGCGAGACCAACGAGATCTACATCCCGGCCGGCCCGCGCCTGGGTGACAAGGTCATCGAGTTCAAGAACGTGTGCAAAGGCTATGGCGACCGCGTGCTGATCGACAACTTGTCGTTCTCCATGCCAAAAGGCGCGATCGTCGGCGTTATTGGCGGTAACGGTGCGGGTAAATCCACGCTGTTCCGCATGCTGATGGGCAAGGAAACCCCGGACTCCGGCAGCATCGAGATCGGCGAAACCGTGCAACTGGCGTGTGTCGACCAGAGCCGCGACGACCTCGACGGCAGCAAGACCGTGTTCCAGCAGATTTCCGACGGTTCCGATCAGATCCGCATCGGCAACTATGAAATCCCGTCGCGCACCTACGTCGGTCGTTTCAACTTCAAGGGCGGCGATCAGCAGAAGTTCGTCAAGGACCTGTCCGGTGGTGAGCGCGGTCGCTTGCACCTGGCCCTGACCCTGAAAGAGGGCGGCAACGTGTTGCTGCTCGACGAACCGTCCAACGACCTCGACGTTGAAACCCTGCGTTCGCTGGAAGAAGCCCTGCTGGACTTCCCGGGCGCCGCCATTGTGATCTCTCACGATCGGTGGTTCCTTGACCGCGTCGCGACCCACATCCTGGCGTACGAAGACGACTCGCAAGCGGTGTTCTTCGAAGGCAACTACACCGAGTACGAAGCCGACCGTAAGAAGCGCCTGGGCGACGCGGCGGCTCAGCCGCATCGCGTACGTCACAAAAAACTGGCCTGATTCGGCTGGTTTGAACAAACGGAGCCCTCGGGCTCCGTTTTTTTTTGGTATTTTCAGGAGTACCGCGTTGAATTCATTCGCGAGCAAGCCCGCTCGCACATTTGACCGGGTTCCAACCTTGAAATGCGGTCGAATGTGGCAGAGGGCTTGCCCCCGATAGCGGTCTACCTCTTGGTGCGTCCCTCAGATTTCAAATCCCCTTTTAAGTGCGTAAACCCGAGTAAAACTGGATACAGTTATATCCAATGCACCATTTAAATTCACAAAGGCGACATCTTGCCCTGTCGCGGTGCGAAACGAATTGATAAAGTCCGGCCCAATCTCTGTTTAACAACAATCAATTTGCCGAGACTTTTCATGACCGAATCCGTCGAATCCTTCCTTGCTCGCCTCAAGAAACGCGACCCCGACCAGCCGGAATTCCACCAGGCTGTAGAAGAAGTCCTGCGCAGCCTGTGGCCGTTTCTTGAAGCCAACCCGCACTACCTGAACTCCGGCATTCTGGAGCGCATGTGCGAGCCGGAACGTGCGATTACCTTCCGGGTGTCGTGGGTGGACGATCATGGCAAAGTCCAGGTGAACCGTGGTTTCCGGATCCAGATGAACAGCGCCATCGGCCCCTACAAGGGCGGCCTGCGTTTCCATCCGTCGGTGAACCTGGGTGTGTTGAAATTCCTCGCCTTTGAACAGACCTTCAAAAACTCCCTGACCTCGCTGCCCATGGGCGGCGGCAAAGGCGGCTCGGACTTTGATCCAAAAGGTAAGAGCGACGCCGAAGTCATGCGCTTCTGCCAGGCATTCATGAGCGAGCTGTACCGCCATATCGGTGCGGACGTGGACGTACCCGCCGGCGATATTGGCGTGGGTGCCCGCGAAATCGGCTTCCTGTTTGGCCAGTACAAGCGGCTGAGCAATCAGTTCACCTCAGTGCTGACCGGCAAAGGCATGACCTATGGCGGCAGCCTGATTCGCCCGGAAGCGACCGGTTTCGGTTGCGTGTACTTCGCCGAAGAAATGCTCAAGCGCGACGGCCTGCGCATCGAAGGCAAGCGCGTGGCGGTGTCCGGCTCCGGCAATGTGGCGCAATACGCGGCGCGCAAGGTGATGGACTTGGGCGGCAAGGTGATTTCCCTGTCCGACTCCGAAGGCACACTGTACGCCGAAAGTGGTTTGACCGAAGCGCAATGGTCGGCCCTTCTGGAATTGAAAAACGTGCAGCGCGGGCGCATCAGCGAACTGGCCGAGCGTTTCGGCCTTGAGTTCCGCCAGGGCCAAACGCCTTGGGAGCTGGCCTGCGATATCGCGCTGCCCTGCGCCACCCAGAACGAACTGGATGCCGACGCTGCCCGCACCTTGTTGCGCAACGGCTGCATGTGCGTGGCTGAAGGCGCCAACATGCCCACTACTCTTGAGGCTGTGGATATCTTTATCGCGGCGGGCATTCTGTTCGCACCGGGCAAAGCGTCGAATGCCGGTGGCGTGGCGGTGAGTGGTCTGGAAATGTCGCAGAACGCCATGCGCCTGTTGTGGACCGCCGGAGAAGTGGACAGCAAGCTGCATGGCATCATGCAGTCGATCCACCATGCTTGTGTGCATTACGGCGAAGCAGACGGCCGGATCAACTACGTGAAAGGTGCGAACATCGCAGGGTTCGTGAAAGTGGCCGATGCGATGCTGGCGCAAGGCATCGTTTAAACCTCGGGTTCGATACGCAGCACCTCGATCAACTGATCGCCGAGGGGGCGTTTCCACAGTACCTCGTCGCCGACCTGGGCACCGAGCAATGCGCGACCCAGCGGCGACCCCCAGTTGATCAGGCCGACATTGGCGTCGGCCTGATCCTCGCCGACCAATTGAACGCGCTGCTGTTCATCCTGTTCATTGGCAAATGTCACCCAACTGCCGATCTGCACCTTGTCGCATGAGGTCGCCGGCGGCACGACCTGAGCGCTTTGCACCCGTTGGTTGAAGTAGCGCAAATCTCGCTCAAGATCCGCCTGGCGCTGCTTATCGGCCTTTTCGCCCTTGGCGGACTCGGCGCTGTACTCAAGTTGCAACTGCGCAACCTTGGCTTGCAACTGCGTCAACCCTTGCGCGGTGAGGCGGTTGGGTTGCTCACTGACTTGGCGCTCCACCGGCTGATCGGCCTGGGCGGCGGCGTTGTCTTCATTCACAAAAGCTCGGCTCATGGTGTTCTCCCTCTATGGAGCTTGGGCCATGGTCGCCGCGCTTTAGTTTCGATGGATGTCTGAACGCGACCTATTGCGAGCGATAGGCCCGCGCTGCATCGCGATCCTTCTCCTGCTGCCAGGCGCGTTCGCGGTCGTCCCAGTGGTTGTTCTTGTAGTCGCGCAGCTCCTCGTTCTCGCGCATGGCCTTGCACTGGCGGAAACCGTCCTCCCAGCCTTCGGCGTAAAGCCGGTCCTTCAGATAGCGCGGTACGTTCTTGCGAAACACCCCGGTAATCACCCCGGCTGCCTGACGGCCGCTGCTGCAACCGTCGTCAAAGCCATCGGCAAAGGCGGGTGGATAACCGCGGGCGAGCAACTCCTGATGGGTGGACTGGCAACCCGACAATTCCACCACCGCACACAGCAATAGCGCATACCGCCACATGGCGTACTCCCTGGCCGTTTCACGGCTGATAAGGGAAGTTTAGAAGGGGATTTGTCGGGAGGGTGTGAAGGCGAGGTGATAACGGTGTTGGGGTAACGCTCAATTCAACGTCAACGGGCTACCTAGGGGGGGCAGCGCCGCATGCTCAGCCAACTCCTGCTGGATAAACGCCGCAATCATCGCGCGATACACCTGTTCGGTAACGCCCGGATTGGCGCCCAGCGTGTGCGACAAGTCCCGCACTTTGGCGATCACCTGTTCAACTCGCTGCGGCGCCTTGACGCCATCGGTGTCTTTTTTGAAACGGGCGGCTTGGGAGACGTAGCCGCCACGTTCAGCCAGCAGGCTGACGATTTGTTGGTCGAGGCGGTCGATGTTGTCGCGAACTTCTTCGAGTGTGGTGCAGCTAACGGCCATGTTGGTTGAGCTCCTGATTGTGCGGGCAATGCTAACAAAATGTGGGAGGGACAAGCCCCTCCCACATTTTGGATCCTTGTCTGGCTTTGGTCAGTAGTGATACCACTTCACTTCAAGCATCACTTCATTCACCGGTGTCGACAAGTGGCTGTACTCACGCTGGGCGCTCAGGCGCAGGCCGAGGTTACGCGACAGTTCCCACTGTTGGTTCAGGCTGAGGCTGCGTCGTACTTCGCCATTGGTGAAGAAATCGCCTTTGGCTTCCAGGCTCAGGTTGCCCAGCGGGTTTTTCCACAGCACGCCGGTGTTGAAGCCGGCGGCGGGGGAGATGGCTTCGCTGAAGTCGTTGTTGTGCTCCACACGCACTGTGCCGAGGGCGAAGCCGAGCATGTCGTCGCGCAGTTGCCAGGTGCCGCCGGCGCCGCCGTTGACGTGGGCCACCAGGGTTTCGTCGTCGTGTTTGCCCGGCACGCGTTCCAGGCCGCCGGTGACTTGCCAGGACCAAGGCTGCAACAGGGCATTACGCGGCGTCAGGGAGCGGATGGTGGCCAGGTCCAATTGTTGCAGTTGCCAGTGGTTGCCTTCGTACTGGCGCAGCTTCATTTGCAGGATTTCGATCTGCGCGCCCAAGGGGAAGCCTTCGGCGTTGTCGTTGAGGTCGTGATAGGCCATGCGCAGGCCGTATTCGCCGAAGGCCTTGTCGCCACGGGTGCCCATGCCGGCTTGCCAGGTGCGTGATTCATGGCCGTTTTCCGGCAGGCCGGGGGGCGTTATCTTAAGGTCCGGCGCGGGGTTCTGGTTGATCGCACGCAACAGTTCGAAGCTGCGTTGGGAACGTGCGGTGTCACGTTCCAGACCGTTGGCGCGGTAGCGGCCCAGGCGATAGGCGGCGTCGATGATCAGCGCCTGGCGGTCGCGGGGCAGGGCCTTGAAGGCAGGCGCCTGCAATTGCGTCTGGTCGTCGCTGACCTTCAATACCCATTGTTGCTCGTCACCGTCCAGCGGCTTGGCGCGTTCCAGCAGTTCGCGCTCGCGTGAAGGCCGGTAGTCGATTTTTTCGACCAGGCCCGCATCTTTAACGGCTTTGACCGTGTCGGTCGGGATGGCGGTGAGCGGGAATTGTTCGGTCAGGCGCAGGCCGGGGCGCGCCACTTGCAGCAGTTCCAGCAGGCGATAGGAGCAGTTTTCGTCGAAGAAGAAGTAGTCGAACTGGATCTGCTTGAGCTCCCAGACGTGCTCGACCATGCGCTCGGTCTCGACCTGGGTGAGGTTGAGGCGGTATTCCCACAGGTCGCGGTTTTCGAGGCTGCGGTACTCGGAGAGTTTTTCCTGGTACGGCACCAGCGCGAACAGGCCGGGGTAGCCGCCCATCAGGCCTTTCCAGGCGTAGAGGATGCTGTTGTCGGAGCCTTCGATGTAGGCGCCGAAGTTGATCGCGTAGCTGAGCAGCGCCGTGTTGTTGCTTTGCACGTCAGCCTGGTCGATACGCAGCAGGGTGTGGCCGAACATCGATGATGGGCTGTTGAGGTAGGCCGCCGGGAAGATCATCACCGCGCTGTGGGGGGCGACGTCCTTGAACCATTGCTTGAATTCTGTGCAGTCCACGGCCGGCAGGTCGGTCAGGTGCAACTGATCCTTGAGCCAACGGGTACGTGCGGGGTAAACGCATTGGGCGTGTTTTTCACCCAGGCTGGCCGGAGCGTAAAGCGCTTCAACGGTGGCCTTGAGTTCGGCGTCCGGATGGTGGGCGCCATCGGCTGCGAGAAAGAACTTCTGGTCGCTGACATAACTGCGCCAGCCTTTGAGCTTACCGGCTTCGTAATGGCCCAGGGACAGCCAGAACGGATCATTGGCCAGTTGCTGCAAACGTTGATCATCAAGATGCGGTGCCGCGTACAGCGGGGCGCAGGCGAAGAGTGCCATCCAGGCAAAGCGTTTGAGCATAGGGGCAACTTAAGTCGGAAATTAGAGAGACCCAAAGGGGGACGGGTCCAAAAATAAAACCCGCGCCTGGGGAGGCGCGGGTGGGTCGAGCTTAAGCCTGGGTGGCGTATTTCGCCAGACGGGCGTCACCTTTCAGTACTGCCAGGGTGTTGTTGTGCACATCATCAGCGGTCACGTCGGCCTTGCTGAAGATCTGTTGGAAGTGCTCGTGAGTCACGGCAGCAAAGTGCTCGCGATCTTCGGGCGCAACGCCCAGTACCACGGCGTAGGTGGTCAGTGCTTCACCATTACCCTTGGCCATGTCTTCGGACAGTTCGTTCATCATGCCATTCATGGCAATCCAGGACTTGCCGCCGTAGGTCAGCGCGCTGTTGGTGCTGCAGCCGTTGGTGCCCGAGGTCATGCCGAAGGTGGCGTTACCCGAAGTGCCGTTGGTGGTGGACGCCAGGAAGTGAGCTGGGGTACCGCGCTGGCCTTCGAACAACATGTTGCCCCAGCCGCAGTTCGGGCCACCTGGCGATTCTGCCATTGCATTGAGGGAGACAACGGTGAAGAGAGTACCGAGAAGGATCCGTTTCATAGCTTTGTTCTCTTTGTGTGCAAACCAATGGACAAGGGTTCAGGCACTTTCATAGCGCCCTAGGGGCCAGTTATTAGTCCAACCCGCGCAGTTTGGAGTTTAGGCACGTTCCAAGGGTTCCGTGGTTTTTTATAAAACAATCAGCATTGTCGCGATTTTTTTGTAGGACGCATCCCGTGTCCAGGCTTTCCCAACGGCGCGCCTTGCCAGAGCGCGCAAGGGGGAGCCAGAATGCCGACATCTGCCCCGCCTGATGTAAGGAAGCCCGATGCCTGATCCTGTTGCTGCCAGCTTGCGTCTAGCGCCCGAAGCGCTGACCCGTCCTTTCTCCGCTGAACAGTTCAGCTTCTCGACCACCAATGATTTGGAGCCCTTTCGCGGTGTGCTTGGCCAGGAACGTGCGGTCGAAGCGTTGCAGTTCGGTGTGGCCATGCCACGCCCCGGTTACAACGTATTTGTGATGGGCGAGCCGGGAACCGGTCGCTTTTCGTTCGTCAAACGCTACTTGAAGGCTGAAGGCAAGCGCATGCAGACCCCGGCGGACTGGGTCTACGTGAATAATTTCGATGAGCCCCGCGAGCCCCGCGCCCTGGAATTGCCAGGCGGCGCGGCGGCGGCGTTCATCGCCGACATCAATGGCCTGGTCGACAACCTGGTCGCGACCTTCCCGGCCGTGTTCGAACACCCGACCTATCAGCAGCGCAAAAGCGCCATCGACCGCGCCTTCAACCAGCGTTACGACAAGGCCCTGGATGTGATCGAGCGCCTGGCCCTGGAAAAGGACGTGGCGCTGTACCGCGACAGTTCCAACATCGCCTTCACGCCGATGCTCGACGGCAAGGCGCTGGACGAAGCCGAGTTCTCGCAGCTGCCGGAAGCCGACCGCGAGCGTTTCCACACGGATATTTCCGAGCTGGAAGAACGCCTGAACGAAGAGTTGGCCAGCCTGCCGCAGTGGAAGCGCGAATCGAACAACCAACTGCGCCAGTTCAACGAAGAAACCATCACCCTGGCCCTGCAACCTTTGCTGGCGCCGCTGTCGGAAAAGTACGCAGAGAACGCAGCCGTTTGCGGTTATCTGCAAGCCATGCAGGTGTACTTGCTGAAAACCGTGGTCGAGCAACTGGTCGATGACGCCAAGACCGACGCCCAGGCGCGCAAACTGCTCGAAGAGCAATACTGCCCGAGCCTGGTGGTGGGCCATCCGGTCAACGGTGGTGCGCCGGTGGTGTTTGAACCGCACCCGACCTACGACAACCTGTTTGGCCGTATCGAATACAGCACCGACCAGGGCGCGCTCTATACCACTTATCGCCAGTTGCGCCCCGGCGCCTTGCACCGTGCCAATGGCGGGTTCCTGATTCTCGAAGCCGAAAAAATGCTCAGCGAGCCGTTTGTGTGGGACGCCCTCAAGCGGTCTCTGCAATCGCGCAAACTGAAGATGGAATCGCCTTTGGGCGAGCTGGGCCGCCTGGCCACCGTGACCCTCAACCCGCAGATGATCGCGCTGCAAGTCAAGGTGATCATCATCGGTTCGCGCCAGTTGTACTACGCGTTGCAGGACGCCGATCCGGACTTCCAGGAGATGTTCCGGGTGCTGGTGGACTTCGACGAAGACATCCCGATGGTCGACGAAAGCCTGGAGCAGTTCGCCCAGTTGCTCAAGACCCGCACCTCGGAAGAAGGCATGGCGCCGCTGACGTCGGACGCCGTGGCACGGTTGGCGACCTACAGCGCACGGCTGGCGGAGCACCAGGGGCGTTTGTCGGCGCGCATCGGCGACTTGTTCCAGCTGGTCAGCGAGGCGGACTTTATCCGTCACCTGGCGGGCGATGAGATGACCGACGCCGGCCACATCGAGCGCGCGCTCAAGGCCAAGGCCACGCGCACCGGGCGGGTATCGGCACGGATTCTCGACGACATGCTCGCCGGGGTGATCCTGATCGACACCGCCGGTGCGGCCGTCGGCAAGTGCAACGGGCTGACGGTACTGGAGGTGGGCGATTCGGCGTTCGGCGTGCCGGCACGGATTTCCGCCACGGTGTACCCGGGCGGCAGCGGTATCGTCGACATTGAGCGCGAGGTCAACCTCGGCCAGCCGATCCACTCCAAGGGCGTGATGATCCTGACCGGCTACCTGGGCAGCCGGTATGCCCAGGAATTCCCGCTGGCGATCTCGGCGAGTATTGCGCTGGAGCAGTCCTACGGTTATGTGGACGGGGACAGTGCGTCCCTGGGCGAGGCGTGCACGCTGATCTCGGCGTTGTCGAAAACCCCGCTCAAGCAGTGCTTTGCCATCACCGGCTCGATCAACCAGTTTGGTGAAGTACAGGCGGTGGGCGGGGTCAACGAGAAGATCGAAGGCTTCTTCCGCCTCTGCGAAGCACGCGGCCTGACCGGCGAGCAGGGGGCGATCATTCCCCAGGCCAACGTCGCCACGCTGATGCTTGATGAAAAGGTGTTGCAGGCCGTACGCGCCGGGCAGTTCCATATCTACGCCGTGCGCCAGGCGGACGAAGCCTTGAGCCTGCTGGTGGGTGAGGACGCCGGTGAGCCGGACGCCGAAGGGCAGTTCCCGGAAGGCAGCGTCAACGCTCGCGTGGTCGAGCGTTTGCGTGCGATTGCCGAGATGATCAGTGAAGAAGACTTGAAGGAGGCTGAGAAGGAGTTGGCGCAGCAGGCGTTGGCTGAGGCCAAGCCGAGCTGACGGGTGGCGGTGCTGATCGGGCTATTCGGTTAAAACACCGAATTTGCAGAATGAATCCGATCCCAATGTGGGAGGGAGCAAGCCCCTCCCACAATGGAAACTCGGCGCTTCCAGGCCTGTGGCCGCCATAAAATTGACTCTATTTTTAGGGCCGACACCGTTGGTCCCTACAGCCTTGGTTTGTCGTGTTTTTCTTCTATTCTTTACTTCAGGGATATCCACAGGAGTCGCTGGATAGAAACAGCCTCGCCATGGGCCGGGGCTGAACACCGATCTGCCGAGGGTCGCCGCCATGTCGCGCAACCTCTGTCTTACCCGCCAGTGCTTAGGCCTGGTCACCCGTATCGAATGCTCCATTCGCCCGCTCGCGGGGGATACCGGAATGTGGACCTTGTTGTTTGCCGCCGGCATGTCCGGTGAACAGCCTTCCACCATCAAGTCCGAAGGTCCGTTTCATGGGCCCTTTGCGGCACAGGCCATTCTGGCATCCATCGTCGACAGCTTGACGATGTACGGCTATGAGCCGGCGGGCGATCCGCCGATCTGGTGCCTGCACATGCAGGCCCATCTACGACGGCTCAATGGCAATGCGGAGCGACTTGCGCTGTAGGCCGGGTCATTTGCTTTCGGGCTTGTCCAACTTGACCTCGAAGCCATATTGCACGGTGCTCAGGTCGGTGCGCTGGTAGCTTTCCAGTGCCGTCGGCCGGCCGTAAAAATAGTGCACGTCAAACATCGCCGTGCCGTATTCCTCTGCGCGGTGGCTGACGCCGAGAATTTCCTTGAGGTACTGGCCGCTGGCGTCCTTGGCGTAGAAGCGCCAGCTGTCGGCGGGGAACGCCTTCTGATCGACGATCAACGCGTTGTCCTTGAGCGACAGGCCCTTGGGCAGCTTGGCCGCATCCATCTCGCCTTTCTCGATGGTTGCCAGGAACAGCGGGATCGAGCCGACCACGAAGGCCGGGTTTTCCGGGAATAGATTGAGATCGTAGGTGAGCGTGCCGCGGGCCGGGTTCAGCTCGTAGGCTTCGGTGGGCAATTCGATGGGTTCACCGCGTTCGCCTTTTTCGTCGGCGGCAAAGAAGGTCACCGGCGATTCGCTGCTGTTGCGCTCAGCGCCCACCAGGTCGTCGTTGAACGTGAACGGATGGTCGAACACGATATGCGCGGCGCTGGCATCGTCGATGGACTGGCTGATGGTGACGCTGCTTTTCAGTTGCTCTTCGGTCATGGACGCGTCTTTGAGCCAGCCGGCGGCGCTGTCGTCGTACACGGTCACTGGCATCGGCAGCGGTTGTACGGTCTTTTCCAGGCTGTTTTTGTCGAAGCGCCGCACCGGCAGGTCGAGGTCTTTGCGGGTTACGGTGGCGTTGGAAAAGTCCAGTACGTTGACCTGCAGGTTGTCGATCAGGCCGTTGAAGTAGACCTTGGCGTAATGGGTGGTCTGTGTGTGCTCGAAGGCTTTTTGCTCGTCGGCGAGCTGTTTTTCGAACGCGTCGGACCAGGCCTTCTGTTTTTGCATCTCGGCCAGTTGTTTCTCATAGAACGCCACCTGCGCGGCGCTTTCGTTGATCGAGCCCGAGCGTGTGAGAAATTGCCCGGTGGTGTCCCGTGCCTGCACCAACAGCGGGTTCGGCGATTCGTCGGCCACCTCGGGGGAGAGCGCGGCGCTATTGGTCAGTTCGATCTCGGCGTAGTTCTTTTCAAGCAGCAGCAAATGGACGGTGACATTGCCCTCGGTGCGTGGGTGGCCTACGTCTTTTTTCGACAGGTCGAACGTCAGCACCTTGCTCGGCGCGACCACTTCGACCACCCCTTTAAGGCTGACGGGCTGCGGCTGGCTCTTGTTTTCCGTCTCGATGCCGTCGATGAACGGGTAGGTCACCGTCAGGTCATCGGGGTTGGTCAGGTTGGAGCTGCTGGGGCTCAACTGGATGCCGGGGTCGGTTTCCGACCATTCCGGCTGGAAGGGAATGACTTTGTTGTTGCTCAACGTGACGGACTGCCATTCCAGCCCGTGGGGGAAGGGGAACTGGTCCGGCATATTGAAGTTGAACGGGAAGACCGGCTGCAGATCGGTGAGGTAGTCAGAGTGCGAGTTTTTGCGCAGCACGAACAGGCCATTGATGTAGGTATCCACCAGCGCTTGCGGCGTGGGGTAATGCTTGAGCAGGGCCAATGCATCTTCGCCGTACTCGGGTTCGATGGGCTTGGTGGCGAGCTTGCCCCGTGCGCGCTCCAGCAACAGTAGCGAACCGCCGAGGTCGGCGATGGCGTCGCGCAGCTTGGGGTCCTGAATGCTGTCCAGGGACTGTTCGAATTTGGCGGTTTTCTCTTCAAGGGTCGACTGTTTCTGCTCATCGCTGGGAGAGCAACCGCCACCCATCAACAATGCCGCACACAGGCCGATACCGGCCAAGGGAGAGCGCACATCCATCATCTGAGTTTTTTCCTGTCCGACATCATCGAGCCGAGTTGATGGGCTCGACACTAGCAGAAAAATTCTCTTACAGATGCCGCCCAGGTCAGTTTTCTCGTGATGACAGGCGTCTTGTAGCGGCTGGTATACTCGCCGCCATTTCTAGCCAAGCTGTGTGAGACCCCATGGAACGCTTTATTGAAAATACGATGTACGCTTCACGCTGGCTGCTGGCGCCCATTTATCTGGGGTTGTCCCTGGGCCTGCTGATCCTGGCGCTGAAGTTCTTCCAGGAAATCATCCACGTGCTGCCCAACGTGTTTTCCATGCTGGAGGCGGACGTGATCCTGCTGCTGTTGTCGTTGATCGACATGGCGCTGGTCGGCGGCTTGCTGGTGATGGTGATGATTTCCGGCTACGAGAACTTCGTCTCGCAGTTGGATATCGATGACAACAAAGAGAAACTCAACTGGCTGGGGACCATGGACTCCTCGTCGCTGAAGATGAAAGTGGCGGCCTCCATCGTGGCGATTTCGTCGATCCACTTGCTGCGCATCTTCATGGACGCCAAGAACGTCGATCCGCAGCACCTGATGTGGTACGTGATCATCCACATGACCTTCGTGATCTCGGCGTTTGCCATGGGTTACCTGGACAAGCTCACCAAGCACTGATGCCCTGGGCCGGCCTTACTGCTCGACGAAGTAGTAAGGCTGGCGATTGATGGCCATCTGCTTGATCACCTTGACCTGAGGGTTCAACCCATTGGTGTGGTCCAGCAACGCAACGTTGCCGGGCTTGGCGGCCAAGTAGTGTTGCAACTCGGCCTCGGTTTGCAGGATCGGCAGATAGGCCTGCAGGTAAAACACGCTGGCCCCGGCGATACGCTCATTGGGCTGAAACAGTACGACTTCCTTGCCTTCATCCTTGAGCGCCTGGACCTGGCTGATCACCGGTACGAATGACTGGCGCACATCGGCCTTGGGCGCGAACCAGAACGCCGCGATCAGGTAGCAACCCACCGCCAGCGTGAACACGCCGCCCACCAGCGGCCTGTGATGTTTGTAGAGTGAGGGTTTGCGAGCTTTCAGCCATTGCAGCAACACCCGCGCATATTCCGCGCCCAGCACCGCGGCGGCGGGGGTGAGTGCCATCAGGTACACCGTGCGTTTGCTCGACGCCAGGGTCAGCAGCGTAAATTGCGCCACCAGCCAGACGCTGAAAAACAGGCGATAGCGGTTGCTTACCAGGCTTTTACGGAAATGCCACAGCCCCAGGTACACCAGGATGTTCCATGGCAGGAACGCCTCGGGCAGCTTGGCAATGTAGTAATAAAATGGCTCGTAATGCCCCGCCTCGACGAACGAGCCGCTGAACCGCCCGACGCTGTTGGTCCACAACACTTCGCCGACCGCTTGCATGCCGCCGCGCTGGAACAGAAAGCCCAGCCAGATCAGCAGCGGCACCAATGCCAGCAGCGTGAACACTGCCGGTTTGAGCCAGTCGCCGATGCGCAGGCGCTTGTCCATCAGACTGGTGCTGGCCAGGTACACGAAGATCACGATGCCCGGCAGCGCCAGGCCCAGTACACCTTTGCTCAAGGTGGCGATCACCATGCCGGCGGTAAACAGCGCCCATGCGCCGATATTCGGACCTTCGCGCTCGGGTCTCACGGCCTGATAGAACGCCAACAGGGCCGTGGTCACGCCGAGGCTGAGCAAGGAATCTTCGCCCACGCCACGCACGTTGCTCCAGTAACTGGCCATGGTCGCCAGCATCAGGGCCGCGCTGAACGCCAGCGTCTGCGGGCGTCCGAACCGGCGCAGCATTGCGTAGAACAGCATCACACTGAACAAACCGGCAAACGCCGACGCCAGGCGCACGGCCCAGGTGGTCGCGCCAAACAGACGTATCGCCCCAGCGTCCAGCCACAGGCTCAAGGGCGGTTTTTCCAGGAAGGGCTCGCGGAACAACTGTGGCACCACCCAGTTGTTGTCCAGGTGCATGGCCATGGCGATCCCGGCGACGCGGGCTTCGGTAGAGCCTTGCAGCTCGTGGTTACCCAGGGCAAAGAAGAACAATAGAGCGGCGAGCAGGAGCAGCAGGGAGACGGGGCGTGTCATGGGGTGTGGCTACCGAGGCAGTGGGCCGCTCGGGGGAGCGGCCGTGGCAGTCGGTTAGTATCTGTCGGTGTTTCTGAACGTTTCGTGAACGAGTGCTGGTTTTTTTGTTATTCAGGTATTACGGCGCCTTCAAGCTGGGCAGCGCGGCTTTACCCTGGGCGGTCAATACCGGCTCCAGTTGCTCCCAGGTAAAGGTCAATTCGTTGTCGCACCCGTCGCCGTTGGCGCGTGTCGAGAGCTGCATGCCCTGGGTGTTGAAACTCAGGTCGAACGTGGAATAGCTGGTGACCGCCGGGCATCCCTCATCGGTGCTGGTTTGCTTGGCCAGCCATGTCTTGAATGAGGCCGGCAGCGTCACTTCGCCTGAATAGGCGTCATACCATCGCTGATGCCCGCCCAGCCAGGTCCAGGGATCAACCGACTCGCCAGTCTGCAAGTTCCAGGAATGCAGCCCCCAACTGATCCCCCGGGCGCCCATGCCTGCGGTCCAGCGGTAGAACTTCACGGTGATCCACTGCGACGACCAATACGTCGGCTCAACCGTGATTTCACTGGTGAGGGCCGAGCCGTTTCGGCCCAGGTACTCGCGACGTTCGCGCAAGTAGTCGACTTGATCGTCGTCATTGATGGCCAGCGCCGCGAGTTGCTGATTGATTTTCTGCACTGGCGCGCCCTCTCCCTCAAGCTTGAGCGTGACGCGGGCACCTTGGGTCTTGAGCGCATAGCGGTGATCGGCGAAGGATTTTTTCTCGGTCTTGACCGGCAGCGGCGCCGCCTCCAGAGGCGCGTTGTAGGCATCACTGCCGCAGCCGTCGCTGGGTGTGCCGACACGTTGCAAGGTGATCGGCAACGGCTTGCCGCCTTTCGTTTTGCTCCAAACGCCCGCCAGCGTATCGCCGGGGCGATTGTCCAGCGTCCAGAACCCGGTATTGCCTTCTTCGGCCCACGGCGCGTTGTCGCTGGCCTGGGTCAATTGAATCGGCGTGAGGATGCGCTGGTAGTAATAACTGCCATGCTCCCCGTCAGCGCCGTTGAAACAGGCGGTAATGGCGGACTTACCCAGGGTGCCGGTCCAGACGCCGGCCAGGTCGGCAGCGTTGGCGAGCAAGGGCGCGCAGGCGAGCGCGATGACAGCGAAGGGCTTGAACACGGGTATCTGACTTCCGGTTGTCTGATGGGGCGCTCAGGGTAATGGGAAGTCGGGTGGACTCCAAGGGGGGGAGGGGGCCCGGTCGCTGGTTTTGCAGAGATCGGGGAGGGCTGTCCATGCTGGTCAATGCGCGCCAGTTCACCCATGGCGCGACATCGTGAAGGAACATTCCGAAGCGCCTTCCCTGCGCCCTCCAGTTCTCAGCTAACAATACTCAAACCTGAGCGGCTCAGGCTTTGACTTTAAAACGCCCCAACCCCTGCTGCATCGCATTGGCCCGTTCCGACAGGTTCCTGGCCGCTACCGCGCATTGCTGGGAGTTAGCCTGGTTTTGCTGCGTGACCTCGTCAATCTGCTCCAGGCCAATACTCGCCTGTTGCAAACCGGACGCCTGTTCGCTGGACGCCTGGTAGATCAATGACACCAGGCTTGAGACGGTGCTGGTGCCGTCGACAATGTTGCGTAGCGAGTCGGCAGTGCGGCCCGCGATGATCATGCCGCGTTGCGTCTTGGTCGAAGAGTCGGCAATCAGCGCTGCGGTCTGTTGTGCCGCCTCGGCACTGCGCGCCGCGAGGCTGCGCACTTCATCGGCCACCACGGCAAAGCCACGGCCCAGCTCCCCGGCACGCGCCGCCTCGATCGCGGCGTTCAACGCCAGCAGGTTGGTCTGCGCGGCAATGTTGTCGATGGTGGTGATGATGGCGGTAATGTCTTTGCCCGAATTGTCGATCTCGGCCATGGCCGCGATCAGTTCGCTCATCAGCTTGTCACTTTCCCCCGCGTCGGCGCGTGCAGCCTGGGATTGTTCGTCGGCCTTTTTCGCGTTGGCGGCGTTGTCGGTGGTCTGCGCCGCCATTTGGGTCATGACGGCACTGATTTCGGTGATCGAAGACGCCGAATTGGAGGCTCCGTCGGACAGTGACTGGCTCAACTGCGTAACCTGTGCAGAGCTGCCGGTGATCTGCGTGGCGCTGGCCTGCACCTCGGAAATCAAGGTGTTCAGGTTGCCGACCATTTTTTCCAAGGACTTGCCCAGCGTGTCGTTGGGCGAGGACAGGCGTACCTCCAGGTCCAGATCACCCTCGGAAATACGTTCGGCCACGCGCACCTGGCGTTGCAGGCTTTCCGACATATCGTTCAAGGCAAAGGACAACTGGCCTACTTCATCTTCAGACGTTTGCACCAGCCGACGAGAAAAGTCGCCCAGGCTGATGTTAGCGGCCAGGCGGGCGGCCTCACGAATCGGGCCGACGATTTTGGCGGTGGCAAACCACAGGGTAAGCAAAGCCAGCAGGGAGATGGCGATGCCGACCGCGACCTGCCAGATACTGCTGTTGACGCCGCGCGATTGCAGTTCCTGCTCCAGGGCCAGGGCCTGGCTCATGACGACCGCCTTCGGCAGGTGAATCACGATGGCCCAAGGCTTGCCGGTGCGGCCCAGGTTGATGGGCATCTGCACCTCGATTTCCTGGGTGCCCTGGTTGATTTGGCTGTCGCCCTGGCCTTTTTGAACATTGGCCAACACCTTCTCCCATGCGTCGGGCAGCAAGGCTTTCAGTGGCTGGCCGATCAGTTCCGGCCGGTTACTTTCGGCCACCACCAGCCCTTGATGGCTGAGGATCGATACGGAGCCTTTGCCGCCATAGAGGTCGGCGGACATCTGCTCGCTGAGTTTCTGAATGAACGAGATATCGAAGTCGGCACCGACCACACCGTAGAACTTGCCATTGGCAGTGATCGGCACCGACAGGGTGGTCAGCCATACATTCTTGCCTTGCACCACGTAGGGCAGAGGGTCGAGTACGCTTTCTTTCAGGGTGTCCCGGGGGCCTGAGTACCAGCCGCCCTTCAACACACCATTGGGGTGGCGGGCATCGGAGTCATATTCGACCAGTGGCTGCACGGCGATGTGACCGTCTGAACTGCGCGTCCAATAGGGGGTGAAACGGCCAGTCAACGGGTTGTTACCGCCCTCGTTATTACGAAAGGCTTGATCCTGGCCGTCCAATGCATCCGGCTCCCAGCACGCGTACGTGCCGTTGAAGTCTGGGTTGTCCTTGAGCACGCTGAGCAACATTGCATTGATTGAATCCCGGCTCAATACCAGCGGACTTTGCGCGCTTTTGCTCGCGCCCAGCGTATTGGCCAGCGTGCGTGCCGAGTCCAGCGCGTTTTGCAGCTTTGCCTGAATGGCGGTGGCACGCGACTCTGCCAGATTCTGTACTTCGTGGATGGTGGCGGTTTCAATCAATGCCGATACTTGTGCGCCCACATAGGCTTCATTGGCCTTGGAGGAATACAGCCCATATAACACCAGACTTGCGCAGGAAATAAACAGGCAGAGTCCGGCCGTAAAGCAAATACGAGTCTGCAATGATTTGAATTTCATGATGTTCCCGCCCACGCTCATAAAGCCAAAATAATCGGATGTCGACATTCCAGTGTCTTTGTATTCGCACGACTTATCGGGTCATCGGCTGCTTTGGCATTGGCATGCTGTACAGCGCTGTATAGTGCTTAATGCGCTTTGGGTGCATCGTCGTCGAGCCATAAACGCTCGATATTTTTGAAACCATAACGTTGCGGCGGCACCCGCGCAATAATACGATCGGGTTGGTTTTGGGTGCTCAGGTCTATTATTTGGTGGGGGATATAGATATTTAACGCCGGCAGGAAAAACACTTTTATTTTTGGCGTCAGTAATGAGTCGGCATGTTGTTCTATCACCACACCGATACCGCCGCTTTGCAATTGCACGATAGAACCGACGGGATAAATACCCACGGATTTTAAAAACGCGCGGAATACGTCATCGTCAAAATGCCCTTCCCATGTCGACATTTGCTGGATAGCGACGGCAGGGTCCCAGGCCTGGTTATACGAACGGTCCGAGGTAATTGCGTCGTAGACATCGCAGACCGCGGCCATCCGCGCAACAAGGCTGATCTGGTCACCGGATAACTGATGGGGATAGCCGGTGCCGTCGATTTTCTCGTGGTGATGCAGGCACACATCCACGACCATCTCGCACATCTGCGCAGTGGCCAACAGTGTTTTTTCACCTTCAAGCGGATGGGTTCGCACCACCTGTAATTCCTCATCGCTCAAGCGACCAGGCTTATTGAGGATGGCACCGGGAATCGCCATTTTGCCGATATCGTGCAGCAACCCGGCCAGCCCTACGTTGTGAATCAGGGCGGTGGACAGGCCCAACTGATTGCCCAGTGCGATCATCAACGCACACACGGCGACCGAATGCATGTAGGTGTAGTCATCAATGCTTTTCAGGCGTGCCAGGCTGATAAACGCATTGGGATGGCGCGCGATGGAACTTGAAATATCGTCGACCAGCGCGCCGATATGCGCCAACTCCAGCGCCCGGCCCATGCGCGCATGGCCAAACATCTCGACCACCGCGGACTTGGCGCGGCCACAGATCGCCTGCGCGGCGATCAGTTCGTCTTTCATGGACGTTGGAGGAGCCAAGGTGGCCGGTTCTGCGGGGTCAGAGGCGGGTTGAACATCGCACTCCTGGGTGCAGGGGGGCTCCACGCGATCCCGCCAGAATGGTTTTGCCTCGCCGGGTGCTCGATCCTTGAGTTCATTGCCCTTCAAAATGGTATGCCCTCTGCTGATGGTCTTCTTATTACGCGTCTGGAAGAGGATGTGCGCGCCTCGGATATGGTGACTCCACAGATGATGTTATTAGACTTTGGTAGTAGAGAGAGTGTGGGGCAACGAATAACCTCCCAGGCTAGTTGAAACAACACTGGTGTCGTAATGACATTAGCATGGGTGTGGGTATTTGAAACGCATTTGAAAACAAAATAACGGTGAGGTTTATCGTTAAAGCAATGGATGGTTTTTGTTTGTCTATCCAGTTGGTGGAGGAATAGATAGTTCGCTAACTTGCTATTTGGGGTGTTGAGAATGATTAAGGTTGAAAGGGGGTATGTTGTGAAGTAAAGCAACTCGACAGTGATTACTTCGCGGGAGAATGACTTGCCCAATTGAGCGGGCGGCCGAAGAGACGTTTTGGTATCCCAAAAATAGTATCGGCGGGCTCGGGTTACACCTCGCCAGCGGACGTAGCGTTTACGCTGGTCTATGACCTGGTAAACGGCATTGCGAGGCCCTGAGTCTGATTAGCTGAGCATTCCTGGTTGAATATCCGGGCCTGATCGCTTGCATGCAAGCTGTCACAAGCGATCAGGCTGGCTGGGACTCAGGCGGCTTTCAGAACAGCCATACGACCATTGGGCAGGGACAGCAGTAGCCGGTTTTCTTCCGAGTGGATCAGTTGTTTGGCTTTGTGTTCGATGCGATGGAATATTTCGGCCTTTTCGCCGATGCTGCCTCGGATCAGGCTGCGGTGTTGATCGTTTAGGAAGTTTTTGTAGAGATTCATGGCCCCTTGGTAGCGCTCGGCACCGTCTTCCAGGATTTGCTGGGCCAATTGTGGTTTGCCGACGCGGGCGGCCAGCAGGTATTCGGTGTGCATTCCCAAGGGCATGATTTCCAGCATCATGTGGGCGAAGTTCACCACCAGTTCGTAATGCTTGTTGGTCAGTTCGTTGCTGTTATGCGCCAGGTTGAGGATATTGTCGATGAAGGACAGCGCGTGATTGCGCTTGGCCGCTGCGGTAGCCAGTAATGGGTAGGCCACTTCCCTGATCTCATGGGCCAGGCTGCGGTCCTTCAGCAGGGTGCGAGCAACTTCTATCCCTCCGATGTAGTCGGTGACTTTGTCCATGTAATAGACAATGTTCTGGGCGTGCAGGTCTTTGGCGATTTCGTCGACGGTGTGCTGGATCTTGTCGAGTTTGGCGGCCAGATATTTGGTCTGGATGATCAACGCGCCGAGGATCACGCAAGTGGAAGCGGCTGCGGCCATGACGGTGGTCATTTGTGCAGCTTTGATCGCTTCTTCGGCGGACTTGATCATTGTTTCCTTGAACGGCAAGTGTTGAATGATCCCTGTCTCACCGCTGCCTGCTTTCCAGTAGGCAACGCCGTCATGAATGACAGCTTTACCCTGAGCCAAGGCATCGAGCAGTTTTTTTGAGAAGGCGGCTTCATCGAGAACCCAGATTTTCTGCAGAAGGTCGGCGGCGGCTTGCATCAGAAACGGTCCTCTTTTTCGTATTTGCGGCGCATGTAGGCGATCTGGATGACCGCTGGAATGGTAACCCGGTAGGCGGTGCCGCTCAGTAACGGTATGGTCACAGCGATCGCAGCGACCGGCCCGGCGAAGGCAGCCACGGCGCGTCCGCCAATCAGCGCGGCGGCGCCACCGGCACCCATGACCAAGGCATTGCCGAAGTACTGGCGGGCGGAATTGGCGAGCCAGGCAGACCATTCGAAGGACCCTATGCCACCTGAGCTGATAGCTTTGATGATGGCGGCCAGAGGCATGGATTCAATGGCATCAGGAATATTCATCGATTCCATGGCCTTGCGTTTTTCGGCGTCAGACATGCTGTCCCAAGACTGCTCGACCAGGCGCTCAATCAGTTTGTTTTCGATGTCATAGGCAGACGCTTTGCTGGTGTACTTGGCTTTCGCCTTGTCGCAGACGTCGCACAGCATTTCCTTGTACAGCACGCCCTGGCGGCGAAACAAATTGACGATCGAGTCGCCACCGAAATGCTGCAGTTCACCGGCCACCAGTTTCCAGCACTGGCGCCACTGGTCCGGCTGGCCCTCCAGTTTTTTGAATTGCTCATCGTCAGCGATCTCGCTGGCAACCCGCTTTTCGCCATCGTTATCGAGCATCAGGTACTTGGCCAGCTGGCGGATGTCTGCCTCCGTGCAGTACTGGAGAAACGCCAGGTCGTCATCTTGTCTGTAGGTGATACCCATGACTGGAATCCTTTATTTGTGGTGAAAAGTTTGGCGAACCCGGTCTAGCGATCTTCCTGTATCACCCAACGCACTTCGATGCGCCGTTGCTGGGCATCCTCTGGTGCGATACCAGGGATAGGCTGGGAGTCGCCGTAACCGGCGACCACTACGCGCTTGGCGCTAGCCGTATCAAGTTCGCCGATGATCAGCTTGCGGGCCTCGCGTGCGCGAGCGGCGGAAAGTGTGAAGTTGTCGTCGTATACCGTGCAGAACACTTCGAAGTTGGTGACTGGGCGCGATACCGGCAGGTTGTCGGTGTGCCCCTCGACATACACTTTGCCGTTGCTGAACGTGGTCAGGAAATCGGCGATACGCGCCTCGATGCTGGCGAATGCCTGCTTGGCCTGGTCAGTCACGCAGGCGCTGCCGCGGCCGAAAATACCGTCGCGCAGGGTCATCTTCTGGGCGTTGACATCCAGTACCACCAGCCCGTCGTTCTCACTGGTTTCGAGCGAGGCTTTGAGCTGGCTGAGGATTACGCCGACCTTTTCGCGCTGTGAGGTGCTGCTCTTTTCCATCTCCTGTTTGTGCTTGAGGTCGGAGTAGGTCTTCTGCAGCACCGACATCACCAACAGCAGCATGACCACGGCCATAACCCCGGCCATCAGGTCGGCGATGGAAACCCATTCATTTGGTTTGTCTTTCATGGAGGGCTACCTTCACGCCTCTTCGGCATCGAGACTCAACTGCTCGAGACGGGTGTCGAGGTATTCAAGCCGCTCGACGATCCGCTCCAGCGGGCCCTGTAATTGGCTAATGGCTTGCAACTGGCGCTCGTCATCGGCTGCAGACTTTAGCGCTAGCAGGTGCTCGTCGAGGCGCTGCAAACTGTGCCCGATCATATCTACCCTGCCGGCGACGGCGTCCATGACCGGTTGCAAGGGGCTGGAGTGCTGAAGGCTCTGCAGTTCGGCGACCAGTTCTTCGATAGCTACGGCGCTGCGGGCAGCCTTTTCTGTTACTTCCTTGAATTGAGAGTCAACGGCGATCATGCGCCGACCACTTTCTGACACGGCCTTGAGGCCCGAGACGATGCGTTCGCGCAGGTCCTCGACAAGGCCTGTCATGCCTCCTATGTTCATGTTCAGGTTTTGGCTGGTCGCCAGGAATTCGATTTGGGCTTTCTTCTGGATCTCCATCGAGTCCTCGTTGGACTTTTTCATCTTATCCATCGTCTGGCTGACGCTGCTGGACAGATCGGTGACGGCCCTTGAAATACCGTCAGTGGCGTTGGCCATGGTCGCGGACATAGTGGCCATGTTGTCTGTGAAGCTGTTGCCCATCTGGTCGATGGTAGTACCCAGATCCTGCTTGATGCCGCCCAGCACATCCGCCACACCGTCCTTGAAACCACTGATGACCGACTGCAACTCACCAGCGGACCGCCCAACATCGCTGGCGGCTCTGGCCATCTGCGTGGCAGCGTCGGAGATTGCACTCAGGTTGCTGAGGCTGGCTTCGACTTGCTCCAGGCTTTTTTGCGCAGTGCGTGTGGCCTTGAGTTGTAGCTGCTGTCCTTCGTTGCTCTGCTGCAGAGCGCTTGCGGAGTCGCGCAGCATATCGACGGCCAGCTTACTGCTGCTCTTGAGGGCTTGCACCTCGGGTACCAGAGCTTGCTGCAGCTCTTGAAGGGCGGAGTGGGTTGCGCCCAGAGTGAGGCCGTGTTGCTGCAGGTTGCTGACGGTTTCCTGCAGTGCATCGCGGGCCAGGGCATTGCTGGCATTGAGGGTCTGCACCTCGGGTACCAGTGCTTGCTGCAATTCCTGAACGGCAGTGTGGGTCGCGCCCAAAGTGAGGCCGTGTTGTTGCAAGTTGCTGACAGTTTCTTTCAGTGCATCGCGGGCCTGGGCATTGCTCGCGTTGAGGCTGCGCACCTCTGGTATCAACGCTTGCTGCAGCTCTTGAATGGCGGAGTGGGTCGCGCTCAGAGTGAGGCCGTGTTGCTGCAGGTTATTGACGGTTTCCAGCAGAGTATCGCGAGCCTGTGCATTGCTGACGTTTAGGGTGCGAACTTCTACCACCAGGGCTTGTTGCAAGTCTTGAACGGCCTTGTGGGTCGCCACTGAAGTGATACCGGCATGCTTATTCAGCTTGCATTGGGTGTCGAGTAAGGCGTGCTGGGTTTGCCATTGGTTGACCAGCGTCTGGTCAATTCTGCCCAAGGCCTCGATCAGTGCATGTTGGGTTTGCTGACGCTCCTGCAACTGTGCCCGGCGGCTGTATTCGAAGGCGGCTTTCATCTTGCCGACACACCAGCGCAGCCGTCGCTCCTCGTAGCCATTGCGAGCGGACCAGGCCTTAATCAGTAGAAAAGCCATGATGCCCCAGGTCGAAGTTTTGAACTTGGTGCCCAGGCCTTCCATCATGCCCATCAGGTTGGCCATGGCATTGTCCATGCCGCCACCCGCGTTGGCTTCGAGCAGGATGGTTGAGGCCTTGTTCAAAGCGATACCCAGGCCGAGGAAGGTGCCGAGCAAACCTAGAATCAGCAGAATGCCTGGCATGATGTCAGCGAGTTTTTCGCCGGTGCTGGCGACGGCCGTACTGATTTCATTGACTGAGCCATGTTCGACGTCCAGGTTATCTGCGTGGTCGCCGATCAGGCCGTTACCATTCCACTTTTTTTTCCCAGGACGCCGGCGTTGCACCACGCCATACGCCGATCAGGGTAGTGGCGATCAGGATCAGGAAAACGCTACCAAAAACCAGCTGGATAGGGTCGTTTCCCGGTATTAGAAAAGCGAGAATTTCTTCCGGATTCACACGACCACCTCGACCAGCTTGGCCGCTCGGGCGCGACTGGCTTCTTCATAGATGTTGGCGAAGTCGATAATCAGGAATTGCTCGGATTCGCTGAGTTCCTCCCATTGTTTGCCGTGCTGAGCACACTCGATGATGATCATGCCGGCGGCGCTGCTGTCTTCGAGCAGGTACTCCTTGTCGGCGAAGTCCTCGGGATTTTTCTCGAGCATTTGCAGGAAACCTTCAGCGGCAAAAACGTAGCTGCGCATTTCATTGGTGCGCTTGCGCTTGCTGTCCATCTGGGCTTTGAAGGCTGGGACTTTAAGTTGAAGGTCAGCCAGCATTGCAGCTTCTTCGGTATTCAATTCAGATAGGCGCTGGCCGATTTCTAAGCGGCGCAGCAGTATCTGATCCTTGGAGATGGCTTGGTTCTCGGCTTTCCATTCATTTTCCATGGTGTCAAGGTTGCAGCCCCAGGCCATGATCATTTCTTCAAATACAAACGGGATCAGCTTCTGCTGGAAGCGCGCGTAAACGACGTGGTCCAGGTGTTGTGTGTCGGCATCGCTGATGGCCGGGACTTTTTTGAGCAGTTCAGCACCGATCTCCATCAGGAATAGGTCATCGGCGTTGATGGCATGGATGTCCTGGGCGAGCATCAGGCGTCTCTCGGTGTCTTTGAGCAACTTCTGCGCAGCGCGCAGGCGCAGATAGTGTTCGAAATCCTCGATATTGTTGTTCTCCATTACGTGCGCAATACGAGTGGAGAGCTGGGCATAGCTGGTGATCAGGCTGGCCAGGTCAATCGCCTTCGCAGCATCGCCCCGCACTTCGTTGCGGGCCTCGCGCAGAGTTTCTTCGTGTTGCGCAGCGGTGGACATTTCCTCTTTATTGAGGTTGACGTTGTGCAGGTCTTTGGCTCTCTGGATGACCCAGTGGATCGCTGCATCGAGTTTTTTCGCCATAGAGGTCTTGTCCCAGGCCAATAAGGCATCCAGGGCTTTGTCGAAGGCAGTGATGGCGCCGGCGACCCAAGGAAAGGCAGGCAGCGCCATAGCCGTCCATTGGGCTGCGACCTTGAGGGCGGGCTGCACCACCTTGGCAATGTAGGGTTTGACTTTCTGCCAGACGCTTTTCACAGTGCCCACGAAGGTTTCGGCTTTTTCCGCCATCCAGCCGATAGCTTTGCCGGCAACCTCTTTGGTTTTTTCCCACGCCGACTTGGCTATGTTGACTGTAGATGTGGCAAGACTGGTTATGCCGCCCCAAACTTTTGAAAGGAATCCCATGTGCTTTGCTCGTTGTTGATTTATTGAAGGCCCAGCAGGCTCTTGGCGCGCGCCACGTCCTGCTCGCTGTGTGTTCTATTGGAAGGCGGCGTCGACACCTGGTGGTGGCTGGCCAAAACCTCATCTATGGCTGCATGCACATGTTCGGCGCGCAAGCACGGAAGTAGGCCGTGCTGCTCGGCGGCAAGAAGCGACTTGGGCAGGGCCAGGCGCATGCAGGTACGTATTTCTCGGCCGGACAGGCCGTCGGAACGCTGGCTGGCGCTTTCGATCAGTGCTTCACGCGGCTCGGCCAGCGGAATCTGCTCGACCAGAAAACGCTCCCAGAGCTGTTGCCGGGCACCTAAGTCGGGCAGGCAGAATTCGACGTGATAGCCGATCCGGCTGCGAAAGGCTTCGTCGTAGTTCTTGGCGAAGTTGGTGGCGAACACCACTATGCCCTCGAAGCGCTCCAGCTCGATCAGCAAGGTCGAACGCATGGCATTGACCTCGTTGTCCACCCCTTGAGTAACTGACGACAGGCGTTTGCCCAGCAACGTGTCGGCTTCGTCGAAGAACAACAACGCGCCGGTTTGCCGGGCCTGTTCGAACGTGGCTTGAATGTTTTTTGCCGTATCGCCCATGAACTTGCTTTCCAGTTCCGCAATACCCAAGGCCATGAACGGCAACCCCAGCTGGCCGGCGAGGGCTTCAGCGCAAAGCGTCTTGCCGGTGCCGGGTGGGCCGTAGAAATTCAAGATGGCGGTCATGCCCATGGGGTCTACAGCGGCAAATCCCCAGTCTTGGTAGATCTTGGTGTGAAAACGCAGGCGTGCAAGGCACTCGTCCAGTTGCAGTCGGGTGCGCGAATGGAGCACCACATCCCGGGTGAGGTTGAAACGAGGTTCGCGCAATGGCGTTTTCTGCGCAGGGGGCGTCGCCTCCATTAAACGCCGATGGGCGCTGGAGGGGGGAGTCTCGGTCATAGGGGAGCCTGAAATGAACAGGGTAGGGCAACCGCCGGCAAAGAGTGCCCGGTCTGCTCCGCACCAGCAGTGGTGCTCGGGCAACAGATACAGTAAGGCCTAAAGCCAGCGTAGCGGATCCTTCGCTTTGACATGGTAACTGCCTTGTACTGCGGGCTTGGGGGATGATGTCAATTTGGACACGAGCCTACTACGAGGAGTGGCTATTTGCTACTTTCCGTTGGTTGGCTGCACAAGGTCGTCAGCTGAGCCGCCATTTGGCGATCGCTTCGTTCACCTTTTTATCGTTCACTTGGGACTTTGCCTTCCTTGGACGTTTTGGCCGAGGTGAGGTAAATCAATGGCGAACACACCTTCCGAACCCCAGCATAAAGGTCGACGAGGGTCGAACACTTTAAGAAGGCGCCGTGATGCTTGCTGAGCGCGTCAAGGCTCCTCAGGTGTTGGCCTGAGGAGCGCATTTTATGAGGGGAGAGACAGCGCTTCACGCCAGAATCGTAACGGCACTTGCTCCCATGGCTCACGCGTTTGCTGAATAACCTCTTCCAGGATGACAAACAGCCTCTGCGCCTGTGCCCGGTGGCCCAGCAAGCACAACGATCTTAGGATGCGAGTCATTCGCAGGTCGTTGTGATTCTGCGTGTATGCCCAGTTCTGACTCCGGCTATCCCAGTCGTCTGATTTCTCGATCAGCCCTGACGCATAGTGGCGTAAACCATAGAAGCTCAGCATGCGACGCATGGCGCATTCTACTCCACCTCTGACGCGCTCGTCGTTCGCTAGCTCGTCGAACTCAGCAAGGCTCGCCACTGGCGAGTGGCTGTTATAAGCACTGGGGTCAGGCAGCGGAAACCACCATTGTATGAAGTCATGTGTGCTTTCCAGAGCGTCATCATCCCAAGCCAATGCCTGGGCTAATGTACGTTGGCGATGGTCCATGCCATCGTAACCCAGATAGTTGCGAATCAAATCTTTCGCACTCGCCATACATTGCCCTCGTTACGTCTTATTGGCCACCAGTTCCAGCGTTTTACGGATGGCATCAGACGCTATTTCTGGTTGGTCTTGTGTTGTCCGCTGGAAGACAACGATAGTGATCTTTTTGCGACGCTGCTTATCTGCACCGTAACGAGCGGCCTCCGTCAGCGCCAACACCAACCCGGCAATCGCCAATGATGGTTCAATTCCACCGTGCCCAGCGCCTAGCACTGGCATGACTACTTCGTTGATCCGCTTGTCAGCAAGCAGCTCGAACAGTTCCTGCATACCATCGAATACGTAGGACATCCTGGCGGCAAGCCCTTGCTTGGCGCGCTGCGTGGTGGTGGAAACCAAGGCTATCGCGGCCGCGTTTTTCGAGGGGTCCGCAACAAGGATGGCTCGGCCGGGACCATAGCTTTCGCTAGACGCATCCGTCGTCTTTTGCTGCAGCGTACCGACGCCAAAGCGCATCTGGCATTGCTGCCTGACAAGATTCGAAAATTCCAGCGTCGTTTCGGCGCAATGCCGGTTGATATAAACGCCCAACGCACTCCGAGTATCGTGGGTGCAATGGTCTTCGAAATACTCATCGCAGGGTAACGCCACCACGGTTGTTTTCGCGTCCACCGGATGGTTTTCGATACGCCCAGTGACAATGCTGATCTCACTCTCTCCGACGCTGGTACAGAAGCCTCCGGGGCATTCCCAGACATTGGTGGTATTGCCCTTTTGCTGCACGATACCTTCGATGAAATCACACAACACGCGGTGCTGAAGGGCCTGTGCATCCGCCGGCTTGGCGATGGAAAAATGATCTGATAACGGGACCTTTAGAGCATCGCCGAAATAAATGGCCCCACTGACCGGGGGCACGATCTGCGGCAACCACAAAAAGCGCTTGAGCACCACGAACTGGTCTTCCACTAATTCCCGACCGTAGATCACCAGCTTGCGGCTCATCACCACATTGCGAAAATCGCTATTCAGATCGTTGAGCCAGACATTGTTCTGACAAAACGCCAACGCCTGACCTTGAGCATGCCCCATGAACTTTGCGATCGGCCCAAGCCAATTAGCATAGGACGAACCCAGTGAGGGAGAGGCGATCAGGAAAAGCCCAACTTCAGCACAACGCCCCACAAGGTCATCTACGCGCTGCACGATATAGCGTCTGGCCACGATACCCCCCATGCTATGAGCAACGAAGACAATTTTCCGCGCCCTGTTGACACCATCGAGGTGCAGGCTTTCCTTCAACGCATCGACAACATCGCCTAGGCTGTAGGACCCACTGAAGATCTCCGTGCGATAGGTGAACTCATAAATGCCCACGCTCCCTATAGTCGAATGCTGGGAAAGCAGATCCGGCCAGTAGGTTTTATTTTGATGGCGCCAGCACGTTTCACCGTCGGACAGCACCCCATGCAGAAACACTACGGCCATCGGCGATGCCGTATCGTCCATTGTTCTGATCCAGCGTCCCTTCATAGTGTTCTCTCACGTCCATTTCCGTACATTCACGAATCATATAAAGGCGTAGTTAACTAATGCCGGTAAGGCGACTCCAGCCTTCCCCCGGACATTCCAGGTACAGACGCTGTCGAGCTTGGTTTTTTCTGGATTGATCTGGATAACTTTGCAGCCCGCCCGGCTCGCCTCTTTTGGAAGCCGAGCGGCAGGGTGAACATTGCCCGAGGTGCCCACCACGATGAGCAGATCGGATGAACTGGCTGATTTAAATGCCCTATCTAGCATGCCCTCAGGCAAAAGCTCGTTGAACCATACGACGCCTGGCCTGACCTTACCTGCGCATGTCTGGCACTGGGGTGGCGACAAACGCCCGTCCACCCCAGGAACCTCAGACAGGCTATCCACCAACGAGTACGGGCTCGCGCACTCGAAGCACCGCGGATGGTGAAGACTGCCGTGAAGATGCTGCACATCGGTGCTTCCGGCACGCTCATGCAGATCGTCGACGTTCTGGGTAAACACCGTAAGTTGTGGGACACGGCGAGCGAGCTCTGAGATGGCCACGTGAGCGGCATTAGGCCGCGTCGCAATAACCTGCGCGCGGCGCCACTCGTACCAGCCCCACACCAAGGCAGGATCGCGCTGGAACGCTTCGGGCGTGGCAAGCTTCTCCGCGTCAAAATTCGCCCAGAGCCCGGTCAGCGCATCGCGGAACGTCGGAATACCGCTTTCAGCGGATACACCCGCTCCTGTCAATACGGTGATCTTTTGCGCACCTTTCAGTGCAGTGATCAATTCGGGATCAAAATTGGTGAAGTCCATGGCGCCTTTCTGACGGCCTACGCCACGTGACCAGCACATGGCGCTAACCGAATCAGTCCTTAGTATGAGCGGGGCTCGAGACCTGAAAATCCGAAACCAGAACGATTCTGGCTTCCAAAATTCCAGAGCCGAATTTTACGTGCAATCACGAAATAAAAAAGCCTCTTAGGTTGTGTACGAAAGGTTTTTAAACGCAGGTTCGGCAAGGCGAAAACCGGCGAGGAAGCGGACTGGGACCTCTCTCGGGTTGACTGGTTGCCAGTGAGCTTTCCGACCCGGTCGCGCCCGACCGGGCTTGCGATCGAGCCTGTTTTCAACGCGGCATGGGTGAACTCGGATGCATTTCGTACAGAGCCTGGCGCTTACAGCGACGAGTTGGATCGCTGGGCGCATTCCCGCCCGCGACTGTTCAGCCTTGCGGTCGACCTGAAACGCCAGCCAACTGTGCCCATGAGGCTCAAGCAAGTTTCGAGGCGACGAAATGGAATAAAGCTTGCGATAGGGAGGGGATGACGCAACAGATCTGTGCTTTGAACGCGCGCTATCATTCCTGACGCCGGGGAGAAACCAGCAGCCCTGAACCCCCGTATTTACTGGATTTCAGGCACAAAAAAAGACGTCCGTGGACGTCTTTAGATGTTGAAGTGGTGGGCCGGGGTAAGTTGAATCTGCTCGGTAAGTTATTGATTTATAGAGTCAATATTGGTTCCAATTTTTGGTTGGAATACCAATTGGAATGCCGTGCGAAATTGCACTCCACTTGACCACCCGCTTGCATTCGATCTGACCACCGATTGCATCGGAGCACGCCTCGTCACCATGATTGGCAGTGAACTGCCCGAAGCGGACATCCCGGTGCATGCTTTGTGTGAGCTCCCTAGTCCAATGCACGCCAACTGATTGCGTCTGACTGTTCCCAGATTTGACCTTGCTCAAAGTGAAGGTAGGCGCGCCACCCTTCGATGCTGTTGAATGGTAGATCGAAATCGACCTCAGCCACTGTGACATGGGGGCCACAGTACTGAGCCATGTACGAATTGAGTTGGTCAAAAAAAATGTCCGGTAGCTTGGTGCTACAGGTCATATAACACGAGGTTCCATTTTCGAAAAAGTCGCACGGCCGCACGACCGACACATAATGTGGCAGGCTCTTGATCGGGGTTTTCCGTTATCCAGCTACGGGCTGCCTGATGGATCAACTTATGCCAATTACCGTCAGCATATGGGCCCTCAATACCCCACGTATCAACGACAAATAGCAGTGCAATTTTTTTCGGCCGACGGAGATTCGGAGTGAATTCAAGGGCGTCTGTCATTTAAAGTCCTTATTTATTGTGCGATGCTGATAAAATCGTGATGATGAGATTCCGATTACCGGCTATTTTCAGCCTGCATGGTTCCACTCTCACTCATACCCAGCCGCAGCATTCCTCAGCTTTTGCGCAATTTGCTCGCGTAGGTTCAGCGGCATTTCAACCACTAGCGCATCGCCCAGCGACAAGATCCACCACTGCAGTTGCCAGCTATCGCTGATCGTTGCTGTGACGCGATAGCCATCGCCATTGCCAAGGTCGGTTAGCGCCATATCTGCGCTCAGCGGCGTTTCTCGCAGCAGGCGAGCTTGCTTTTCACTTAGCCAAGCCTGGAAGGCGATTCTTTCTGTATTGCCGAACTGCAGCGCATCGCTATTCAAGTAGGCCTGTAGATTGAAATCCTTCAGTCCCTGCGTTGGGGACTCCAAGAGGGACAATTCGCGGAATCGATGGACTGCGTACTGGCGCACATCGGTGTAAGAGTCGGCGGTGCCGATCAGGTAAGTGATCAATCCACGTTGCACCAGGGCCAGCGGATTGAGTTTCAGTTGGCTGACTTTGTCAGAGTGTGCGGAGTAGTACTGACATTGCAACTGTTTCTCCTCCAGCAAGGCCTGTTGCAATGTCTCCAGAATTTCCTCTGGAATCTCCGGCGCTTGCAGGTTCAAGTGCGGGGCGCACGCTGGCTACTTTATCCAGCCAGCGTGCGGCTTGATTCTCCTCGCCCAATCACTTGAGTTTTTGTCGCGCGTGGTTGAAACGAGGCTCCAGCACTCTGAGCATGCTGTTAGGCAGCAGTGGGCGGATTGCGTCTTCGACTAGAGCCAGGCTCAACGCCTCGGTCAGGGTAACTCCCTGCAATTCGACGCTGACACCGGGTTGCCAGTACCAACCGTAAGGCGCGCTTGCGTCATTGCATTGCAGGGGGAACATCAGCGACAGATCGATCAGGTCGCGTTCAATCGTACGCCGGCTGATTTTATAACCCGATAAGTGTAGGCGCGTGGCGAGTTCGGCGGTGGTGATTCCGGGTGATCTGGATGGCAACTGGCGAAGCAATTCCCACTGACGGCTGACGGTGGATTGGGCTTTGGCAGAGGGCAAGACAGGCTTCCTTGTGTAGTGCTTAAGCTCGGTATGGCGACAAGGGTGATAGATGGCACTAAGCCAGTCAACACCCGTCCGAACGTCCGCTGTCAGTGTACAAACCCTATAGGTCTCTGCTTCCCGGCAGTTTTGAGGCGGGTTTCAGCGATGAGCGCGCAGGCCAACTCGTTCGCATTGGCGAAGGGTTTGAAGCGCGCTTGCCTGGCCACCGAGGCAAAGTCGCCTGGGGTCAATTGCTGTTCGCTTCTCAGCCGCAGGCTTGCCGTCTTGGTGGGGTCCTTGAGTTTAAGTGCCTGCAAGTGGGTGCTGAACAGTTGCTGTACCTGGGGTTGGTCCAGGTAACCAAAGTAGATTTTCATGTCGAAGCGGCGCAGCGATGCTTCGTCCAGATCACGGATCAAGTTCGTTGAGGCAATGAACAGGCCACGATAGCTTTCCATCTGGGTGAGCATTTCGTTTACCGCTGTCACTTCCCAGCTTTGCTTTGCCTTGCGTCGATCCTGCAAAAAGCTGTCGACTTCATCGAAGAGCAGTACCGCGCCGTCCTGAGTGGCTTGTGCAAAAGCTTCGGCAAGATTCTGTTCGGTCTGGCCCACATACGGGGAAACAAGATCAGATACCCGTTGCACCATCAGTGGCCTGTCCAGTTCCTGTGCTAACCAACAGCCGAAGGCGGTTTTGCCAGTGCCAGGAGGCCCGTAGAAACATAAGCGTGCTTCAGCGTGCTTGCGTAAACCTTCGACCAGACCATCGAGCGGTACATCGGTGTTGATCAGTTCAGGCGAGTAAAAGCTCGGCAATCGCTGGCCCTGTGCGCCCTCCAACTTGTCAAAACCTTGGGCTTTGAGTGTGCTGTCGACCAGGCACTCGCCCGTTGCATCAAGCTTTTTGCCGGCGCGGGGATTCAGGCTGCGGGCGATGCGAACCGCGCGAGTGATCACTGCCGGTGTTGCATGTTCATGATCGATAAGTTTCTCCACAAGCTCATTGCCCAGCTTGTCGGCGCTGCACTCCCTAATGATTTGCTCGCGCTGTGCCCGAGGCGGGTTTGGCAGGTTGATGACCAGATCAAAGCGGCGAATGTGCGCCGCATCCAGCGACTCGACACTGTTGCTCAGCCAAAAGCAGGGCAGGGCGTTTTCTTCGAGCATCCGATTGATCCAGCCTTTCTGTGCCTTGCTGCGGGCACCCATACCCATGGGTGTGGGGCTATCGAAAATGTCTTCGATTTCATCCAGGACCAGCAGCGATTTGTGCGAATGCAAGACGCTCATGGCCGAGCGCAATGCGCACAAGCGCTGGCTGGCACTGACCGGATCGCCGTCACTGTCGGTGCAGGCGATCTCATACAGATCGGTATTCAGTGTTTTGGCGAGCAGGCGGCTCAACTGTGTCTTACCCGTACCTGGCGGGCCATAAAGCAGAGTGTTTACCCCGCTTCGGCCTTCGACCAATCCCTTGGCCAGGTAGGCTTGGGCGATATCTACGTGCTGACGCAGGTGTTCGTATATATCGAGCCCGAGCTCACCCGGCGGGCTAAGCCTGAACGCATACTTGAACAACTCGATGGGCTCGTCCTGATTGAAACGCATCAATCCCGGCAAATCAGAATTACCCACGCTCAAGCGGCTGCTCAGGGTGGTGACCGAGCAGGACAGGGTATTGACTTCAAGCAGACCCGACCGGACCAGTTGACCGTCGTTGCTCAGATACCGTGTCAGTTGCAGCTGTGGAATATCCAACAGGGTGCTGAGTACAGCGAGCATGCGGTTGAAACCGAGCATTCCCAGCTCGTCGGCAGCGTTGGTGAGCGTCGGATCGGTATGCATCAGGACACAAAAACCGAGAATGCGGAGTTCCGCCGCATCAAGTTCGAGCAACTCTCCCAGCGCCTCAAGATTTTCTTCCAGCATGTCGGGGTATCGTAGCTGGTGAACGTCTCATCAAACAGCTTGCGTTCGCCCTTCAAGCGCAAGAGCGCCTGGCGTGGGTGGAAATCCTCTTCATCGGCCAGCGCTTGCAGGCCCAGTTCGATGGCCAGTTCGTCATCGTTAAAGCCATGCCGCTGGATAAGATTCCGATGCCCGCCAAGATCGAGCATCATCATGAACGACCACTTCAGGGTCAGGGCGCAGGTGTCCGCGTTATGGGGGCCGGAACTACGTACATTACTGCGATTCAGCGAACGCGGGATGGGCACGACGACTACTCCTGATACTGGCAAGACATGATCATGAGGCCAAGGTGCGTCGTAATGTGTCGCGCTCGGGTCAGGGGTGGAATGGCGATAGATGCCGTGTCGAAAGAGGCTGGCATTCTGATGCGCAGTCCTTGCTGGTGATGAATCAGAAGCAACGGGATGGACTCTCCTCACCTCGGGATCTTGAGTGTCAGACTGCAAGTGCGAACCTCAGTCAACAGTGAGAAGGAGGCCGGATTCCCGGCGTGGAAGTCCACGCCATCCACCACTTGAGCGTCAATCATTCATAAGCCAAGGCTTCAGTTCCTTGAGATTGGTCACCACGATTTGTTGCGCTTCAGGATTAGTGGTCAGGTTTCTGGGGTCGATCTGATAGCGTTGCAATACATACTTCACCAGCGCCCTGCGACTGGGCACAACTAGCTGGCCATCAACCATGCCGAAGTCGGTTTCGATGATTGACTTCTGCGCCGCGTTCAATCGCCCATCGGCGGCAAATATCACCGGTATTTCGGTGTTCCAGTCTTCATCCAGCTCACGAGTGTTTGGCGATTCGTCGAGCAAATCCGGCTGGCCCCGTAGACGGCTGAGCACAAAGTCGCGGTACTGGGCGTTCTTCTCGCAGTAAGCCCGCACATGCCAGCGCATACCGGTGTAGACCAACGTGTGAGGGGCGATGAGACGAATTTCCACGTTAGGGGTATTGAGCGACACGTACTCGGTTTCCAGGCGCAGGCCATCGCGACACGCTTTGAGCAGCGGGCGTAGTACCTCTGGGCGAATCGGGCGATCCGGGACCTCCAGCACCTTGGTGTGGGCGTAGGCTAGGGCGAGTCCATCGATGTGCGGGGCGCGTTCGTTGTTCTGATAAAGCAGGTGCAAATAGGCGCTGGCGCTGTCGTCGATGAACAGCGGGGTGAACGTCTTGCTGGGTACGTAACCCTTTATTTTTTTGTCATATGTAAGATTTTTGGGCGCATGTTCCGTGATGTAGGTGTTGATGTCCTTGGACGCCTGCTGACGGCTGATGCCGAAGCTCTGTATCAAGTGTCCCGTGGTCAACCGGCCCTCCCACCAGGCAACTGTCTCGATCAAGCGATAGCGAAGTGCCAGGTCCCAGCGGACCTGTTCGATGGATTGTTTGCGTTTCATACCCTCTCCATGTGCGTGAATACTTTACCTGTATAAGTCTACATTCTAGACCTGTCACTTAACACTACATATCTTGTGTCTGGCATTCGAAATGAATTGAAGTCACGGAAGGAAGTGGGCATGAGTATGTCGGAATTGGTTTCGACAGGGGCGTTGGTGATGATGGTGGCAATACTGCTGGTGTTACTGCATCAGTGGTTGAGGTTGCGTGACCTCTGGCAGATGGCTATGGATTGCCAAAAGAGTGCGCGCTGGGCACGGATTTGGGAGGCAGAGAACCGCGAGTTGCGTTCGGCACTGCGCGCTGAAAAAGCACACATCGAGCAGTTGCAAAGAAAGCTGGTGATTTTGCAGGAATTGATCCCGGCTGAGGGATAAGGGAATGGACATGAACAGACTTGAGCTGATCAAAGGTTGCCTGCTGGGTGGCGCTGTCGGTGATGCGCTTGGCGCCCCCGTGGAGTTTCTCGAGTGGCCGCTCATCGAGGCCAGGTTCGGTCCGCAGGGCATGATTGATTTTGCCCCGGCGTATGGCATCACCGGCTCCATCGGCGACAGCACGCAGATGATGCTGTTCACCGCAGAAGGCTTGCTGCGGGCATATGTGCTTGGGAGTTCACGGCAGCCTTGCCATGTCCCCAGCATTATTCATCACGCATTGCTACGTTGGCTGACGACCCAGGATTACCCCTCGCTGATACCGGTCGCCACAGATGGCTGGCTGATCAAGGATGTGGAGCTCTGGTCGAGGCGTGCCCCCGACTCAACTTGCCTGAGTGCACTCAAGGCCAGTGGGTGGCTTGGGGCGGTTGCCGAAAACCACAGCAAAGGCAACGGTGCCTTGGTCCGTGCTGCACCCTGTGCATTCTTTGCCAATGCATTCCACCACGCGGCCCAGTCCGGACGGCTGACGCACGGGCATCCGACATGCTATCTGGCGGCTGGGCTGTTTGCCGACATTCTTCAGCGTGTTGTCGATCGACGCGACAGCCTGGAACACGCAGTGACTCAAAGTCTGGCCAGGTATGGGCAAGTGCCTGGCATGGAAGAAACTCGCAACCTCATCGAGCGCGTGCTGTTGTACTTTTACGAGGGTTACTTGCCCACCCCGCAACGCATCGACGATTTTGGCGGTGGCTGGGTCGCAGAACAGGCGCTGGCCATCGGCCTGTGGTGCGCGCTGACCGCACGATCACTTGAAGAAGGGCTGGTCACGGCGGTCAATCACAGTGGTGACAGCAGCAGTACAGGGCTTGTCGTCGGGCACTTGTTGGGCGCGCAGTATGGCACCGCCACCGTTCCTGCTCGCTGGCTCGAGCGCCTGGAACTGCGTCAGGTGATTACGCAGGTAGCTGAAGATCTTGAACACGTTGCGCATGCGTACTGTGGGCTTGACGGCGAGTTTGATGAGCAGATTGAACTGGCGTATCCGGGGAGTTGAGCACGGTGAAGGCAGTGAACTTGCGCAGCGGAAAAGGAGCTTAAAATGCCGATCAAACCCAGACCCTTCACTTTTGAATGTGAAGGTTGTGGTTGGACGAAAACAGTGGCTCCGCAGAGTGATGCGTTGGCGCCCGGTGAGTGGATCGATCAGTGCCCGAAGTGTGGGAGCAAGGCGCTGAAGATGCGCCCTGCGGGGTGGTTTGCGGGGGCGGTGGCGGAGCTGTTGGCGCGGCGGCGATTTTGAGCGGGTGGCGGATGACCGTAGCACCTGCCTGATCGACTAACGTACAGGCCGGGGATGTGCATCCTGGCCTGTAAGGGCCTGTTATAGGGCAGACCCGGGTTCCCAAAAGTGCGCGTTCAGGCATTTAGCGGCGTATTCGAGTGCGCAGAAAGTCATCAGGCTCGGCAGAGGTTCTCGTGCGAACGAGTTCGCAAGCCTCCAAGGCTTTTCGAGCGGCCAGCTTGAGCTTTCGACGAAGGCCCTCGCATTCATCCACCAGTTTTTCCAGCCCGGAAGAATCGAACATTTGCTCAGATATGGGAAATGCTCGATCTATTCTGTCGAACAACACCGTTCCCCCTATTTCCAGCGCATCGAGCTTGAACCCGTTGAACTCGCCTTTGCGGCTCTCCAGCTGCGCTATATCGGTTTTGAGGGCCTGCTTGTAGGCATCGAACACTGCGTCGAGCTTGCTGGTAACTTTCCCGACCACATCCACTTTACGGTTGATAGAGCGCAGGAACTGGTCAAACGTCCGGCGGCTCGAGGGGTAGTCTTTCTTGCGTGTGGATGAATAGGCGCACATGCCCGCGTATTCGATACCAGCAAAGCTCAGGTCGTCGGCTACCTGATCCATGATCTGGCTAATGTCGTCTTGAGACTTCACATCTGCCTTGTTCAGCACGATGTACAGCGACTCTCCGCGAAACGGCGTGGATTCGATGAACTCGATATCGGACTGGTCGATGGTTCCGGCCGGTCGAGTCCGATGACCCAGACCAGTGCCGATGCCTGATTGACCAGGGAAGCTGCAGTGCTGCGGTCGGAAGCCGCAGCCCCACCCGTATTACCAGGGTTGTAGCCGGGCGTATCGATGATGCACAGGTTGCCGAACAAGTCCGGATCCATGGGAACCTTGACGCTGATGAAGGGCAGGATGCGCCGTAGGTCGAAGCCGAAGGCCTGGACATATTCGTGGCACATGGATGCGTACAGGCTGGGCTCCAGGTCGATGGCCCCTCCGTTATACGAATAGCCCTTGATCCGGGTTTCTTCGGAACATACAACGTAGCTGGGTACCACGGTCACCGGGTTAATGCCAGTCGCCAGTTGCACGCTTGGGTTATGGATGAAGCTGTTGACGAACGCCGACTTGCCGCTACTGAAGCCGCCAGCAATGCTCAGGATGGTTTTGCCGGCAATGCTCGGGAAGTTGTTCAGCATCTGCATCTCGGCGAGAATCGCCTGCATATCGAGCATTGCCTGGGCTTCGCCGGCCAACGACGATTCGCGACTGGCGAACTCCATGTAGTCGTGGTTGATCAGGTCGGCGAATCTATCCAGCTGTTCATTGGTGGGTGGTTGCTGGGCCAGGACTTTGCTCACCAGGGAAAATTTTTCAGTGAGCGACAGGTGTTGCTTGTTGATGTCTGCGTAGTTGTTCTCCAGGTGCTGCTGAGAGGCCTTGAGTTGCTCGGTCAGGCTTTCCAGCAAGTCGACGTTCTGCTCCGTGGACAGTAACTGGTTTTTATGTTCCTCCAGATACGTCTCCAGTTCGGCTATTTGTGCCAGTGCCTGAGCCTTGCGTTCTTCCAGCTCCGCAGCATTGGCCCGTTCTGCCTCCAGCTGGGCAGTGAGCGCTTCATTGTTCGACTCCAGCGAGCCGATTTGCGCAGCCTGCCCGGCGCACTGTTCGGTCAACCGGTGTTGGGCGTCGTTCAATGCTTCGATCTGCTGGCGCGCGTCGGACAGCGTGTGTAGAAGTTCAGCGATACGCTGTTCTTTTTCGATCAGTTCTTGCTTGCGATCTGCCAGGTGCTCTTTAAGGGAGGCGATCTCGGCAAGCGCCTGAACCTTACGCTCTTCCTGCTCTGCCGCATTGACCCGTTCTGCCTGCAACTGGGTGGTGAGCACCTCATTACGCGATTCCAGCGTGCGGATCTGCTCTGCCTGCTCGGCGCACTGATCGGTCAACATCTGTTTGACGTTATTCAGTTCTTCGAGCTGCTGTCTAGTATTGGTCAGCGTGCGCTGAAGCTCTGTGATGCACTGTTCCTTGTCGACAAGCTGCTGCTTGTGATCGGCAAGGTGCTCTTCGAGCCCTGCGATCTGGGCCAAGGCCTGAGCCTGTCGCTCTTCCAGGTCCTTCGTGTAAACCTTGGCCTGGGTCAGCGCGAGCATGGCCTTCTGGAGCTTGCTCTTCTCCTGCGCAAGGGCTTCGGCGGTCGACGCCATGTTGGCTGTTTCAACCTGCAAAGCCTCGGTAAGCGAGTCGTTGCGCGACTTCAGAAAGCCGATTTCGTCGTTCTGGCCAGCGCACTGAGTGGTCAATTGCTGATTAGTGCTAAACAACGTGTCGAGTTGCCACTGGGCATCGTCCAGATGCCCCTTAAGTTCAGTTGCCAACTTCTTACGCTTGAACTGCCAGAACCGGGAGAGCGACTCCAGCGTCGATCGTGCCTGTTCATTGATACTTGGCGGGTTGCTCACAGGGTGACCTCTTCGGCCTTGCGCGCCAGACGTTCAAGCCGATCAATGGTTTGAGCCGCGTTGTCGACCTGATCCTTGAGCACATTGATCCTGCGTTGAATCTCGTCGACGAACGAATCGGAGATGGTGGAAGGCGCTTTGCGCTCAACATCGTTGATAAACGAACTGATCTTGCTTTTGACCTTGCTGCCCAACGAACCGATGAAGTCATCGGCTGCGTCCTTGAAGCGTTCAGCTTCGTAGCCCTTGAGCGTGCCGTTGCTTTTCAGGCTCTCGGGCAAAGGAATGCTCAGGTCAAAGTCATCATCTGGAATAGAATCAATGATTGAGTTAATCGCGAGCTTGATCATTTGCCCATTGGCATCTTGTTCAAGTACCTCACGGATCTTCGGGGTGAGGTTCCGGGCCAGTTCTTCGTTCAATCCACGGTGAGAGCTCTCCACCTTGGCACCCAGCTCATCTTGGATGTCGTTCATGAACTCGTTGATGGTGGAGATGACTTGGCTACTGATGATCTTGGCGCGGACGACCGTTTTTTCTGTAGTACCGCCACCCCATAGTTTGCGGGCAATCCAACTTCCAACCCCGTCGTTGTCGACTGTAATGGTTTCACTGAAAGAGCCTTCCGCGTCTTTAACAGTGGACTGTGTCTCACGGAGCAATTGCGCAGCTATCTTGCGCATGTCGTCACGCAACTTCTGGCGGTAGTCAGCCATGGTGTATTTGAAGCTGACATCCAGTTCCAGCGAGAGATCCAGTCGCTTCGACTCCAACGAAGCCAGCTGCTCGTCCAGCTGATCCACATTGGCGTTCTTGATCTGGATGACTTGGTTACGCGCCAAGTTGATGAGCAGCGCCTTGAATGCCTCAAGGTTCTTTTGTTTGCGAACCATTAGGTTGGCGATTTTTTCGCGTGTGATCTCAGCTTTCTTCTCACGCACCTGTGCAAGCATGGCGTTGATCGCGTCAATATTCGCCAGGCTGTCCAGGCTGCTCAACGACAGTTCCTGATTATCGCGGGTGAAGTAATCCGGGTAATCGGTGGACAGGTTGTCCCACGTCACCTGCTCGTTCGAGTCCCAGGTTTCTTGCGAGTTGAAGCGGCGGTTGAGGCTGTGGCACAAGCCTGAGCTATGCAGCAGGTTACGGTGCACCGAGCCGATCAGGTTGTCGAACACCGAGCCTACCTCCGGGCTGCTCAGCTTGAGGTCTGTCAGGGTGCTCTGCGCCCGCGCCGACAGTTGGGTGCGGATGGCTTCCACTGCATCGCTCAAGCGCGCGCGCTTTTCGCTGCCGTACAGCTGTGTGTCGATCTGGCTGGCAACCAGTACCAGTTCCTGAATGCCTTCCTTTTGGGTAATACGCCCCATCACCTCAAGGTCTTGCTCATTGAGGAACTGGCCGGCCGGGCTGACGATGAACACCACGTCGCAGGTTTTCAGCAGTTCGACCGTGCGCTCTTCGCGCGACTGGACCGGATCGTTCATGCCGGGGGTATCGATTATGCAGATATCGCGCAGCGCCTCGAGCGGCATGGCGACATGAACCGTCTTGGTGAACGGCATGTACGTGCCGTCGGCACCTACATAGTTGTGCAAACGAGCCGCCAGCTCTTTCGGGTTACCTGCCTGAATCTCGCTGTGCAAGTGCAGAGTGGCCGCATCGAGACCAGACCTCTTCATACGCTGGTACTGGTCGTATGCCGCGAACAAGCCTTCTTCGCGTTGCAGTTCACTCATGGCTTTTTTATCGGCCATGAGCGTCAGCTGCGCCATATCGAGGGGCGCGTCATTGGCCTGGGCGTTACGGCGCTTCACCAGCTCTTCCAGGCATTCGCGCTTGCGCGCGGCCAGCCGTTGCTCGAACTGGTCCGACTTGAAGCGGATCGCGGCGATATCCGTTTCGCTGTAGAACTCGACTTTGGCCTGGAACACTTCGCCCCAGGTGATGGTGGTCAACGCAGCAGTCATGGGCGTTGCGGCTTTGGGTAGGATCGGCTCGCCATCAAAGATCAACGCATTGAGCAGTGACGACTTTCCAGCTTTCACGCGACCGACAATACCGATGTTCATCAGCCGGTTCTGGTCTTGCAGAGTCTGGCATGCTTGCGCGAGCTGTTGCGGTTGGTCGATGCCGTTTAGCCGCTTGAATTGCTCGATTTCGCGCTCAAACAGGTCCTGGTTACTTGCGGCCAGTGTGTGCAAGTTTTCGCTAAAAGCGACGAGTGATTGGTAATCCATTAGGTCGTCCGCCTTACTTGTAGAGGTGTTCGTTTGCAGCGGCTTTTACTGCGTTAGCAAGGTTTTCCAGAACAGCGGTCTTTTCGCTGATCTGAGCTTCAAGCTGCAGGCTTTCTTGTGCGATTGAGTCGATTACGTGTTTTTGC
Source organism: Pseudomonas lactucae (assembly GCF_016937615.1). GTDB lineage: Bacteria > Pseudomonadota > Gammaproteobacteria > Pseudomonadales > Pseudomonadaceae > Aquipseudomonas > Aquipseudomonas lactucae. The sequence goes on along the minus strand of NZ_JAFHKI010000006.1, from coordinate 131,797 downwards.
TTGTTGATCTGCTCTTCGAAGCCGTCGCTGATCTTCTTCAGCATGGCGTTGAGCTGTTCGTCGATAATTGCCGGAATCTTTCCGCGCAGTTCCGCCTTGATGTTGGGGAATACTTCGCCGGTCAGTTTCTGGCGAAACGTCTCGCGCTCGTTACCGCCGCCTTTAAACATCTTGAGGATTTCGGGCAGGAAAATGATCACCAGCTCTACCAGTGGATTGACCACGGTGGTGGTGACGGCGAGCACGGTTGAAAGGCTGCGATAGAGCATGACGCCGCTTTTTTTGTCGTCCTCGGCCCGGTTGCTCAGGCGTGTAGACCAGTCGCTGAGCATTTCCGTGGTGCGTTCCAGCGAGAACTTGACCTTGTTGGAAAGCTCTTCGCTCCAGTTACCACTGATGTCCAGCACAGACATCTGGCTGCTGGTGGCACTCAGGTTACTGGCAATCCGGTCGACCATGCTGGTGGAGATGTCCTGCACTTCAGATTTGATCGTGCTGGCCAGGCTGCTGCGGATGATGTCGGAGAGGGCATTCGACAGGGCGCTCGAGTTCTTGCTGCTGCCCAGCGTGACCAGTTCGTCCAGGGAATCATTCAGCGCGTTGTCCAGACCGCGCAGGCTACGGTCGAGCATTTTCCCCGAGTAGCGATCCTTCAGGTCCGACTCCACATCCTTGCGTTGCTCCAGCAGCTTGACCAAGGCCTGTTCGAGTGCGCGCGCGGTTTGCTCGCTCTCGGTCTTGTCCTTTTTCAGCATGCTCAGCGCTAGGTTGATCTGCGCCAGCAATTCAAAGTTCTGATCCTTGAGGATGTCGATGAACAGACGCGAGAACAGCGCGTCGGGCTGCAAGGCGGTCAACGCACGCGTTAGTTCTTCGCCGCCCCGGTTGCCGAGCGTAATGCTGCGGCAATGCTCGCCGAAATACACCCCGAGCTGGTCGTCAATGTAAGCCTGCACGTCTTCCACTTGGTCGGCGGCGCGCAGATTACATTTACTTAGTAGGAACGTGAAGTCCGTGTTATAGGTTTTCAGCTCGTCGAGTTTGCGCAGCATCGATTGCGTAATGTTGCCGTCCTCGATGCTGGTCAGCACCACAAAATGCACACCGCGCGGCAGGTAGTAAGCAATCGCCTTGTTGTGGTTTTCCAGCGATGAGCCAAACCCGGGCATGTCGACCAGTACCAGAGGCGCAATGGCTTTCAACGCCTCGCTGTCGAGGTACAGGCGCAAATGTGAAAACTCGCTGGAGCGACGATTGATTGAGCTCAACGCTTCGACAGGCAAGCGTTCCTGCACACCATCGGGCTTGATCGCCAGCAGATAGGGCTCGGAGGAATAACGCAGTTCGGTCGCCAGTTCAGTTTCCGGCGCAATCCCAACCGGCAATATGTCCTTGCCCATCAGCGCGTTCAAAAGTGAGCTCTTACCGGCGCTGAAGGCCCCGATTACGGGAACTACAAGCTCGGTCTCCATTACTTTGGGGAGCAGTGACTGATCGAATGAAAACGCTTGGCCGTTGAGCAGCGCCTGCATTTTCTTCAAGTAGGTGGCGAACGCTTTCTGGCTGTCGAGCATGGTGATAATCCTTTAAGTGTTGAGGGGCTGCGCGAAGCCTCGGCATAGAGGGCACTGAGGCTTAAGCGTTGGGATATTCAGGGTACTGTTGGTTTTTAATTCGTCGTGCGAGAAGGGCTCCGGCCCGCCGTTCACCAGGTCAGCGCGTCACTGCTTAGCGTCGGTCCAAAAGCATTGAGTGCAATTGAAGGCGTGGGGCAAAGGCATGAACACGTCCTTGTTTATAGGGTATTGATCGCGCATGTCCTGTAACTGACGTCATATCGCTTCCCGGATGAGATGGCGTTGGGTAAATCCTATAGATCGGCGCGATGTGATTTGCCTGCATGATGGCACTTTGATTCGGTATCGTAAACTGTCAACAAAACGCCCATATTCCGACGATTTCTTCAGCGGAAAGACGCATTCTCAAGCCCTTGTGCGGAGGTGCATGCCTGAAAGTTTTACCTGTGTATTTAACCAGTATTTAGGCGTTATTCGTTTTACAGCTAGCGGGGTGGGGGAGAACGAAAGCAGGCCAAGTTTTTTGCTCGACAGTGAGCGTGTGGCGCTGCAATTATTTTTTTGGTGATGTCTTATTGATATTGTGCCGGTCGCGTTTTGGGTGGTGGGCCTCGCTTGGTTATCCCGCGAGCTGACAGGAGCAGCAATTAATTGTGGTTGTTATTGGTCTCGTCATCGCATTGATCGGCTTTGCGATAATGTCCCGTCCTTTCAAGATTGGTTTCGGCCTCTATTTGGCCTTCCTGGCTTACTACATCTACCTGTATGGCGGTAAAGGGGGGGTTGGAAGAGGCGTCCACTGCATTTTCACTCGTGTCTGGGGCGGTAGCCCTGCTAGTGCGCCAGTTGCAGGTGAGGAAGAGCTCGAGTACAGCGAGGCGTTTGCTGCGATGATTCTAGAGCAAGAGGAAAGTGGCTTTCAGAAAATGGATGCTGACGACTTGCTCGCGTTACTCGAGCGCAAGCTCAGCGAGACTAGGAGCGGGGGATAGGCTGCGCTCGCGGCAAGGGCGAGATCAGGTTCGATCTCCCGTGCCTGGCCAGCGGCATGGCTGGTCAGGCATTTTGCAGAGTGCTAACGCAGCCCTTCGTTGTTCAGTTGCAAGCGCGCATAGAACAGAATTGCGACCGCTGGAATCAACGCAGAGTAGCCGGGTTTGACCGCGCTTTTCAGGTTGGTGACTGCGGCCTTGATGCGTTCGGTCGAGATCAGCCCGGTCAGCGACGGAAGCATTGATATTGAGGCCAGTGCCAATCCATTGCTCTCGCTCGACAATGCCGAGCTGCTGTTTCGATACACAGGCGCCGGTGGCTCCGGAGTCGAGAAATAGGAGGTAATGGTCAGGCTGGCGGCCAGGCTATCGACCTGTTCGAAGTAGCCTTTCTCTGTCATGGCCGCCATATGCTCAGTAATCTCCTGTCGCGAAGCAAGCACATGAGCCTCACCGAACGAAGAGCGGAAACACGTGCTGATCAGTAGCGCTTCCATCTCCACCACCTGCGCACAGTTGTGTAACTCGCTCAGCAGATCGTAATGCTCCGCCAGCATCAACAGAATCTGCACATACTTCAGGCCCCGGCCGCGTGCCACGTTGACCAGGCAGTGCCCGCCCAGAAGTTGGAATTCCTTGCTCAGCAGGTAGAGCGAATGATCGGTTTCCAGCGTCGTCCAGCTGCTGCTACGCAAGTGCTTGGCGAATTGGCCGCGGATGCGGTCGCTGGTCAGTTCGAGCAGGTCGTACAGAAAGTGGTCGGTTACCACAGGATCGGGGTTCTTGATGATGGGGTGGGGCTGAAGAGAAACGGGTAGGCCACTTTGGTAACTGTGGAAACCTGATTCTCTCAGTACCTGCTCCAGTCGCGGCCAATAGTCCGTGTGGCCGAAAGATTCCATGCGCACATTTTTGCAGTTGGCAACTGGTTGGCGGCCGGCGCTGTTTTCCCCGATATTCAACCGCAGAATGTCATCATCTTTTGAGTAAGCGTTGTACAGCTTGCAGTTGGTGCGCTTGCGGATGGCACGCGCCTCATTGCCCGACAGTTCGGTAGCTGCGGCCATCAACAGCACGTCGCCGATTTCGAGGTCGTGATTGGCGGGCTTGTGCAGCATGTCGAGCAGCGCACTGACGACGACCCGTCCGCCAAGTGAATGCCCGACCAGGTTGATCTTCGACACGTAAGGATGAAATTCGAGGAGGTAGCGCTCGAGTTGTGACAGCAGTGTCTTGCCCATGGCGGTTGCGCGTTTGCGACTGCTGTTGAAGTGCACGGCGCGGTCGACCACTGCAGCCGCAGCGCCCGCTAAGACATTGACCCGGGTGATCGCCGACACTCCGCCGCTGGACAACGCATCGAACTGACTCCAGTGACCCGACGGCCAGAAAGCAAAGATGTTGACGCAGTTGTGCAGGGACGAAGGGATGCACTTTCGCAGCGCGCACCGGTCTTCCATGTCGTGGCCGGCGGAGTAGCCATGGATGAAGACGTTTGCGACCTCTCCTGAACGGTGAGGGAGGCTCAGGAATTTGAATGTATGGCTCACGTGACGGGGTATCCGAGACTGTAAGGTGCGACGTTGATCAAAAATAGCTCGCAATGCCGCTACGAGCATCCTCATCCTCGACGGTCGCCAGTTGGTAGGGGCTTTCTGGTATGAGCTCGGGGGTACTCTTTTAGCGCAAGCGCTGTCGTTTACACTGGATAACAAGCATCGCCGCGCTTATCGCTTGCCGATACCCAGGCCATTGGTAATCCGGCATTTCGTAGGCTCGAGACCACCCCAATGGTTGGACGGATAACGACCGGCGTTCACTACCGTACCTTCCGTCGTTTGGACTTCTAGCACGGCATTCCAAAGCGACACTCTGGGCGCTTCCAAGAAGGGGTCTAGACACAAAAAGTGAGTCACTATGGTTTTGGCCCGACCTTCCGGACCGTCAATCACCTGACTCTGATAGCCGACCACCAATAGCCAATGACCCTCGCCGCCTGGCCAGTCCACGCCGACAATCGTTGAGTACCCAGCGGTTACCGCTGCGACCAAATCAGTGACAAGTGAACGGGTAGTGCCGTTGAATTTCTTCAGGCTGAGCTGGTTACGAAAGCAATCCAGTAACCAATCCAGGTCGTACTCGTCGGTGCCGTTATTGATTAGCCCACCGAACTCAATCAACCGGTTATAAAATTTTCCCAATCGGGTTCGACCATCGTGCAACCCCATGTAACTCGCTTCAAAGCGGGTAACAATGCCATTGGCTACCAGTGCCATCATCAAGCTATAGGGGCCACAGGCCCCGTCGAGATCCCCCTGGCGGAAGTGCACCGCCTCGCCGGCTTCGTTCACCGGTCCAGATCGCGAAAGGGAAAGCTGAGGCATTACATTCATTACGTTCAAGGGGGAGCGTCCGATGCAAAGGCGAGCGGTAGAAGCGGTACCGCGACTCGCAAAAGGGAAAACGATAGCAGTTGATGATGGCTAATCGCCTTGCGTCTGTCGAGTATCAGTTATGATCAATTGCATTCCAAAAGGCTATCACCCTTGCTGCATTTTTACCCCAATCTAGGATGGTGCGCGAACCAATATGCCAACCATGTGGATGATTCGAGGTGACGGAGGCCGTCTTTACGACCATCCCTTTCAAGGTCCTTTCGTTTTGGCATCCTTGATGACCCTATCTGTTGAAACCCCGCCCGTTCCAATAAGCGCAAAGCTGGTAAAGTGCCACCCGCCAGATAGACGTGGTGGCGTCCTCGACGGACGTTATCACTGCTGAAAATGCATCGGCTCATGCCGCGACTGAGCGGTAATGAATTGATCAGCGGAGTGCCGATCTGTCTGGGTTTATTAGGCGATCGATTTATCTTAATGCAGTTTTCTGTGTACCTAGTGCCCTGACAAGGATTGCACCAATGCAACTGACCCAAGCCCCAGCCCCCGGTGCACGTGCAGTGATCCGCGATGAAGAGTGGATTATCCAGAATGCCGACCAATGCAATCTTGGTGGCTGGCAGCTCTCCTGCATAGGCGTGTCGGAAACCGTGCGCAATCGTCATGCGCTTTTCCTCACTGAACTCGAAGGCGTCACGCTGATTGACCCAGCAAAGACTGAGCTGGTGTACGACGAATCGCCCACATTTATTGCTTCGCGGCTGTTTATCGAGGCGCGTCTGCGTCAGTCGGCGCTGCAAAGCGAGTCGGTAGTGATTGGTCAGCATGGGGTCATGGATGCGCTGCCGTTTCAGTTGCAGCCCGCTCATCAGGTCTTGCAGCAGCTGCGCCCGCGCTTGCTCATTGCGGATACAGTAGGCCTAGGTAAAACCCTTGAGGCCGGCATCCTTACTGCTGAGTTGATGCGCAGAGGTAAAGCGCGCCGCATTTTGGTGGTCACTACCAAAAGTATGATGCGCCAGTTTCAGCAGGAGTTCTGGAACCGCTTTACCATCCCGCTCACCCGCCTGGACTCAGCCGGTATTCAGCGCATTCGTCGCGATATCCCTGCCAATCACAATCCCTTCAACTACTTCGACCGCACCATAATCTCGGTCGATACCTTGAAGCGCGACAGCGAGTACCGGCACTACCTGGAAAGCGCCTGGTGGGATCTGATCATCATCGACGAAGCCCACAACGTTTCCTACAAGGGCAATCGTACCCAAAGTAATCGCTTGGCTGAGTTACTCTCGCAACGCTCCGATGCACTGATCTTGCTCACCGCCACGCCGCACAACGGCAAAAAAGACAGCTTCGCCAGCCTCGTGCGCATGCTCGACCCCACGGTGCTACCAGCAGGGGCCGACTACACCCGTGAGGATGTCGATCACCTCTTTGTTCGCCGTTTCAAGAAAGACGTGCGCGAGCAGATGACGCAGGAGTTCCCAGAGCGAGAAGTGTTTCGTTTGGCCTGCGCCGCAAGCCCGGCGGAAAACCTCGCCTTCGATGCCCTAGCCGAGCTCAAACTTAATAGCGACGGGACCGGTGCGCGCGACGGTGCCATGTTGTTCCGCACCGTGCTGGAAAAGGCGCTGTTCTCTTCCCCGGCAGCCTGCCTACAAACGCTGAAAGAGCGCATCCGAAAGCTCGAGGTAAAAGACGCACGCCATCCTGATCTTGAGGGGCTGCGTGATCTTCAAGTTCTGGTGCAGGCCATCAGTGCCGACAAATTCAGCAAATTCCAGCACCTCATCAGCCAGCTCAAACAAGGTCAGCACTGGCGTTGGGATGGCAAAGATCCAAGTGACCGCCTGGTGATCTTCACCGAGCGAGTGGAAACACTGAAATTCCTCCAGCTAGAGCTGCCCAAGGCCTTGGGGTTAAAAGACAACGCCGTAGCCATCCTGCACGGCCAATTGCCTGACCAGGACATCCAGCAGGCGGTCGAAGATTTCGGCAAAACCCATTCGCCCCTGCGCCTGCTGATTGCCTCGGATGTGGCCTCCGAAGGTCTTAACCTGCACTACCAAGCTCATCGGCTGATCCACTTCGATATTTCCTGGTCACTGATGGTGTTCCAGCAGCGCAATGGTCGTGTGGATCGATATGGTCAACTGCATGCCCCGAAAATCGGCTACCTGCTGACAGAACCTCGCCACGAGAGAATTCGCGGTGACTTGCGCTACCTGGAAATCCTGATTGCTAAGGACGTGCAGGCGGCGAAGAATATCGGCGATCCATCAGCCTTTATGGGGCTGTATGACGAGGAGCTGGAAGCCTTCGAAGTGGCCAAGGCCATTGAAGGCAACCGCCCTGTCGAGGAATTCGCCGCGCTACTGGCTGGGGATGATATCGACCCTTTCGAAGCCCTGTGGGGCGCGAACGTACCCGGCACTGATAGCGTTGCGCCCGCCAGCACAGCAGTGCTCATGGTGCCCACTGCTGAACTCACCAGTCTGTTTAACGACAGCTACATTTACCTTCGCGATGCCTTGCGCTGGCTGGCGCAACAGTCGCCGCGCGAACATGCTGCAATCAAAACGGATGATGCCAGCCGCACGCTGAGCTTCCAGCCCAGTCGCGACCTTGCCCAGGTGCTCAAGCGTGATCTGGCCAGCGAAATGTGGCCGAACGATAATACCTTTGCCTTGAGCGCCGATAAGGCTGTGGTTGAAGAGGCCATCAAACAGGCGCGCGACACCAATGCCTGGCCGCAGCTGCACTACCTCTGGGCGCTCAACCCAATTGCCCAGTGGCTCGACTACAAACTTATGGCACTGTTTCGTCGCCAGCGTGCGCCGCTGCTGCGCGTTGCGAAGGGGCTGACCGCAGGCGAAGCCATCGTGCTGGTGCTCGCCCAGGTGCCCAATCGCCGGGGTCAAGCCGTGCTAGCCGAGTGGCTCGGTGTACAGCTCGATGCTGCTGGGCAGGTGGTAGGCGTACTCAGCCTGGCGGAAACACTACAGCGCACAGGACTCACCAGCACCGCGAAAGCCCAGGCCAACGATGGTCAGGCGCCCGACAGCCGTGCCCTGCAAAGTGCACTACCGGCGGTTATTCAGGCAGCTGAAAAACACATCAAACCGATCAAGCAGGCCTTCGATGCCAACTGCCGCCAACGTCTGGAGCGCGAGTTGGCCAAACTGCAAACCCTGCAGCTCAAACACAACGAACAGCTGGAAATCGATTTCGCCAAGGGTATAGAACAGGTCATCGCAGCCAAACGTAAGCAGAAAGAAAGCGCCACCGCAGACCTGTTCAGCAACTACCAACAATGGATTCGCGACACCCTGCAACTGGATGACCGCGCTCAGTTCACCGTTGTTGCCGCACTGATGGCTTAAGGAAGGAATACAGCATGAGTTTTGCCATCACCGGCCTCACCAATGCCAACGAGTTCTACAGCCAGCACTACCTGGACGAGATCCTCGAAAAAGACCTCAAGCCGCTGTTTGACCAATGGAAAGAGCAGGGCGCGCAAAGCCCCGTCGCTCGTCTGCGCACTGCTGCGGGCGCTAATGGTTACTTCCGTGCCCGCGAGCGCTTTCTGAATGAGCGCAAAACTAGCGAGCGCGCCAGCCTGTTTATTGACTTAGTGCAGCCTCTGCTCGCTGCCCTAGGTTACGAGCTAGTGCCTCAGAACCTTACGTTGGCCGAAGGCGAATTGCCGGTGCTCGCGGTGTACCGCGATGCCAAGCACCAGCCGCTGTTGGTTGTTGCGGCAGCTATTGCCAATGCGGAAGACGACGAGAACAGCCCACTGCAATTGCTTGCGCCGGCGGCCAGTGAACAAGGCAAAGGTAAATATGCCCACAGCGATTGGGAGGAAACCCTCAGCAAACGCCTGTTTGCCGACGACCACCCGCCACGCTGGGTATTGCTGCTGCACCATGAAGAGTGGCTGCTGATCGAGCGCAGCAAATGGGGGCGCAAGGCACTGCTGCGCTTCAACCTGCCGGAACTGTTCGGTCCGCGTGATGACAAGCAATTCCGCGCTATGGCCGCGCTGCTGGGCAGCCAGTCGGTGCTTCCGGTGGAAGGCGGCGTGGCGCTGCTCGACAGCCTGGACGACAGCTCGCACAAGCATGCCTTTGAGGTATCCACTGATCTCAAATACGCCCTACGTGAATGCATTGAGCTGATTGCCAATGAGGCTATATGGTACAAACGCACGGTGGCCAAAGAGAAGGTGTTTGAGCGTAACGATACCGACCTAGCCGACCAGCTCAGTCGTGAAAGCCTGCGCTACATGTACCGTCTGCTGTTTATGTTTTATATCGAGGCGCGGCCCGAGCTGGGGTATGCGCCCATCGATGCCGAGGCCTACCTCAAGGGCTACAGCATCGAGCACCTGCGCGAATTGGAACAAACCCCGCTGATCACCAGCGAAGCTCAGGAAGGTTTCTATTTTCACGACAGCCTCAGGCAGCTCTTTGGCTTGATCTGGCAAGGCTATCCGCACCGGGATGCCAGGGCGAGTCAGCTCGACTTGGGTGGCAGTCATGATAGCTTGCTCGACAACGGCTTCACCATCGCGCCGCTACAAGGACACCTGTTTGACCCTACGCGCACACCGCTACTGGGTAGCGTGAAGCTGCGTAACTCGGTGCTGCAGAAAGTGATCGAGCTAATGTCATTGTCCCGGGGCGGTGGCAAGAGCCGTCGTGGGCGTATCAGCTATGGCACCCTCGGTATCAACCAACTGGGTGCGGTGTACGAATCGCTGCTGTCCTTCCGTGGCTTTTTCGCCGAAGAAGATCTCTACGAGGTACGCCCTGACCCCAAGGGTAAGAAGGCAAGTACGGGCGACGAGAGCGAAGAAGACGATTCGAGCGAGAGTGATACGGACAGAGAGGAAGGCCTCGATACCCCCAGCGCCGCCGACAAGAAAAAAGATGCCGAGGTCAACCCGCTGGATGCGGCGTATTTTGTACCTGCTAGTAGCATCAGCCACTATACAGACGCTGAACGCTTGTTTGGTGGCAATACGAAGATTCATCCTAAGGGCAGTTTTATCTATCGCCTGGCCGGTCGTGCCCGCGAGAAATCGGCGAGCTATTACACCCCGGAAGTGCTGACCAAATGCCTGGTCGAGCATGCGCTGAAGGAGATTGTCCCCGGCAAGTCGGCAGATGAAATTCTGAAGCTCACCGTGTGCGAGCCGGCCATGGGTAGCGCTGCGTTCTTGAACGAGGCCGTCAGCCAATTAGCCGAAGCTTATCTGCAGGCCAAGCAGAAGGAGCTGGGCCGCACTATCCCGCACGAGCAGTACACCGAAGAAAAACAGCGGGTGAAGATGTTCATTGCCGACAGCAATGTCTTCGGTGTGGACCTCAACCCCATTGCGGTGGAGCTAGCCGAAGTCTCCTTGTGGCTCAACGCCATTTTCAAAGGCAGCCATGTGCCGTGGTTTGGCTTGCAGCTGTACAACGGTAACTCCCTGGTGGGCGCGCGACGCGAACTGTTTAGCACCGCCCAGCTCAGCCCGGGCAGGGGTGAAAACGGTCTGCCCGAACGCGACTGGCGCGCTGCCGCGCCGCGTGCTTTGCCACTCACACAAGTGCCCGCCGCTACCGATGTATACCACTTTTTGCTACCTGCTGAAGGCATGGGTATGGTCAGCGATAAGGTGATAAAGGCACTGAAGCCCGCGGCCTTCAACCAATTCAAACAATGGCGCAACGCCTTTACTGCGCCGCTGAGTAGCGATGAAATCAAACGGGTACAGGCGCTAAGTGTTGCCACCGAGCAGCTCTGGCAGCAACACGCCCAGGAGTTGGCCCGTGTGCGCGCCGCTACTTGCGATGAGCTTCATGTATGGCCCGACCCGGCCGCGAACCGCGCTCCGACTAGCACCGCGCAGAAAGATGCCGCCTACCAGCGGGAAATGCTTAGCGAAGCGCAGAAAAATGCCAGCCCATACCGTCGCCTCAAACTGGTGATGGATGCCTGGTGCGCCCTGTGGTTCTGGCCACTGGATAAAGCCAGCGAGTTGCCTAGCCGCGAACACTGGTGGTTTGTGCTGGAAACTGTACTGCTCGGCAATGCCAGCCTGAACAGTGTGTCGGCGGATGATCTATTCCCAGAAACCCACCCGCAGCAGGGGCTGGACTTTGCTCCCGAGCGTGACCGTTACGGCTATGTCGATATCGCCGCGCTGATCAACGCCTTGCCTCAACTGCAGGTGGCGCAGCAAGTGGCCGGCCAGCAGCACTTTATGCATTGGGCGCTGGAGTTTGCTGATGTCTTCAAGGATCGTGGCGGCTTTGATGTAGTGCTGGGTAACCCGCCTTGGATCAAGGTGGAGTGGAACGAGCAGGCGCTGCTCTCGGACTTTGATCCGCGTTTTGCCATTCGTAAGCTTAGCGCCAAGCAGACGGCGGATCAGCGTGAAGCGGTGTTTGCCGCCTTGCCGCACGCAAAGGCTGATTTTCTGGCTGAGTGCGTGGCTACAGAAGGTATGGGGCAGTTTCTCAACGCCGTACAGAACTATCCGCTACTCAAGGGTCAGCAGAACAATCTGTACAAATGCTTTCTGCCGCTGGTGTGGCAGATCGGTAGTGGCGTACAGGCGCTACTGCACCCCGAGGGGGTGTATGACGACCCCAAGGCGGGAGAGCTGCGCGCATCCCTATATCCTCGCTTGAAGGCGCATTACCAGTTCACCAATGTGAATCTGTTGTTTCAGGAAGTGATGATCTGGGTCCGATATTCCATCAACGTTTATGGGCGTGTTCAGAACGAGATTCGCTTCCGGACAATGGCCAACCTGTTCGCGACAGCGACGGTAGCGGCCAGCCTGGAACATACTGGCGGTGGCTCCGTTCCGGGTATTAAAAGGAATGAAGGTGGATGGAATACGGCCGGTCATGCCAGTCGAGTGATAGAAGTGGATGAAGCCTTGCTGGCTACCTTTGCTCAGCTCTATGACATTCCTGGGACTCCTGCATTGCAGGCCCGCTTGCCCGCGGTACATAGCCGTGAGCTGGTTGCAGTGCTGGAAAAATTTGCCTGCGTACCAAGAAGACTCGGAGATCTGCAGGGTAATTATGGCACCCTTGAAATGTGGCACGAAACTGGCGCGCAAAAGGACGGCACCATCTGCCGCCGTAACACCAGCGAAGACGGTTTTGTCTCTGATCCCGCCGAGTTTGTGCTGTCCGGCCCGCATTTCTTTGTCGGTAATCCGTTCTACAAGACACCTCGTATGGTTTGCACAACTCCACGTGCTTATGATCCGCTCGACCTTGAATTACTACCTGACGACTACCTGGCGCGTACTAACTACCTACCAGCCTGCGACGCACAGGAGTACGCCCGTCGTGTGCCAAGGGTGAGCTGGGTGGAAGAGGGCGAGCGCGAAGCGAGAGCGGCGACAAGGTATTATCGCATGGCTTTTCGCGGCATGCTGTCCCAGTCAGGTGAGCGTACTTTGATTGGCTCAATTGCAGCACCGGGACAGGCGCATATTAACGGCGTGCAAAGCACCGTATTCAAAAGCGTTGAGCACCTGCTGTATCAAGCGATCTTTTCGTCGTCTTTGACCGCAGATTTCTTTATCAAAACCACCGGACGAAGCAATCTGCACTTTATCTGGGAGCAGTTTCCTATGGTGGAAATGCAGGCTGCTGCTGCGTTGAGAACCTTGACACTTAACTGCCTCACCACTCACTACGCTGACCTCTGGCGCGACTGCTGGCAGCCCGCTTTTCAGCAGGATTGTTGGGCCAGTAACGACCCGCGCCTGACGCAGGACTTCTTCACTCAGCTCACCCCCGACTGGCAGCGCAACTGTGCCCTGCGCAGCGACTATGCTCGCCGTCAGGCGCTGGTGGAAATCGACGTGCTCGCTGCCCAGGCACTCGGACTCACGCTTGACGAACTGCTCACCATCTACCGCGTGCAGTTCCCGGTGATGCATCAGAACGAGCGTGACACATGGTACGACGCTCAGGGGCGCATCATCTTCACCGTGAACATTGGGCTTGCGGGCGTGGGCCTGCAGCGCAAGGCCGGCAAGCGCGACGCCAGCTGCACCGTGCGCCTGCCCGATGGCAGCACCAAAACCGGTCGTCTCGGTTGGGAAGATGTAAAACCCAAAAACGGCCAACCCCAAGTCCCCGACGGCACCGTCATCGAGTGCCCTATCCTTGACGACACCCAACCCGGCGGCCCAATACACCGCACCATCCAATACACCGCCCCTTTCACGCTGGCTGACCGCGAAGCTGACTATCACGTAGCCTGGGCGCATTTTGCCAAGGAGGCGAACCATTGCTAACCCTACTGGAGGACTCAGCAAGGCGGATATCGGACAGCTCAAAGTTCTGCTGACGGATTGTATGAGCAACAGATGTTGAAGCGTGATGGCGCGAGCCATCGTTATTTCGTGCGCTAGCCGCTAAAGCCTGGATACCAGCACACCGCTGAGCTACCACCATAAGGAAACGGATTTTGGCTACCCAAACCATCGAGCAGTTCTTCACCGGCAAGACCCTGGAAATTCCCGCGTACCAGCGTGACTACGCCTGGACGACCAGCAATATCGACGACTTGTTTGAGGATATCGAGGAAGCGATGGAGCTGGGCGGTGGCCACTATCTGGGCACCTTTATCTTGTCGCAGACTGGAAAGATGGCACCGGTGCGAGTGGTGGATGGTCAGCAGCGGCTTACCACGCTGACCATGCTGCTCGATGCTTTGGTTGATGCAGTCGATGAGTTGCCCATCAAGGAGCATTACCGCAGTACCTACATCACGCATCCTGTATACGGCCCCAAGTTCACCGTTCTTGGCAGTAACAAGTCATTCTTTTCTGCACTACTGAATGATGAGATGCCAGAGCCTGATTCTGATGGCCAGCAGCGTTTACTGGTTGCCTACCAGTGGATTCGCCAACGCATCAGAGCCATCAAGGTGCACCAAGGACAGGAAGCCATCAAGAGCTGGTTGCTGAGCATCAGCCATCTTGAGGTGCTTGAGTTCACCGAGGCCAATGAGGGTAAAGCCATTCGCATGTTCCAGTCGGTCAACGACCGGGGGGTACCTTTGGCGAAGATGGATATCGTCAAGAGTTTGTTGATCTATTACTCCAATCGCTTTCTGGATGGCGAATTGGATTCGATGATCGCTGATAAGTTCGGTGAGGCCTTCCGCAGCTTTAGCAAACTCAAGAAGCTCGCGGCGGAGCCGGGTTATCAGATTCGTCTGATCAATCGTGATCCGTTCCGGGAAGACGACGTGCTGCGGTATCACTATTTCGCGTTTAACGGCGAGCAACACGATGTGGAGTCCGGGGCGGATTACAACGCAACCTCTGAAACAGTTCTGGAGTCTTTCCTCAAGCCGGCACTCAAAGCCATGCGCGGCGACAAGGAGCGCTTAGCCAGGTTTATCAGTGATTATGTCAGTGATTTGGAGGTGTTCTTTAAAGGTCTGCTCGGTTTGGCTGAGGGGGGGCGAACCAACCGAGGCCTTTATCTGCTGCTGGTTGTTCAGGATCTCTCGGCCACGCTTTACCCGCTGATCATCCGCCTGTTCACTTCGAAGATGCTGGAGGTGCAAGTACCTAGCTATCTGAATTATTCGATGCTTGAGTTGATTGAGCTCGCAGACCTTCGTGTGTTTAAACTGCAGGGTACGAATCCGCAAGCCGACATGGCTGCTCTCATGCGAGCGTTTAGTCATTTAACCACTGAGGAGATTGCTGAGCGGTTGATCAATTTTTGTCAGCGGTTTATGCCAAGCGCTAAGTTCGAGTCGCGTTTGGCTGGGGAGGAGATGTTCCGAAACCCTGGGCTTGCGCGAGTTTTGTTGGAATCTGAGAGCGCAGCCAGAGTCGCCGTGGGTTTGCCACAGCTCGATATAGGAGACCTGGTCGAGATCAGTACTGCAGGTCTGACCATCGAGCATATTCTTCCGCAGGAGCCTTCCTTTGGCGTCCGTCTGTATGGTTTCCGCACTGAAGACGCCTATCTCGAGCATATCCATCTGCTCGGTAATCTCGCACCGCTTGAGAAGCGCATCAACAGTGCCTGCAATAACTGCTCAGCGGAGAACAAGATGCGCGATCAGAAATTGTACCGGTCTTCGCAGTTCAGGTTAATCCAGGGGGGGGCGGCCAAGAACGCTAGTGCCAATCCAGCCTTTTCCAAGGATGCGATCCTTGCCCGTAGCATCGAGATTGCCAAGTTCTCAGTGAAAAAATGGCCCCTCACTGAAGCTGATCTTGCCGAGTAAAAAATATGCAGCCACTTATCGTTTCTCAGCAGGTCACTCAGGGCGTCGCAGACTTTCTGCGCACCGCATTCCCGTCCACTACTACTGGTTTTGAGGGCTTGCTGGAGCGCTTTTTGGCTGAGCGCAGCAATATCTTCAAAGGGCCATATCTGACATTGCCACTGCCATTTCGCAAGCAGCTTAATGGCGGGTTACCAGCTTTTCCTTGGTTACCCGCCAGCTTTGTGCCCCATGCACATCAGGCCAAGGCTTTTGCGCGGCTGGCGGGATCAGAGGCTCAATCCACGTTGGTGGCAACGGGTACGGGGTCGGGTAAGACCGAGTGCTTTCTATATCCGATCCTTGAGCATTGTCGAGTGGCGCGTGCCGAGGGGCGGCGTGGCATCAAGGCGATCATCCTCTATCCCATGAATGCCTTGGCCAGCGACCAATCTGGGCGCGTGGCCAAGGAAATCGTTAAGGCCGCTGGCCTTAGTGGGATTCGTGCAGGCTTGTATGTGGGCGATGCACCGGCTGTAGAGTCGCAAACGGTCGCCGAATTGAGTGGCGGCAGTTATTCGGTGATTACCGACCGCAATGCCCTGCGTGAAAATCCGCCGGATATTCTGCTGACCAACTACAAGATGTTGGACTTTCTTCTGCTGCGTGCAGCAGATGCCCCTTTGTGGGCGCATCAGCAGCCGGACACGCTGCGTTATTTGGTGGTGGATGAGCTGCATACCTTTGACGGTGCGCAGGGTACTGATCTGGCCTGTTTGATTCGCCGTCTCAAGGGACGTCTGAAGGCGCCGCCGGGCCAGTTGGTGTGCGTCGGTACTTCGGCAACGCTGGGCGATGATGGCGTTAGCGATTTGCTGGCCTTTGCCGGTGATGTGTTTGGTGAAGTGTTGAATGACAGTGCGGTTATCGCCGAGGACCGCGAGTCGGTTGGGGATTATCTCGCTGAAGCCCTAGTTGAGTTCACCCAAAGCCCGCAGCCCAGTGATCTGGATACCTTGGCACCCGATAACTTTGACGACCTGCATGCCTATCTGGCGGCCCAAGCGCCTTTGTGGTTCGGTGAGCCTTGCTCGGTCACGCAGGCAGAGGATTTTGCTTGGCGCTGTGGCTTGGGTAAGGACCTGAAGAGCCACTTTGCCTTCCAGAATCTTTTGCGTGATTTGGAGCGTCTTGGACCAAAGTCCGTGTTGCTGGATGACCTGTTGGTACTGCTCAAGCGCCGTTTGCCGAGCTGCGATGATGAGCGCTTTGCGCTGCTTTGGTTGTCTAGCCTGCTGTCGTTGGTGGCGCATGCACGCCAGGATGCACATCAGAACTTTTTCTTGCAGGTAAAGGTGGAAATCTGGCTACGTGAGCTGCGCCGCATGGTGGCTGTTCTGGATGCTGAACCGCAGCTTCGGCATCACGATGACTTACGTAAAGCCGATATGGAGCGGCTGCATCTGCCGGTGATCCATTGCCGCGAGTGCCACGCCACCGGCTGGGGTTCTACGCAGCAAAAGATCAGCCCCAATCAACTCACTCATGATTTGCAAGCGTTTTACAGCGCGTTCTTCGCCGAGGATGTGAGTACCCGTTTTATCTTTCCCTCCAGTGCGGGGGCGAACCCAGCAGTGTTCGAGCGCAAGCAGGTATGCCCTGCCTGCGGCTCCTTGCATCAGGCATCACAAACCGAATGCTCACACTGTGAGGATCAGCCTTTGCTGGCTATAGATATTGCCAGCAACCTGCGTGAAGGTACGCGCAATGGCGCGAAGTACACCAAGTCGCACCATGATTGTCCTTTTTGTGCCGGTTATAAAACGCTGACAATTGTTGGTTCGCAAGCGGCCAGTCTGGCGGCGGTGATGGTGGGACAGTTGTTTGCAACGCGCTTCAATCCGGACAAGAAGCTGATTGCTTTCTCGGACTCGGTACAGGATGCGGCGCATCGTGCAGGGTTCCTTGCCGCGAGAACCTGGCGAATGAACTTACGCCCGGCGTTGGCGCAGGTAATTGCTGATGCCTATGCAGCTGGGCGACCTGTGACACTAGAAAATTTGCCAACAGCATTCGCGCAACGTTGGCGCACGGCGCTAGGTGATGGTCATTACATTGCTAACTTCCTGCCGCCGCAAATGCAGTGGCTACGTGATTACGAGACCCTGATGGAAGAGGGGGCGCTGCCTGAAAGCAGCAACCTACCTAGCGAGTTGGCGAGGGTGTTGCCTTGGGTCCTCAATGCAGAGTTTGGCCAGGATGCTCATATTGGTCGCACTCTGGTAGCGACGGGAACTGCATGCGTAGTGCCACTTGCGGGCAAGTTAGACGAAGCCGCTCAATGGCTGTTGCCACGTCTACGTGACACGCTTGAACCGTTAGCCGCCGCGCAGCTGGAAGAAGTTGTTGTTTTACTGCGCGGGCTACTGGAAAACATGCAGCGCATCGGGGCTTGGCGTGATCAGGAGCTAGGGTTTTATGCGCGAATGGGTAGCAGCCCTTGGGGGTATAAGAAGAATCCAAGCCAGTTCAAGCTTCTAACCAGCCCGCGGCCTCCGAGGTTTTTGACACTGGCAGAGTTTGGTCGCTGTGTCAGTATAACTAAGAGCCATGCCCGTTTGTTTAGCGACTGGGCGTTCAAGGCATTGCCTGCTTTGCATGATCTGGCGCTGGGTACGGATGCCTTGATTGCGCCGCTTTATCGGCTTGCTCTTGAGGCATTGGAAAGCGTTGGCTTAGCAGGTTTTGAGGAGGCTACCGAGAAGCCGGATATCCGTGTATGGGGGCTGGAGCCCTCTGCTTTCCACGTTATCTTGGGTGGCAAGGTGTGGCGGTGTGCCAGCTGCCACAGCACAACACTCTCTGGCCCAGAGGATGATTTTTCTGAGCAAGCGTGTCGCCGCGTCGATTGCCGGGGCGAGTTGCACGCACTAGATGTACCCGGTGATTTTTATCGCAAACTCTACCTGAATGCGGACATTCGGCGGGTAGTGGCGCACGAGCATACTGGTTTACTGCCGCGCGAAACGCGCGAGGCAGTAGAGCGCAACTTTAAATCCAACAGTGATCGCCCCGGGGGCATTAATGTGCTTTCCGCGACACCCACTCTTGAGATGGGTATCGATATTGGCGACTTGTCCAGCGTGCTGCAATGTTCGGTTCCTCCACAGCAGGCAAACTACATTCAGCGAGCCGGTCGGGCAGGGCGTAGCACTGGTAATGCGTTGCTGATGAGCATGGCGACCAGCAAGCCGCATGACCTGTATTTCTGGGATGACCCGAAAACCATGATTGCAGGTTCCGTGCAGGCACCTGGGGTTTTCCTTAACGCCTCGGCGGTACTTGAGCGTCAACTTACAGCGTTCACTCTAGATTGCTGGGTGCATGAGAACGGGCGGGCGGCGCAGATCCCTCAGGAAATTCGTGGGGTGTTCACTGCGATCAATAATCAGACCAACAGCAAGTTTCCTTACCCTTGGTTGAGTTATGTGGAGCAGCACCAAGCGTCGCTTCTTGAACGGTTCTTGCGCTTGTTCAATCAGGGAGATATGTGCCCTTTGAGCGACGGTACGTGCCAATGGCTGGCTAATTTCATTCAGGGCAGCAACGGTGATAGCAGCCCGTTGGCGTATAAGATCGTCAACCGTTTGCAGAGCATTGCTAGTGATGTTGAAAGCATCAAGCGTAAGCGTGAGGCCGCAGTGAAGGAGATCGATAAGCTGCAGGCATTGACGGTGCGTGGTGAGGATCAGGAGCTGGAGTTGGCACGACTGCTTCAGGATCGAACTGCGCTTTCGCGTTTGATTGGCAGCATTGAGGGTAAGGCTACGCTCAATGTGCTGACTGATGAGGGCTTGCTACCCAACTATGCGTTCCCGGAGCAAGGTGTGCTGTTGCGCTCGATCATTGTGCGCGATTCAAAGGCCGGGACATCCGCTCCTGATCCTCTGACCTTCGAATATGAGCGTCCTGGATCAACGGCCATCACTGAGTTGGCACCGAACAACACCTTTTATGCCGAAGGCAGGCGGGTGGTGATCAACCAGATCGACGTATCGAAGATCAAGCCGGAGCACTGGCGTTTCTGTAGGCAGTGCTCCTATACCGAGCCGCTATCCTCAGGTGATCAACACTCTAACTGCCCACGCTGTGGCGATACGCTGTGGCGCGACAGTGGCCGGGTGCACGAGATGTTGCGTTTGACCACGGTGTTTGCCCGAACGCTGGATCGCGATAGCCGTATTGCTGACGACTCAGACGAGCGTCAGCGCGGTTTTTATGTGCGCCAAGCTTTGGTGGATAGCCCGCCTGATGCGGTGCGTCAGGCCTTTGTGATTGACGAGCAAACATTTCCTTTCGGCTTCGAGTTTCTCGATCGGGTGACTTTTCGCGAGGTGAACTTTGGCGAGCAGTCAGCGGAAGGCATGCCGATGGAGATCGGCGGGAAGGAACTCAGCCGCCCTGGTTTTAGCATCTGCCCCGAGTGCGGCACCTTACAGCGCAAGCGCAAGGCCGAGGAGCTATATCGAAACCATTCGTCCTGGTGCGCGAAGCGCAAGAACCCCGAGGCGAGCACGCAGCAGTGCGTGTTCCTCTACCGCGAGTTCACTAGTGAGGGCATTCGTCTGTTTTTGCCCGAGGTGGGTTTTGCCGATACCAACGAGGCCCTGCTGAGCTTTGTGTCGGCTCTGGAGTTGGGGTTGGCGCGGCGGTTTAGGGGAGCAGTGGACCATCTGCGTATTGCTCTAGATATGCGTATGGCTGCGGGCTCAGATACGCCGCGTTGTTATCTGGTGATCTACGACAGCGTGCCAGGTGGCACCGGCTATCTCAAGGAATTGATGCGCGCGCCCGAACCGCTGTTGGAAGTATTCGACATTGCACTGCAAGCCCTCAATACCTGTACTTGCAACCAGAATGCGGACACCGATGGCTGTTATCGCTGTGTGTACCGCTATCACAACAGCCATGATCGTAAGTCTATCTCGCGACGTACAGCACAGAAATTGTTGGGTGAGGTGATGCAGTACAAGGGAGCACTGAAGCCAGTTACCCATCTGGCCGACGTCCAGCCAGCTAACCAGTTACTGGATAGCATGCTGGAGAGGCGGTTTGTCGAAGCGCTGCGCCGTGAGCATGAAGGTGAGAAGTTCAAGCTGAGTGAGCTATTGTTCAAGGGCAAGGCGGGCTATCAGATACAGGCTGGCTCGCGTCGCTGGCGGATGGAGTTGCAGGTCAATCTGGGAGCCAGCGAAGGTGTGTTGATTCCGTGCAAGCCTGACTTCGTATTCTGGCCAGACGATGCCGCCGACGACCTGCCCGTGGCGGTCTTTGTTGATGGTTGGCAGTACCACAAAGACATCATTACTACCGATATAGCCAAACGTATGGCGGTGGCCAGGAGCGGGAAGTTCTCAGTCTGGACGCTAACCTGGGATGATGTCGAATGCGCTTTGCAAAACCAGGTATTACCTACGCCATCGCCTTGGGCAACTTTGCTTAATGATGATCCACAGCAGGTAGTGCAGAAGCTGTGCGCGGCACAGGGCATCGCAACACTCTCCAATTTCAAATCGCTGCCGTCCTTTAGCCAGATGCATCAGCGTTTAGCCCATGGGCAACATCAAGCGCTCGGCAAATTGGCCGTCTGCCTGGCTGCGGGAATGTTGATGCCACCGGGTGACACTACTGCGCTTCAAGTCCTGCGCGAAGGGGCTTTCTGGCAGCGTTTGGATGAGCTGGGTCTGCTACCTGACCTGCAACTGCATAGGTTGAGCCTGCGTCAGCTCGGTACAGCCTGGATGCTGGCCATTGCCATGCACCCGGAGCATCTGAAGCAAGTGATGACGGGCAATGGCTCTGCAGACTCTGAGCCTGTTCTGGTTGGCGAGTGGAAAGAAGATGGCCTGCCCGAAAGCGAGCTGCAGTTACGCTGGCAGCAACTTTGGCAGGCACTTAACTTATTGTTGCCGCTGAGTCAGATTTGGGTTGGCAACGCTGAAATGCCAGGGTTACCTGCGCTGCAGGATTGTTCTGCGCTCAAAGCAAAATCCGGCGGACTGTCTGAAGCCTGGCAGGAAGCGCTGAGTCTAGCTGCACATGAAGTACAGTCTTGGGGCTTGGCTCTGGCTGGTCTGGACGTAACCGCCCCAGAAGTGGGCTATGAGTTGATGGATGAGAAAGGCCGCGTAATAGCAGAAGCCGAATTGGCTTGGCCAGATGTTCGTACCGCCGTACTACTGCCAGATTCTGGAGCAGTGGCTGCGCTTTTTGCTGGCCAAGGTTGGCATTCTTTTACCGCTGATGGCAGTGAGTTGCCTGATGAGCTGAGAACCCTTTTGATGGAGACACTGGCATGACGCTGGCACTCAAGATTGCAATGTCCGATGACTTTCTGAAGTCGTTTTCGGTAGTTCCACGTTCTCATCAGCAGGCGGTACTGACCTTCGTTGCAAAGTTTCGTCAGAACCCAATGGCGACCGGCATCAATTATGAGCGCATTCATGATGCCGCCGATCCGAACATGCGCTCGGTTCGGATCAACGACAATATGCGTGGAATCGTGCTTAAACCTGATGTGGGCAACGTTTACTGCCTGTTGTGGGTTGACCAACATGACGATGCCTATCAGTGGGCACGTCGCCATCGAGTCGCGATCCATCCGGATGTTGGCAGCATCCAGGTTTATGCAGTGCAGGAGGTGGCTAACACGAAAGCATCTGACGCCTCGGCCGAGGTGCGTGCAGTGGGACTGTTCGATGCCCTCAAGGATCGTGAGATTCGCCGGCTGGGCGTACCCGATGATCGGCTGGAAGCGGTGCGTGCCGTAACTAATGAAGGCGAACTTGAGGCGCTGGAAGCGCAATTGCCCGATGAGGCATTCGAGGCGTTGTATCTATTTGCTGCCGGCGAGCTTTTCGACAAGATCATCAGTGATCAGGCCGCGCCAGAGTCTGTCGACCCTGCAGACTTCGGGGCTGCGCTGGAGCGCGATAGCTCGCGTCGTCATTTCGTGGTACTGACTGATGACAGCGATCTGGAGGCCTTACTGGCTGCACCTCTAGAACGCTGGAGGGTCTTCCTGCACCCAACT
Source organism: Pseudomonas lactucae (assembly GCF_016937615.1). GTDB lineage: Bacteria > Pseudomonadota > Gammaproteobacteria > Pseudomonadales > Pseudomonadaceae > Aquipseudomonas > Aquipseudomonas lactucae. Next base: position 109,479 of record NZ_JAFHKI010000006.1, on the reverse strand, counting down.
CAGCGCAAGTTGGTGGAGCGTGACTGGAATGGTCCAGTGAAGGTGACCGGTGGTGCAGGTACTGGTAAAACTGTTGTCGCCATGCATCGCGCTGCAAGACTTGCTCGACAATATTCGAACTTGCCTGGTCGTCCGGTCTTGTTTACCACGTTCACCAAAACACTTGCCGAGGACATCCGCCAGCATTTGGCGCTGCTGTGCACCCCACAGGAATTGGAGAAAATTCAAGTAGTGAACCTGGATCAGTGGGCTTCCAGCCTTCTGCGTCGTTTTGGCTACCCACATAACCTGCTGTACAACGAAGGCGATCGTCGCCGTTTCTGGCAAGCAGCTCTGTCTGCGATGCCGACATCGGTTGATCTCAGCCTAACGTTCATGCGTGCGGAGTATGAGCGAGTGGTGCTGCCTCAAGCTTGTGAAACTGCTGAGGACTATATGCGTGCCAGTCGAGTCGGCCGTGGCGGTCAGCTCGGCCGTGCGATGCGTAAGTCTATTTGGCCGGTGTTTGCCGAATACCGTGCCCAGCTGCAAGCCGCCAATTTGCGCGAGCCTGAAGAGGCCTTCCGTGAAGCCTGTCAGTTGTTAAGGACAGAGCAGCCCGCACTCGGAGTTCGGTCCATGGTGGTAGATGAAGCCCAGGACATCAGCAACGCAGGTTTTGAGCTTATTCGCACAGCCGTAGAGGAAGCTGAAAACGACCTGTTTATCGTTGGCGATGCTCACCAGCGTATCTACCGGCACAAAGTCGTACTGAGCCGGGTGGGCATTGAGGTTCGTGGCCGCAGCCGTAACCTTAAGGTGAACTACCGCACCACAGACGAAATCCGTCAATGGGCCTGTGCTCAGCTTGAAGGATGTGCTGTCGACGACCTGGACGGGAATGCGGATTCTCTGCGCGGTTACCGTTCGCTTACCCATGGTGATGTGCCGGATATCATTGAGTCGTCTTCCGTTAATGAGGATATGCCGCATATACAAACGATCCTTAAACAACTGCAGGACGATGGCATGGAGCCTCGACAGATTTGCATCACCGCACGTACTAACGAGGATCTGGAAAACATTGCTAGAGCTCTGCAGCAAGCCAATATTATTCACTTGAAACTAGATAACGCAACCTCGGACGATTCGGCACTATTGGGCGTCCGTCTAGCCACTATGCACCGCATCAAGGGGCTTGAATTTAGCGTAGTGATTGTTGCCGCCTACAAGGGAGCCACTACTTATGCAGGGCAATTTAGCCGTGATGAAGATGCCGGGGTAACCGAAGACACTGAAACTTCTGAAAGATGTCTGCTGCACGTTGCTGCTACTCGAGCAAAGAGAAATTTGTTTCTCCTAGTGCGGCCCTCTGTTGGCTGAAGTCTCAGACCTATACAGCTAAAAATTAGCTGTATAGGTCGGCCCAGCATTACTGGCTAACACTGCGACGCCCGGCCAGCTTAAGCTTTGCAAGCCTCCTAAGGCTTGGGCATAAACCTACGTTTTCGCGTCCGATCACCTTTTCAATCCAGTCGAATTGGCTGTCTCGGACTTGCATTCTGGCGTGTTTCAGCGCTTGAAGCGTTGCAACGGCTAAGGCTTTATCTCCGATTGAAATACGCACGGGCTCGTAAGCAAGAATATCGACTGTTGTAATGAGTCGCAGTGTTTCAAAACGTTGGGAGGAAATTTGAGTCGCTTTTTTTTCATCAATGACTGCGGTAAACCCGTTGCTATGTGCAAGCGCGAGTGTCGCGGCTTCTCCGTCTCCGAGCGAGGCCGCTGTGGATCCGGATACCAAGTCGAAGAAGTGCTCTAATGCAATGCCAGAAAGCTCTTCTGTCTTTAAAATTTGATTATGGATTAGCTCCAAAAGCTGTTTCGGCTCAGGCCGGCTGTTTACCGTTCCTAGCTCAATCTCCCGTATTACATTGTCAGTGACAACAATAGGAGTCGGAACTGCTTGCAGGATTGCGCTTGCATAGCCGGTCGCCAGCAAGTTTATGATGACACTGGCGTCGAGAACGAGAATGCTATCTCGATCAGTGAGACAGCTTGAAAAGGTCATCAACCTCATCCTCTTCTGCCTCATCAAGCAACTCGCGTACTTTCGCCCTATCTAGCTTAAGCAAATCCGACATTTGCCCTTCGCTGATTAGATCCTTTTTCCAGGCATCGATAGCTAACAAAAAAAGCCTAGTTGATTGCGCGCCTTCCATAGGCGTGGAATCTTGAGCTATCGTGCCTAGTACCTGCTGGGCTTGGTCGTCGGTTATACCGCCATTATCCATGAACCAATCCCACGTTCCCTTTTTCGTCAGATCTAATTCTTCAAGCCTCATCACCATTGCCTGGCGTGAAATGCCAAAGAAACTAGCGAGCAGGATGATGTGCCGACGAGTGAGGTGGGTTGATCCAATGGTCACTTCCTTGAACTTTTCCATGACAGTGCGGGCAGGCGTCAGAAAAGCACTACCGAAAGCATTCGCGTAACGTTCTTCACGCGAGTTCTCATGCTTTTCGGCTTGATAGATCTCGGGCTGACGTCGCGTCGCTATAAAGTGCCCGAGCTCGTGGGCGCCAGTCTGGGTTTGACGATCCTTCCGATGTACTGCATTTATTAGCATACAGGCGCCAACGGCGTCGTCATAGGCAAATAGCCCAGACACTTTCGATTCAAGTCTCCGGCTATAGACACGAATTCCAAGTTGCATCTCTATGAGTGAAAACAGATCTTGGATGGGGCTCTCGCCGAGCCCTAGCCAGCTTCGGAGGCTATGAGCATCGTGCTCTGCTTGTTTGCGTACATCGCCTGGTAAGATGCTTTTTTCGGTCGGATAATTCGAGGTTTTCCGAACACCTAAAATGTTTTCAAGTTCTACTTCCGCCCTGACGAGATCATTCAACATCCGAGCAGCTTGGTCGATGCCTGCATCACCAGTGTCTGGGAGTGAGCGGAAGCGAGGAACAAGGTCCACATGGACCGCTTCTCGGCGTAGCAAAGAGTTAGCAGATACTCCATAACAGCGGCTAAGCATCTGGATCTCGTCAAGCTTTGCAGAGCGCTGTCCTTTTTCAATAGCCACAAGAGTGGTTCGAGCAAAGCCAACTGCTTTGGCCGCTGCGTCTTGGGTCATGGCCGCGGTTTCGCGCGCGACCTTTAGTCGTTCACCCAGTTCACCTGGGTTCAGTTCATAGTTTGGTTTGGTCATGATGCGCCATCTATCCACTTCCTCACGAACGACTCTGATCTCATATCGCTCGTGAACGCTGACCATTCCTTGGCATGTTGCTGCAAGAGCCTGTCAAGGTTCTGCGCCACGGCATGTGGCGACTCGGCCAGAGCTCGAGCCAGTTCGCTCGTTCTGCGGCGTTTGATCAGTTCGTACTGCGAAGATTCCCGAATCGAAGAAAGGTGCTCGAAATGAAGTACCCCTGCGATAGCGTATTGTTGCAAGGCTTCGGTAAAGCTGGTGAATTCTTTTGCTGCGCCTGACTTCCAGGTCGGACTATCTAGGGATTCCCACACATAATTCGTTGGTGGCTCTTCCAATCCTGCAGCGTGAACGCTAAGGCGGCGAAGCATACACGCGGCGCATATGCCGCACTGTCTTCTTGCGCCTGAAACGGCTACCTGCCGGGATTGCTGCCAGCACGACCTGGTCGTTATCCAATTCACGTTAGGGCCACAGGTTTCCACAAACTCGCGCAGGGTCTCGCCTTTCGTCATCCAAAGCCTGGGAAAGGTGTACTGGAATCGGTAACCAAGAAGTGCTTCGATAAAGCGCTCCATCAGCTTGGTGAAGACGGGGTGATTTCGATAGTCCTCATACCCATGTGCAACAGGAAGGAGCACAGGTGCAAGTGCACCTTGTCCGCTTTCGGGGATGATGGCCATTGGAGCATCAATTAGATACGCCGCAACTGCCGATATGATACTGAATTTGAATCCGCGGCTGCGTGCACTTCTCTCAGCGCTTCTTGCATCATCAAGCTTGACTGAATATGGGATGGCCGTGAATGGAATCCTTTGGCGTTCCTTTTTTGAAATGTCGTGTTGTTTGCTCCCTATTCGAAGACGAATCAGGCGTTTACCTAGGCGCTTGCTCTCAAGCTCAGAGACCGCACGTGAGTCCATTCCATCACTGAAGGCAATGACAGCCTCTGCATCGGAAGGAAAAGCTATTTGGCCTTGCGGCGGTCTCTGTGCAGCTTGTTTTCGAGGTCCAAAATTGAAATGCCAGTCGTCTCCGGTCAAAAGGTTCAGTGCGTTGACGAGCGCTCGGTTTACCTTGTTACTCGACCACCGCTCAACGTCGTGTACTGGAGCGTGAACGATGAATCGACGGCCCCAATTCATGGAACTGCGGACAAGGTAGCGATCACAGAACTCAACTGCAGCTGATATGAGTAGTGCGTCATACGTTACGGGCTCCCATTTGTCATGGGATGAGAAGGATGCGAGAGCCTCGAGGTCGAACTCGATGTTCTTCTCGATGTAACACGGGATTACGCCGTTTCTTTTGCGGGCGCCAGGTTCAAGTATATCTACAGCTATTTCCTTAGGCGGGAAGGTGTTCATCACAACGATACCCCGTCATCAAGACCTTCCATCTTCCTCGGTGGAGCGATTCGTACGGGCTCTGGGCCCACAAGATCCAGACCGAGCTGGGTGCTCGATAGAGTAGAAATGGCATTCTGTAGTCTCTTACTCACGTGCTCTGCTCTTCGCTCGTTTGAGTCGCGAAGGTAGTGTTCTTCAATCGACCGTATGTTCGCGTGGCAGCGGTCTTTGGCGGCGAGGCCTACTGCCTCATGGAATGCTTCAATTCCAAATTTCCCTTCATGGATAAGGGCGATGCTCCATTCCACAAGATTCGTTCCAAAAACGGAGGCTGCTGCAAATGCTTTCGCATCTTCAAGTTGCGTAAGCGCGATTTCTCGAATTTCCAGAGAGTTATCACAACCGGTAAACACTGCTTTCAGGGCTTCCATCAGGAGCCACGAGACCTCCATTTTGAAGTCACTGGCAACTGCATGCTTCGTAGCCTCAGCTATCTGGGAGGCATCGTAGGTGTCTTTGTCCGCACGCTTTGCCAGTTCTTTCCATGGCTTTCGCAGCTTCAAGCTTCTATGTGGCCCATCGCTCATTTCGTCCAGCCCCCAGTGAATACCGGTTTTGACATTGTCAGATATTAGTACTAAAAATCTGACAATGTCAAAGGCGCAATTGGAAACAAGGATGTGCCCGATGATTTCGGTTTCTCAATAGAGTAGAAGCTGATTTTCGTCAGCGCATAGGACATGCCATTTATGCGCGGGGGGTACGGATGAGTCGGTAGCCTTCAATGCAAAACCAGTCTGAGTCTCTGAGCCCTTCGTACAGGGAAGTTTTCCAAGAGTTGGTGTCACGGGCGTATCGCGAACGAAATTGACCATCAAGATGCTGGCGAACCCCATCGGGGCCTGAGCTAGCTCCGACCTCCTCAAGCGAATAAGAGATATCTGCCATTTCACTGGCAGCTTATGCAGCGTAGAGCTCACCGAGGCCCATAACTCGAAAATGATGATGCACGCGTTTTGTGAGCACTTCCGTGTGTGTTAAATGCTGGCGCAGGGGGCTGAGAGTCACCGAATAGCGCCCGGCGCATCTCTTCTTCCGTCAATTCTGTATTCATAACATTTCTCAGAAGGGCGTTATGTACAACCATGCAGATTCTATCAGCGTGGTCGGACTCTGCATTATTCGTCGCTAGGTCAGACCTGAAGCGGTGCAGGGCCACCAGTCAACGTGGAGCGTCATCATCTGGCTGGCAGCTTCATTCGATGTATAGCTTATTGATACTGCATGCTTGTTTTATCACTGCTTCACATTTACGCTTTGTCCCGCCACGGTCAATCCCGTGGACGGGTGTCAGAACCTGAATTGTTCGAGGCGCATAGCGCCATAGCCAGTTATTAGGTGCTTACATAGGCTTAGCTGCTGCTTTTCTATGGCGGTCCGTGCGGGGCAGGCTTCGGCCTGGCCGGTTCCCTCGGACGCCGGTTTCTGACCCCCGTACGGTCCGCCACCCATTTCGTGTCAGAACGGCTGGGTGGACGGCTCCTTAACTGTCCGAGGAGATAAGGAAAATGACCTGTCCCCCTTTTAAGCTCGTGCGCCACCCCGGTCAAATGATTCAAGCTGCAAACCATCTCGGAGGATTCCGCGATGTTTGATCTTTCGCTTCTCATTGGCCTCCCCAAACCTAACAGCATCGATACTTCATCGCTTACCCCTGAAGATGCAGCGATTAAACTACGGCAGGCTGCAATACTTCGGCTTAATGGAGCACAGAGCGTCCTGCTTCATTTTCCACAGGATGTTGAGCTGGCGGTAGAGCTGTTGGACGGCGCGGCTGTGTTGTTCGACAAGGCGTTTCGATGTTTGTCCGGTATCCCAGCTCAGCGCGTTCATCAACAGGTTGGTGAGTACGTCTCTGTCCCTTCAGCTGAAGGCTGTCCTGGTCTTCGAACACCATGGGGCAATGAATTCCGCCCGATGATTGAGGACGGCGTTCGGTGCGCTGAGACCTGGCTCGATGGTTCATCATTGCCGCTGTGGTGGGCACTGGCGCAAAATCGAAAGCATCATCGTCCAGGTGATCCCCAAGAAGCATTTGAAGCAGGTTTTCTGCTGCGGTTGCAGCAGACACTGATCATGCGACGTGAGGCCGTCACTTCTCAATCAACCCGCTTTGATGCCTGAGTCTGTAATTGACGTTTGAGATTTGCTTTTCCCGCCAAACCCTCCGATCAAGCGATCTTTGATCGCGCCGATCGGAGGGTTCACTCGCTTTTCTCGAAGCTGCGGCGTTCCACCCTCCCATTTTCAATTTGACGAACGCCACACTTGCTTTCCCACGTCAGTAATTCCCTGCAACCTTTATCAAGCGCAGCGCCATTTCAGTGTATGTGCGGATCTTTTCGTTGGGCATGGATGTAGGAGTGGCGACAGCGGCGACGCTGGCGACAACCCACGTAGAACGTGGCCTGGAGCATGGCGACAATACTGGCGACAGTCGCCACTTTCTGAGCACTTCGGCAGTGACGCTTGACCGCTTTTTCGAGTGAGTATAAAAATTGGCGCACGGATCGCTGTCGTTGACAGCACCTGCCCAGGTAGCCAGAACCTTTAAGGCTACGCCACTTGTGTGGTGGTTCTCCCGAAGTGCGATTAGCGTCCGGCGGCTCGCACGGTCACTCCACAAGAGTGATGGATGCCTACTCGACTGATCTGCCCACTGCGGCAGACGATGGACCTTCCTCGCTGCGCCAGACTGCGCCCGTCTCTTTCTTCTGGAAAGAGACGGGCGCTCGTACCACTGCTGCAAGCCACGTCGTACAAGGCATTGCCGCAACTCTCCTCGTGACAATCGGCCTGACAAATCCGATTCGTCGCCATCCGCAACGACACAGGCACCGGTGCCGCAGCCTATGGAAAAGCTGCACCTGACTGACAGTCAGGCATGCCCCAGGCGTCGATGTTGTTGCCTTCTCCCACCCAGGATCTCCAGGTGCCGAACTCGTCAGTCGGCACAGCCTCCACCCGCCCGTATCTTCGGATGCGTCTAAGGAGGCCAGATTCATGGGGTTATGCCCTTGCTCCCGGTCGTAAGGAGCCGTCGTTCCGCGTCAGTGAACACCTCACAGGCCGCAGGGGCCTTGATCCCTGATAACACTCAACAGCCGTGGCGGGACTACGTGAGGACAACCAGTAATGAACGAGGAGAGTGCCCATGCAGCAGTTAGATCCAAAGCTTGAACTCCCACGGCCACCTCGACCGCTGATCGAGTCGAATCCCGTGGCCGAGCCTTATCCAGTCCAGGCATTGGGTGGGATTCTTGGACCTGCGGTGCAGCGCATGGCCGACGTCATCGGCGTGCCCCAGGCACTGGCCGCGCAATCAGTGTTGGCTGCCTCGGCGCTGGCCACTCAAGGTCATGCGGGCTTACAGCTCGACGGGAGAAATTATCCCCTGTCGCTGTACCTGATCACGGTGGCCGCGTCAGGTGATCGCAAGACCGCCGCAGACCGATGTGCATTGCTGCCGGCACGGCAATGGGAGCGTGAACAGTGGCAGCGCTATAGCGAACAACTTGCCCGGTACCGTGCCGCACAGCGACAGGCGGAGCGTATCAAGCCTGGCGATCCTGAGCCCGCAAACGGAATGTCGCTCGAAGCGGAGCCCTCAGCCCCTAGACTGATCACCACCGACCCGACTATCGAGGCCCTGATCAAGGGGCTCTGTCATGACCTGCCTAGCATGGGTCTGTTCTGTGATGAGGGTGGACAATTCCTCGGCAGCAGCACCATGAGTCGGGATAACCGTTTGAAAGCGGTCACGACCTTGTCGTCACTCTGGGATGGCAGCCCGATAGATCGCGCGCGTTCCATGGTTGGTGAAAGCTTGCGAGCCTATGACCGACGCTTGAGCCTGCACCTGATGCTGCAACCGTATTTGGCCATGCAGTTACTCTGTGATCCGTTGCTGCAGGGGCAAGGCATTCTAGGGCGCTGCTTGATGACCTGGCCCACCAGTCTAGCCGGGCAACGTAGCTACCAGGCTGTCGACTTGTCCAAAGACGCTGCCCTCAAGCGCTATCATCATCGCCTTTCGGCTCTGTTTTATCAGCCTTGGTCACTTTCCGCTGACGGAGCCTTGCAGCTGTCAAAGCTGAGCCTCAGTCCGCTGGCGCGTCGTCGCTGGATTGATTTGCATGATGCTATCGAAGCTCAGCTGGGGGAGTTTGGCGAGCTGGCCAGCGTACGGCCCAGCGGATCAAAGGCCGCCGATAACCTGCTGCGCGTCGCCGGCATTCTTGCAGTTGTGGAGGAGAGCAGCGTCGTGGAGGTCGACCATATCCAACGGGCCTCCGCTCTAGTCGGCTACTACCTCACCGAGATCCAGCGCCTGACTGAGCAGGAGCCAGTGTGTCGAGTAAAAGAGGAGGCAGACCGGCTGCTGCGATGGCTACAGGTCAAAGATTGGAAGCGTTTCAGTATTCGGGAGCTGAACCGCAACGGTCCCCGTTTTGCCCGTAAGAGCAGTCGTCATACCGCCAAACTGTTGGTCGAGTTGATTGATCATCAGTGGCTCATTACCGACGGCCACACCTTCGAGGTGCGCCATGTTCAATCTTGATGAAGCGCTGCGCAACCATCTGGCTCAGCGCCAAAAGGAGCCGAAAGCGCGATTTGTCGCCGCTACTGTCGCCACTTTGTCGCCACGCTCAAAGCCAGGCAGGGCAAGGGGTGTCGCCACTGTCGCCGCTGTCGCCACCACCCGCAAAACTGTCACCTCGACGACAGCCATCATTCAGTTGTTGAAAGAGGAGGGCGCGCATCTCTACGTCACCGACAACACGCTGTGTTTTCGCCCGACTGATTGGGCTCAGTTCGCCATCGTGAGTGCGAACTGGCGAGCCCTTTTGCATGATCTCGCGGCAGTCGATCAGGAGCAGGAAAATGGCTCGGGTCGGTAAGCGAGCGGGGCGCAATTTCGGCTTCGGTCGCCAGCTTAGCTATGCTGGACCGCAAGCACTAAAAGACCTGTTTGGCGACGGTCATTTTGCTACCGTCAAAGCCCATAGTGATCGCTGGCAGGCATTCGTGAATTGGTGTCGATCCGAGGAAGGGCCGAGGCTGAATGACGCGCGACAGATCGACCGTGACATCCTCATGCGGTACGCCACTTATGTGAGGGAGCAGGTTGATCAGGGCAACATCGGCATTGCCACCGCGCAGAACCGCCTGTCCAGTGTGAACCGAACGATGGCCGCGCTGCGCGGTGATCAGTACGTCAAAATCCCGAGCCCGAGTAAGGCGCTTGGCTTGCAGCGCTCAAGCGTGCGTAGTGAGGCTCCGCAAGGCCAAGACCGTGCGCAGGTCGAGTTGATCGCGCGGGCGCTGTTAGATCGTCAGCAGGATAGGGTGAGTGCCATTGTGGTCCTCGCCCGGGATACTGGTATGCGCCTGCGTGAAGCGATCTTGGCGGACCTACCTCGGCTGCAACGAGAGGCAGAACGATTGGGCAAGATCAACATTCAGGATGGCACCAAAGGTGGTCGGTCAGGGGCATCTGCACCGCGCTGGATTACGGTAACGGATCAAGTTCGCGATGCCCTGGATTGGGCCCGCGCGACCTCACCCAATGGCAGCCGGAATTTGTTGGCGCCCGACGAAAGCTACAAAGACTTTATGCGGGCAGTTGTGCGACCGGCACGGGACATCTTGCATGAGCATGGATTGAAAGGCTTTCATGAGCTGCGGGCGGCTTACGCCTGTGAGCGCTATGAGCAGATGACCGGCTTTCCTGCACCTCTAAATGGCGTTCGTGTTCATCGTGAAGATCGAGAGCTTGATCTGCGGGCGCGACAGCAGATCAGCCACGAGTTGGGGCATAACCGCATCGATGTGGTGAGTGCCTACATCGGAGGTCGGCGATGACGTTTGAGTTCGACATAGCGTTGTTTCTGAGTCCAGTGCTCAAAGGTGCACATGCCACGCAGCAGCGGCACATCAGGCAAGCAGAAAGGATGCACGAGATGATTCGTGAACGCTGGGGGTGCGCGACTCCCTGGTCCTGGAGAGAAAAGCACGTGAGATGGTTTCTGGAGCACTATTTGCGATGCTCAGCTCCAGCTACCATCTACTACTACGAGTTAACAGCAGGGTTGATCCGCCGTAGAAAGGCAAAAATCGCGGTTGTCTGATAGACCTTAAGCGTGAGCCCGTGAGGATGGAGTGCGCAGTATTCACTGGGTGTCGGGGTCGCTGTAATTAGCCCGGTATGGCACTTCGGACTTCATCTCTATCAACATGCGCCGCGCGACTTCGATTAGCTCCGGACGCTACCCACGCTCGTTCAGGATGGTGTTAGCCATGGAGCGGATGCCGTGACTGACCAAGAGGGGGCATATTTTTAAATAGGGGAACATCGTCCTTATCATCAGAATAGGGTAGGTGATTTCTAAGGGCAGTTATTCACCACAGGTTGATCGATATTTTCACCAGAAAGATTGAGCTCGCAGCGACCAATATGGCACCAAGAGTCCCATTGGCTGGGCGTAAGTGTGGGCGCAACCGGTTTTTAGCGAGCAGGAAAACTCCAGAGGCAACCGCTAAAACCAGTCCTTTGAGCAGGCTATAGCTTAGTGAATATAGTAATGCGATCGTCAAATGGGACCTGTTTTCCCCGAGTAGCAAGGGAAACAGAAGGGAGAAAAATACCAAGGTCTTGGGATTGAGCAATCCCGCAAAAAAAGCCTCTAGCCAAGAACCGTGGAAACGGTTTGCCGTGTCAAGGCTATAGGGGCTTGGCCAATATGCATGCCTCAAAATCCTTATGCCGATGATGAGAACGTAGCAGGCACCTGCTAACTGGATGCCTACGACGAGCAGGTTTGAAGCCGCAATCACTGCGCCCAGGCCATAAAGCAGAAGAGTGGCGGTGATCAATGTACCGCCGAGGTCGGCAAGCAGGCGTCGTACGGCAAACATCCAGCTGTAACGCAGACTGTTACGTACCACGAGGATCGTCGAGGGGCCGGGCGATAAAATTGGCAGCAGTGAAAGTCCGAGAAAATTGACCATGTCCATGGTGATTGCCTCTTTGGATATTCAACTTGCTGGCGTACTGTCGAAGATCATGTCGCGCATCAGTTCACTCGCACCGGCGGCTATAGTGCCGGCCATGGCATCTCGATATACGCGTGCCACCTCGGAGTTAAGTTGATAGCCCTGCGCACCATGCAGTTGCGCGCAAGCCTGCGCGGCGCTGAGAGCGAGTTCGGTGGCGCGCAGTTTGAGGATGCAGGCGGAGCGCGTGTCGAGTTGGCCTTTGCTGTGCTGCCATGCCACCTGATAGGCGTAGTTCCGTAGGATTTGTTGTTCGCCTACGAGGTCTGCCAGACGGTGCCGGACACTTTGTTTGTCGCTGAGTGGCCTGCCCTGGAGTTGATGTCGACGCACGCACCCGTCGAGTACACGGATGCTGTGGTGGGCCCCACCGAGGGCTAGAAGACCTGCGACCAGGCGTTCGAAATCCAGGCCCTGCATCAGGTAGAGCAGGCCCTTGCCGGATTTGCCGAGCACATTGCAGGCCGGCACCACCAGATGGGTGAAGTCGAGATCGCAGACGTCGGCGCTGCACCAGCCAAGCATGGGGTGCGGCGTGCGCACCAGCCCCGGGCTGTCGCCATCGATCAGCAACAGACTGCTGCTGCCCAGTGCGTGCTGGCCTTCGCCGCTGCGCACCAGGGTCACGATCAAGGAGGCGCGGGAACCATTAGCGATATAGCGTTTGCTGCCCTCAACGATAAAACCGTTAGCCGAGGGTAGCGCTCTGCATTGTATCTGGCTGAGATCGCTTCCGGCGTGTTCTTCGCTGATAGCCAAGGCGGTAATGATCCGTCCTTGGCGAATGCCAGGAAGGTAGCGCTGGATTTGTTCTTCGCTACCGAACAACTCCAGGTAGGCGCTGGCCATGTAGGCATGCACCCCAACCGACGCACGGATACCGGCGTACCCCAGCGCGCCCAGCTCTTCAAGGAACACAGCGCTTTCCAGAAAGCCTTCGCCACGCTGTGGCAAACCTAGCAGGCCGTGCTCGGCCAGGGTCTGCCAGGCGTTTTCGCACAGATGTCCACGTTCTTCGGCAGCGTCTGCTATTGGCAGAAGCTGGCTCTGCAGGATCTGGCGCACCTGTAGGGCGAAGTTGCGATGGCTGTCGCTCAGATAGGGGCTGGGCATAGTCGGTTCGCTTTTATTTCACCGAGATCACTTGGTGTGCCGAGATGATGTCTGTCAGACAGCCAGGAATTCTGAATACGGCGTTAGGGGTACCGGCTGCGGCCCAAATTTCGTCGAACGTCAGCAGGTCTTCATCGACGAACAGCTTCAGCTCTTGCTTATGTCCGAGAGGCGGAACGCCACCGATGGTGAAGCCGGTCACCTCTTTGACGAAGTCAGCATCTGCCTTGAAAATCTTGTCGCCGACCAGCCGCGAAATGGTCTTTTCGTTCACTCGGTTCGGCCCGCTTGCCAGTACCAGCACCGGGATATTGTCGCGGGTGCGAAAAATCAGCGACTTGACGATTTGGGCCTTTTCGCATCCCAGCGCTTGGGCGGCATCGTCGGCAGTGCGGGTCGAGTCCGGCAACTCCTGAACGGTCAGGTCGAGGCCGCGCTCGTGAAGGGTGTCCTGGAATTGCTGAGCGCGTTTACTGATTGTCATAAGCGGGTTCTCCCAATGGATGAAGCGTAGATAGCAGTCGCCGATGATCGATCTTGCCGGTGGCGGACAGCGGTAGGATTTCGCAGAGTTGGATGTGGCGTGGAACCATGTAGGCCGGCAGCTGCGTAGCCAGGCTAAGACGCAGTTGCTCCGGGCAACATGAGGGGTCGACGGCGATCACGAAGGCGACCAGCGACTTCTCGCCCTGCGGTGATTCAGTAACGGTAATGACGCTTTGCCGCACCTGCGGATGGCGGTTGAGATGGTAGGCAATTTCCCCCAGTTCGATTCGAAAGCCGTTGATCTTCACCTGGTCATCAGTACGTCCTTGAAACACTATGGCACCGTCTCCGCGGAAGTAGCCTCGGTCCCCGGTGCGATAGAGCCGTTCCTGGCGTTCGCCGATCAGGCATTCAAAGAAGCGCTCGCGGTTGACGTCTGGCAGTCCGAGGTAGCCTGGCGAAAGGCCGGGTCGGCGAGACAAACCTCGCCGCTTTGACCCTGTTCGCAGAGGCGATCCTGGTCAATCAGGTAGACGCGGGTGTTCTGGATCGGGAAGCCGATGGGGAGGGCGGTATCCTCGTTGCGCAGCTCGCAGAGCGGATAGTACGTCGCGAATGTTGTGCTCTCTGTCGGGCCATAGACGCTGACGATCCGTCCCGGCCCGTATCGCTCCAGGGCTTTGGCCATATGCCGCAGAGAGTGTGCTTCTCCGCCGGTGAGGACGGTACCGACACTGTCCAACGCCTGTGGCATTTCGTCGATCAGGGTATTGAATAGGGCTGTGGTCAGAAACAGCACGCTGATCTTTTGCGTCTGCAGGATGTGCTGTAGCCGCAAAGCGCGAATGTACACGTCCGGGTAAAGCACACAGGTGCCGCCTAGCAGCAGGGCACCCCAGATTTCGAAGGTAGCCGCGTCGAAGGTCGCAGGCGCCATTTGCAGCAACCTGCTGTTCTCGTCCAGGCAGGCGTAGCGGGCGTTGTATACCAGGCGGGTAATGCCCCGGTGTGGGACAGGCACGCCTTTGGGCTTGCCTGTGGAGCCGGAGGTAAAGTTGATGTAGGCGATGGCGTCGGCTTCGATTGTGAGCGGCGGGTCGCCTCGATCCTCAGTCGCTTCTGCAACAGCACTGGGTGCCAACACGTGGTAGCGGGAAAAGCGGGTGTCGTGTCTGGTGTTTTCGCTTCCCATCAGGTAGTCGCAGCATGCTTGGCCTAGCACTTCATGAATACGTTGCTCCGGCCAACCCGCATCGATGGGCAGGTAGCTCGCTCCAGCCTTCAGGATCGCCAGGAGCGCCACGATCAGTTCGGTGCTGCGCGGTAGGCTGACGGCTATTACATCGCCAGGTTGCACGCCCTTGGCGAGCAGGTACCACGCCAAGTGGTTGGCGTGGATGTTCAACTGTTGATAGCTACACTCATGATCCTGATGCCATATGGCAATGGCGTTCGGGTGGCGCGCTACGGTGCGGGAGAACAACTCGCCGACCGAAAGGTGGTCCGGATAAGGTACGTGGGTTTGGTTGACTTGTTTGTGCAGCGCCAAGGCTGAAGGGGTTAGCTCAAGCGTTTGCATGCTGATTCCTCATTCGAGTGGTCAAGCTGTGCAGCAGTTGATGGCGATGGCTGTCGAGGAAAAAGTGATCGCCATCGATCTCGATCAGCTCAAATTCTTTCGAGGTATGCATGGACCAACCTGCCATGCTGGCTTGTCGGTCGATCGGGTCGTGGCGGCCGAAATAGGCGTGTATGGGAATCTCCAACGGTTGCTCATGCCAGTCCTCCCAAATTTCCGAGAGCCGCATGTCGCTGCGCAGTGCTGGGAGCATAAGGCGCATCAGAATCTCGCTCTGTAGTACCGCCAGCGGCGTCCCGCCCATGGTGTGTAGGGCTTGATGGAAATCCTCGGCGCAGAGTTGATGCAGATAAGGCTGCGCTTGTCGGCTGGCCGGGCTGCGGCAGCCGCTGACGAACAAACGGTGGGTCTGGCCGGGATGGCGATAGCGGATTTTCTGAGCCAGTTCGTAGGCCAGGCGTCCGCCGAAGCTGTGCCCATAGAGCGCATGGGGTGCATTAAGATAGGGTGCCAGCACCTCGAGGCAGTCCTCGATCAGTGGCGACCATTCCTCATACGGCGTTTCCTTGATTCTGGAACCTCGGCCGGGCAGGCGTACGGCGAGCAGTTCCACGTCTGCGTCCAAATCATTCACCCAACTGCGAAATAGATCGGGGTTACCTCCCGCATAAGGGAAGCAGATCAGACGCAAGCGCGGACGAATCCGGGGGCGGGGCACCAGAAGCCAGCGCTCATCGTATGCTTGCCCGGACATATCCTCAGATCTCCGTCAGGGAGTTAAAGTGTTTTGCGTTACGTTGAATGCAGGTAGCAATGTCACTTACAAGGCTCTGTGCGAAGAGATCCTCGGGGGGCAAACTGTCCTCGCCAAAATGCTCCTCAGCCTTCGCAATCAGACGGATGGCGCTGAGTGACGTGCCTCCTGCGGCGAAGAAGTCGCTGCTGGCATTTTCCACACCTAGCCCCAATTCGCGGCAGGTATTAATCAGCCAGAACTCGATTTTGCCGATTTCTCCTACGTTGCTCATGCTCTGTTCTCCTTCTTTATCTGGCTCAGCGCCGAGGGAATTGGAAGCCGTTGCAGGTGCGATCGACAAAACGGTTGTGAGGGAAACGATTATCCCCGGACACCAATACGCAACCGAACTTGTCCAGGCTGGCCTGGCCGCCGAATTCCTCGAGAGTGTTCGAGTACGGATAGACTTGCACTGAGGTCGGCAGATAACGGGCGGCGAAGCCCAGGCGCATCTGGTCGGTCAGGCCGTTGTGCGGGTGCGAGGCATGCATAAGGGTCGACCAGAAAATGATGAACTGGCCTTGGCGCATGACCATGGATTTGGCCTGGGACTCGTCGGGCTTCCAGTTCGGGTCTTTCTGCAGTTGTCGATAGTCATAACCGAAGAAGCCCCGACGGACGCCGTCTTTTTCCATTTTATTGATGGCGTCGGATTGGTAATCCATGGTCTTCGATTCGTCGTAGTTCATGGTCCGGTGAGTACCGGGAATGAACTGCAGACAACCATTTTCAATGGTGGCCTCGGTGAATGCGGCCCAGACCGTGATGGTGCCGCCGAACTGCGCGTCTTCTGGCCAGACTATTTGAGGATGCTTGGAGCCGGCAACGTTAGAGAAATTGTCGGCTTGGTGCCAGTCGGTGCCTTCGTCGCCGGGGTATTTGGGAAAGAACTCGGAGCGCCAGCAAAGCGTGTCACGGCCAAGGATGCTCGACACCCGATCGACGATTTCCGGACGAGTAATGTGCGCTGCGAGGAAGTCGACATCCAGGTGCCGGTCATAGTTGGACAGATTGGTTATCCCGGATACCGCCTTGTCCTGGCTGTAGATCGCTTTCTTGGTGTTGAGCAGTTTGGGGCGCAGGGCTTGTAAGCTACGCTCCATTTCGTCCTTTTGATAAAGGTCGAAAGGCCCTATGTAACCGTCGCGGTGGAACTTCTCCAATTCACTTTGGCTGAGACTAAAATCCAGTTCAGTGGAACGTACCTGTTCTTCCATTTGACACCTCGCGGGTTTGTGGATCGTGTTCTAACGGGTCATCTGTTTTTCCAGATAATTTTTGAATGTGTCGCAAGCCTTTTGCAGGTGCTGGCGTAAACAGCAGCCGCCTCTTCGGGGGCTCTGGCCTCGGCAAGCGATATCAATTTTTTGTGGTCATCCTGGGCCATTTCTTCCAGTCCCATGGCCGCCAGATGGAAGCGCAAAAAGCGCTCTTCTTCTTGCAACTCAACGTTGATCAGGTTGAGCAGCTTCCGGTTCGTCGAACGTCCATAGAGCGACATATGAAACAACCCGTTGAGGCGCCCAAGGTTGGCCAGATCGGTTTCGTTTTCCATAGCGGCGACGTATTTGCGGGCTTTCGCGAAATCTTCGTCACGCAGGTTTGGAATTGACTGACGCAGCGCCTCTGGCTCGAGTAGCAGTCGCAGGCAGTATGTCTCCACCGCATCGCTGACGTTCATCTGCAACACGACGGCTCCCTTGTTGGGGGTGTTGCGTACTAATCCCTGGGCTTCAAGTTTCAACAACGCTTCTCGGACTGGCATTCTGCTGACACCGAACAAGCTCGCTAGCTCTTCCTGTCGCAAGGCCGTTCCGCCTGCAAGGGTTCCGTTCAAAATCCCATCCCTCAATGTCTTTTCCACCAAGTTTCGTGATAACGGAGATTGAGCATCTATCTCAGGAAAAGCTGCTTTAAGGTCTACGGTGGCTTTCAATTTTGTCTCGCTGACAGGCTTGTTTATGGATCCTGGATCCAATATATAATTTTACAATCCAGCTCTGTCAAGTAGCGCTGAAGCGGGTCGTTAGCACGGCGTTGGAACGCCTTCGGCGCCCGAGCGAGCGTTCTTACCAGAGGTGAGAGAGGGTTGGTCGACCCTTTTTGGCGGGTATTTGTTGGTGTGCTTGGGTTGCAGTTAATTTTTCCTTGGCGATGTAAATCGCCAACAAAATTATAATTAATGACATTTTATGCTTGTTTTTATGGTTTTTTTGGGAGGATTAGCAATTGGTTTTCGTGTGTTTCGTTTAGTGTTTGTTCTAGCGAGCGAGGGTGAACGGCCGCTTCGGCTGCCCACTGTCGTAACTGTCGAAAAAAGGAGAAACCGTCATGATGCTCAAGGATCCGTCCAGCAAATATCGCCATTTTAATACCGTGGACCTGCCCGACCGCCAATGGCCCGGCAACGTGCAGGCGCTAGCTCCCACTTGGTGCAGCGTTGATATGCGCGACGGTAACCAAGCCTTGATTGAACCGATGAATGCCGAGCGCAAACGCCGTTTTTTTGATTTGCTGGTCAAGGTGGGCTTTAAGGAAATTGAGGTGGGTTTTCCCGCCGCCTCCCAGACCGATTTTGACTATGTGCGTGAGCTGATCGACAGCGGCTCGATTCCTGACGATGTCACGATTCAAGTGATGACGCAGGCGCGCAGTCATCTGATCGAGCGCACCTTCGAGGCGCTGAAGGGGGCTCCACGGGCGATTGTGCATGTATACAACGCCACCGCTCCGGTGTTTCGCGATGTTGTCTTTGGTGTGGATCGTGCCGGCTGTATCGAGATTGCCACCCAAGCGACGCGCGAGATCAAGCGCCACATGGACAACAATCCCGGTACGCAATGGACATTCCAGTATTCCCCGGAAACCTTTTGCTTCACCGAGCTGGAGTTTGCGCTGGAGGTCTGTGAGGCGGTGACGGACGCGTTCGGGCCGACCCCGTCCAACAAAATGATCCTGAACCTGCCGACAACGGTGGAAGTCTCCACCGCAAATGTGTTTGCCGACCAGATTGAATGGTTCTGTCGGCATTTCAGCCGCCGTGACAGCGTGGTCATCAGCGTCCATCCCCATAACGATCGTGGCACCGGCGTTGCTACGGCGGAGCAGGCATGCCTGGCAGGCGCTGAGCGTGTCGAGGGCACGTTGTTCGGCAACGGTGAGCGAACCGGTAATGTGGATATCCTGACGCTGGCGATGAACCTCTACACCAGTGGCATTGATCCTCGGCTGGATTTTTCGGACATCATTCATGTCCAGCGTGAGGTGGAGTTCTGCAATCAGTTGCCGACCCATCCTCGCCACCCATACGCCGGTGAGTTGGTGTTCACGGCTTTCTCCGGTTCGCACCAGGACGCGATCAAGAAAGGCTTTGCGGCACGCCAAGCCAACCCGAACGGAATATGGGAAGTACCGTACCTGCCAATCGATCCCGCCGATATGGGCCGCAGCTATGAAGCGGTGATCCGCGTCAACAGTCAGTCGGGCAAAGGTGGCGTGGCGTATTTGCTGGAGCAGCATGGCATCGTGATGCCGCGTCGCTTGCAGATGGAATTCAGCAGCCTGGTCCAACAGGAAGCGGATGGCTCCGGCCAAGAAATCAGTGGGGAAATGATCCTTGCCTGCTTTACCCGGCATTACCTGGAACAGGGCAAGCCTTACGCGTTGCGGATGCCAAAACTGGTCAGCGAGGGGGATGTGACCTATCTGGAAGCCGCGCTTGAACACGGTGCGCAGCACATCGACCTGAATGGCGAGGGCAACGGCCCACTGGCGGCGCTTGTCGATGCCTTTGCCCAGCGCGGCATTCACTTCGATATCGCTGATTACCACGAGCATGCCACCTGCGACGGGGCCCAGGCTGAAGCACTGGCCTATGTGGAAATTCGCGTGGGCAACCAGTTGCTGTTCGGTGCCGCCCGCGACGGTAGCAGCTTGCTGGCTTCCCTCAACGCGGTGACCAGTGCCGTCAACCGCGCATCGCGCCTGGGCCTGCTCAGCGTGGCGAGCATCGCGGTGCCTTCCTGATATGATGGCGCACACCGCATTGGCGGCGCTCGCCGGTAACTATGGCCATGGCGACATAGTGGCTTCGCATCGGCATGAAGAAGGTCAACTGGTTTATGCCATTAACGGTGTGATGCTGGTATCGGTCGTTGGGACCACTTGGGTGGTGCCTTCCGGGCATGCGCTCTGGGTCCCTTCGGGGGCGGAGCACCAAATCCGCATGACCGGCGAGGTGCGCATGCGCACCCTGTTGATCTCGCCGGGCGCACACCGGGCGTTGACGGAGGAATGCCACGTTCTCAAGGTTTCGCCGTTGCTGCGGGAGTTGATCATCGCCGCGGCCGATGAACATGACACTGAACCCGCCCTGTTGCGCCATGTGCAGATTGTCGATCTGATTTTCTCTGAACTCGACATTGCGCAGAGGGTGCCGGCGCATGTGCCGATCCCTGATGAGCCAAGGCTTAAGTCGCTGTGTGCCGACTTTATCGACAACCCGTCACAGGAGTCGAAACTGGAGAGTTGGGCGGTGCAACTCAATATGAGTTCGCGCACCCTGGCGCGGCTGTTCCAGAAAGAGTTGGGCATGAGTTACGGGGAGTGGCGCAAGCGCACTCGGCTGCTACTCAGCATGCAACGGCTGGCCTGCGGCGTATCGATCCTGGAAGTGGCATTGGAGCACGGCTACCAGAGCCCAAGTGCGTTTACTGCAATGTTCAAGCGCACAATGGGCTACACCCCGAGCAACTGCCGCCTGGTCTGATACGCCCCGGCGAGCGCGCGACCCCCAAGCGTACATGGCCCCGCCTCCAGGCAGGGCCATGTCTTTGCGCGTGCCCGGCCCGTGGACGCCTGCGATAAGGCGGTCTACAGGCACATTGTCCAAATCGAAACGATGGTTGTCTGGAACTCGGGAGATGTGCGGCCCGGTGCTCTCTTAACCTGCGCTTCTACTTGGCATTCTGGGTTTTTTCGATGGGTTCGCCTTTTTTATATGCACGGCATGGTCGTCTTTCGCTCCTGACTGTGGCGGTCGTCTTGCTGGCGGGTTGTTCCTCCTGGGTTGCCCGCACACCCGCGCAGCCACACCCGGAGCGCATTAATGCCCTAAGTCACCTGCCGCAGGGGGTTTCGGCCCAAGCGTTACCCGACCATTGGTGGCAGTTGTATAACGATCCGAAACTTGACGCGCTGGTGCAGCAGGCATTGATGCATAACCGCGACCTGGCCGCAGCCCAGTCCCATGTGCAGGCGATGTTGGCCGGGATCATGCAGGCCG
The DNA here is from genome assembly GCF_016937615.1 of Pseudomonas lactucae. GTDB lineage: Bacteria > Pseudomonadota > Gammaproteobacteria > Pseudomonadales > Pseudomonadaceae > Aquipseudomonas > Aquipseudomonas lactucae. The sequence goes on along the minus strand of NZ_JAFHKI010000006.1, from coordinate 88,559 downwards.
ATGCCGAGCGCTGGCCGTCGACCCAGGCGTCACTGGGCGCCGAGTACGGCAAGACAGCCGATGATCAGACCCTGGCCAAAGCCACCGATAGCCATGCGCCGTCCCAGTGGGCGTTCAACCCAGGCTTCGAGCTGGCTTATCAAGTGGATGTCTGGGGCCAGGTCCAGCGCAGTATCGAGCGGGCTCAGGTCCAGGCGGCCGCGGCGCAGGACGCCGAAGACTTGTTGCGCATCACGGTGGTGGCGCAAACCACCCGCGCCTATGTCAATGCCTGCGCCCTGGGGGCACGTGCCAAGGTGCAGCGCCATTCGCTGGAAGTGGTCGGGCACAGCCTGGCATTGACCGATCGGCAGCGCCAGGCCGGCGTGGTGACGGATCTCGAATACACCCGTATGCAGGCGTTGCAGGGTGAAACCCTGGCATTGCTGCCGATGTTGGAAGCACGCCGGCAAGCTGCCCTGTACGAGCTGGCGATGCTGACCGGCGTGGCCGACCTGGAACAAGGCACTAGCGCGGCGACCTGTGAGGTCGTGCCGCAACTTAATGCCGAGCTGCCGGTGGGCGATGGCTGGCAATTACTGGCGCGCCGCCCCGATATCCGTCAGGCCGAGCGAGCGCTACAAGCGGCCACGCTGCAAGTGGATATCGTCCAGGCCGACCTGTATCCGAAGGTGACCTTTGGCGCTTCAGTGTCCTCATCCGCCAACAAACCCCATGAGCTGGGAGACAGTAGCGCGGTGATGTTTGGCGTCGGCCCGCTGATTACCTGGCAATTCCCCAACTGGCGTGCCAATCGCGCGCGGGTCAACCAGGCCAGGGCGTTGGAGCGGGTGGAAGTGGCTCAATTCGAGGCCAGTGTACTCAAGGCCCTCAAGGAGGTACGCCAGGCTCTCGCGCTATACGACGGCGAACGCCGGCGCCACGCCGCGTTGAGCCAGGCCCTGGACAGCAGTCGTCAAGCCTACAAGTTGGCCCAGTTCAATTACGACGCCGGGTCTATCGACTTTCTCGACGTGCTGGACAGCGAGCGTGAGCTGATCCGCCTGCAGGCCACGCTCGCCGATGCCGATGGCCAGCTATTGCAGCGCCAGATCAGCCTGTTTCGCACGCTTGGCGGCGGTTGGCAGTCTTCTGCCCCCGCGACCGCTGCCCTCAGCCGCACTTCCGTCAATTTTTCCGGTACCCAGCCATGAATATCGCTGTCGATGAAAAAATCGCTGTCCAGGACGAGCAGGAGAAGGTGGTCGAGCAGCTCATGCATGCGCGCAAGCAACGCCGCAAACGCAACCTTATCCTGCTGGGAGGCGTTGTGCTGTCGATCGCGGCGGTGGCGTTCGGGGTGTATTGGATGACGGTTGGACGTTACCTGGAACAGACCGATGATGCCTATGTGCGTGCCGACTGGATTCCCATCAGCCCAAAAGTCTCCGGGTATGTGGCCCAGGTGCTGGTGGAGGATGACCAGCCCGTCAAGGCCGGGGATGTGCTGGTGCGCATCGAGGACCGCGATTACCAGGCGCGGCTGGCGCAGGCGCGTGCGCAATTGGCGGAAACCCAGGCCTCGGTCGCGGCCCAACAGGCCAACCTGCAAGTGACCGACAGCCTGATCGCTCAGCAAAAGGCCGGGGTAAACCAGGCTGAGGCCCACACCCGCAGCGTCGGGGCCGAGTTGCGCCGCGCGAGCCTTGACCAGCGCCGCTACCAGGGCCTGGTGCGCGAACACGCCGCCAGTGCTCAGCGTCTGGAAACGGCGGCTGCCAGCTACACCCAGGCCAACGCCGCGGTGGAAATCGCCAAGGCGATGCAGCGTCAACAGGAAACCCGGTTGACCGTCGCCATTACCCGGCGCCAACTGGCCGAAGCCTCGCTCCAACAACAGGTTGCCCGGCGCAGCCAAGCCGAGGCGCAGTTGAGCCTTGCGTCTCATGCGCTGGAAGACACCTTGATCCGCTCACCCATCGACGGGGTCGTGGGGCAGCGCAAAGTGCGTACTCGCCAATACGTCGCGCCGGGCTTGCCGTTGCTGGCGGTGGTGCCCCTGCAGCAGGCCTATGTGGTGGCCAACTACAAGGAAACCCAGTTGCGCGACATGCGCGCCGGTCAACCGGTGGATATCAGCGTGGACAGCTATTCGGGACGCAAGCTCAAGGGTCATGTGGTGAGCTTTTCGCCAGGTTCCGGGGCCGTGTTCGCGCTGTTGCCGTCGGATAACGCCACCGGTAACTTCACCAAGATCGTGCAGCGCTTCCCAGTGAAGATCGTCATCGATGAGCATGACGAGGGCGGGCCTATTTTGCCTGGCATGTCGGTGATCACCACCGTTGACACCCGGTCCGGCACCCAGGGCATGACGCATGACTGAGACCGTTGAAAAAACCGTCTCCTTTCGCGCCTGGGTGGCGGTGATCGGCGGGCTGTTCGGTTGTTTCATGGCCGGTATGAACGTGCATGTGACCAGCGCCGCGCTGCCTGAAATCGAGGGTTCCCTGGGTGCGACCTTCGAGGAGGGCTCGTGGATTTCCACGGCTTATCTGGTTGCGGAAATCGTGATGATTCCGCTGACGGCCTGGTTGGTCCAGGTGTTCTCGCTGCGGCGAGTGATGCTGGTGGGATCGTTTGTATTCCTGATGGCGTCCATTGCCTGCTCCTGGGCGCCAACCTGGAAGTGATGATCATCATTCGAGTGATCCAGGGGGCCGCCGGCGCAGTGCTGATCCCCTTGTCATTCCAGTTGATCATCACCGAGCTCCCGCCCAGCAAGATCGCGATGGGCATGGCCTTGTTCGCCTTGTCCAACAGCGTTGCCCAGGCCGCCGGGCCATCCATTGGTGGCTGGTTGACCGATGCTTATTCGTGGCGCTGGATTTTTTACCTGCAACTGGCGCCGGGCATTCTCTTGTTGCTGGCGGTGGCATGGTCCATCGATGCCAAGCCCATGCAGTTGAGCCTGCTCAAACGCGGTGACTGGGGCGGCATCCTCGCCATGATCGTCGGCCTGGGAGGCTTGCAGATCGTGCTGGAGGAAGGTGGGCGCAAGGACTGGTTCGGCTCCGATTTCATTGTGTGGATGTCGCTGATCGCCGGGCTCGCTCTGGTGTACTTCGTGCTGTCGCAGTTGTACGGCAGCCGCTCCTTCATCAACCTGCGCCTGCTCAAGAGCTACAACTTCGGAGTGGCCAGTGCGGCGATGTTCATTTTCGGCGGGGCTACCTTCGGCCTGGTGTTCCTGGTGCCCAATTACCTTTCCCAACTGCAGGGGTACAACGCCCGGGAAATCGGCATCAGTCTGATTGCCTACGGTATGGTGCAATTGGTACTGGCACCGTTCATGCCGCGCCTAATGAAGTGGCTCAACCCGAAACTGATGGTCGCCAGCGGCTTTTTCATCATGGCCCTGGGTTGCTACCTCGGCGCGCACCTGGACGTCGATAGCGCCGCCAACGTAATCATTCCTTCCACCGTGGTACGGGGGATCGGACAGCCGTTGATCATGGTGGCGCTTTCTGTTCTGGCGGTTTCCGGGCTGGCCAAAGATGAAGCCGGTTCCGCATCTGCTTTGTTTTCCATGCTGCGCAATCTTGGCGGGGCCGTGGGTACCGCAGGGCTGACGCAAATCGTCGCGATGCGCGAGCGCTTTCACTCAGAGCGGGTGGGAGAGTCGATCACGCTGTTTTCCCCGTCGCTGCAGGAGCGGCTGCGCGACAGCATGGCAGACAGCGAAGATTTCATATTCAACCAATTGCTGCCTGCCCAGCAGCAGCTCATCGAGGGTCTGATCCACACCGTGCGTCGCGAGGCGTATCTGATGGCCTACAGCGATGCGTTCTATGTGTCCTGTATTGCCTTGATCTTGTGCGGTGTGGCGGCGCTCGCATTACGGCAACACGTAAAGAGTTGACCAAATTCTGTCCGCCAGCAATGAGCGGGTCTTTGTCAATGAGCAAGAGGGAACTTGAATGGTAAAAAGGCGCATGGCCTCTTCATAGATTGATTGATTGCTAACTTAGCAATGACATATAGGTGGTTTGCACTCAGGAAAAGGGGTGTCGGCTAACTATTGCCTGACGAAGTTGATGTTATTAACTTCGGTCGGGCTTCTGTTGTTTGCGTATTTATAGCTTCGAAATAAATTGTATTAATTTTCAAAAAAACACTTGCCGAGTGTCATGAACTTCCTCTAAGTTTTGTCTTGCTTTGGCGGTTTAGAGTTCGCGCTAACGAAGCATGAGACTATAACTAACTTGAATAAGACTTAAGTGCTGGCCGGCAATGGCGAGATAGGCCTGCTTATGCCTGGAAAAAGATAGCCAGGTAAGTCTCGCGTGGCCAGACCTGACTAACGCCTGATAAGGAGCGCAACATGGAAGATAAAAAGTCGCTATTGAGCGCAAAGAAATTAGAACTGGGCAACCATCAGATCTTTGCTGAAATCAATTCCTTGCCGGTGTTGCGTGTCTTTATGGAAACCCATGTATTCGCGGTGTGGGATTTCATGTCTCTGGCCAAGCGCCTGCAACAGGACCTGACCTGTACTCGCCTGCCTTGGCTGCCGCCGTTGGACCCGGCGGCAGCGCACCTTATCAATGAGATCATCCTAGGCGAGGAGTCTGACCAGAATCTGCAAGGCGGGCATTACAGCCACTTCGAACTTTACCTGCACGCTATGCGGGAAGTGGGCGCCAGCACTGACAAGATCGAACATTTTGTCAAACTGATGCGCGACGGCGTCGACCTGCAAACGGCTCTCACGCGTTGCGGCGCTGGCCTGGCAGCCTCTGCCTTCGTCACCGACACCATCGAAACCGCTATCAACGCCTCCACCCACAGTGTTGCCGCCGCCTTCCTGCATGGCCGTGAAAGCGTCATCCCCGAGATGTTCCAGCGAATCCTTGATGATTGGGACATCACCGCCGACGACGCCCCCACCTTTCGCTACTACCTGCAACGTCACATCGAAGTCGACTCGGAAGACCACGGCCCAGCGGCGGAAAGCCTGTTGGCGCGACTGGTCAATGGCGATGCCCAGCGTCAGGACGAAGTCTACGTGTCCGCGATTGCTGCAGTGCGAAGCCGTTTGGCCTTGTGGGACAACTTGCGTTTGTCCATGCGCGAAACTGTCAGTGAGTGCGTAGCATGAACTTCGAAGTCATCGAGGCTGAACAGGCCCAGTGGTTTGAGGTGACGTCGGAGCGCAACATTACCCTGACGGTATTCAAGGACACACTGGACCCTGTGACGAAAACCGGTGTTCGTACGCGGTTGGTACGTTTCCATCCTGGGGGCGGCACGCGTGAAATCTACACCCATGATTATCACGAAGAAGTGTATTTGATTGAGGGCGACCAGACCGAGTTGGCAAGTAAGGATCGTCCCGAGAAGACCTATCGCGACGGTAGTTACTTCTTCAGGGCGGCGCACACCGAGCACGGACCGTTTAATTCAAAGGACGGATGCCTGTTGTTTGAAGTGCATTACTACTGATCGTCATGAACAAAGGGAACGATTCATGAGAGCTGAAGAATACCAGTCATTTTCCGAGTCGTGGGAGGAGCGGGCGACCATTCGTACGCGGCCGAGACGGCGCCTGGAAGATGATGGAAAGTTGATATTTCCGATCAGCCGCCAACCCTTGGTCATGGGCGCGACATTTATACGGGAATGCGCTCACTTGCAGCACTTTGTGCTTGCTCAAAGTTTGTACAAGTTCATTAATGATGTAGTGATTTTTGAAACCGAAATTGTCGACAAGACTGCCAGGAGCATTGCGAAAGATAACTTCGCTATACGTTTTCCATTCGCCTGTCGATATGACGCGATGACCGTGGTGGTCGATGAGGACTATCACGCGCTCGTGGCGATGGACTACATGCAACAGACCATCGAGCTGACCGGCATCGAACCGATTGCCTTGCCAACGGAAATCGAACTCAGCCGTTCGATTCCCAAGGCATTGGCCATGGCGCCCGAGCACCTCAAGGCGGCTGTCGAGTTGATCTGTGTCGCCATCGCGGAAAACACCCTGACCAACGATGTCGCGGCCTTTGCCCGCGACGACTCGGTCAAGACGTCAGTCAAGGGGCTGATGGCAGACCACCTGGCTGATGAGGGGCGACATTCGGGCTTCTGGGCCAAGTTGACACGTATCTACTGGAGCACTGCGAGCGAGGAGGACAAACGTGTGCTGGCCTCGATCATGCCGGTGTTCCTGGGTGAGTACCTGACCAACGAGATCCAGCAGGGCTTTGATTTCGCGCTGATCGAGCAACTCCAGGTAAGCCCCGGGGTCAAGGCAGCCTTGCGTCAGGAGGTCGAAGGCATGAGTTTTCCGATCACGCCGTCTCACCCGCTGGTAGGCAACATCGTCCGATTCTTCAAACACAGCGCCCTGCTCGACGCTCCTTGCATGCAGGAAGCGCTCGCCGATTATCTGCGCTAGAGGACAACTTCAATGAGACATCTTGATATCGTTCTGTGCGGGCGCAGCCATGCGCTTGCCTGCCTTACGCAAGAGCTGGAGCAGATGGGCCACACCGCCCACTTGTTGACCAGTGATAACGCGATTGATCTTTGCCGGTTACCGGTGCCGGACTTGCTGATAGATGACGCCAGCACGGCGCAACTGCCCCATTATCCGTCGTGTCAGCGCCTGTCTTTGCGGGCGCACTCCGATAATGCCAGCGATGTCTTTGCGCCCGTGCGGGTGGACTGCCTATGGCGTCCTGGTGACGGCGACTGGATGTTGCTGGGGCGCCTCGAGGTGTGCGCCGATGCCGCTGGCAACGGCGCCGACCTGGCGCACGAAGCGGTTGCGCAGGTGGTGGAGATGGCCAGTATGCACATTGGGCGTTTCTCACGTAGCGCCGACTATCTTGAGGTGCCCCGTGAGCCGGTACGGGCGCTCGACCGGTTGTCGAGCCTGACGCTGATCGACAGCCTGGTGTGGTGCCATCACCACAATGCAACTGTCAACACCGGGATCCTGGAGGACGCCAAGCGCCCCTTTATACAACGCCTGGCCGATAGCCTGCTGATCAATGCCGAGCGCAACGCCCTGAAAGTGCAGGGGCGTGGCATGTCCTACGCGCAATTGCATGCCTATAGCGTGGCGATTCAAGAGCGCTTGCAGCCTTTGCTTGAAATCTCCACCGGCGGGGTGACGGTGGTCGCTATCTCGTTGCCTAAAGGCACGGCGCTCTACGCGGCGATCCTGGCGGTGCTCGGGTGTGGCGCGGTGTACTTGCCCCTGGACCCGAACCATCCTGTCGAGCGCCGCACGGCGATCCTCAAGCATTCCGGCGCCTGCTTGCTGATTCAGGACACCCAGGCAGACGACCCACTGCCGGGCCTGGCCACCCTGGACATCAGCCACCTGGATTTCTTCCACCACGGCGCCCAGGGTTACAGCCGGGTCGCCCTGGCCCCGGATCAGCGCCTGCTGCGAGTAGCGCTTAGCGGCTCGGCTCCTTGCGTGGCGATTTACACCTCGGGTACCACCGGGCAACCCAAGGGCGTGTTGCTGACGGTCGATAACCTGAGCCACTTCTGTGCGTGGTATGCCCTCTATGTGGAATTGAGCCATGACAGTCGAGCCTTACAGTTTTCCACCATCAACTTCGATGCGTCGTTGCTGGATATCTTCCCCACGCTTATCCAGGGCGGCGAGTTGATCGTGCCCACCGAAGACCAGCGCCGCGACCCGGTGGCGCTTGCCGAGTTGATCCAGCAAGAACAGGTTACCCATGCGTTCTTGCGCCGGCCTTGCTCAGCATTATTCAGCTCAAATCGCTGTACGGCATCCAGCACCTGGTGACGGGCGGTGATGTGTGCGAGCCCCAGGTGATCGAGCAACTGGTGGGCCATTGTGCGCTGCACAATATTTACGGTCCCACCGAGACCACGGTGCTCGCCACCTGCCGCACCTTCCAGCCCGCAGACAACAATCGCAACCTGGGCGTGCCGATTGCCAATACCTCGGTTTACCTGCTGGATGAACACGGTCAACCGGTAGGCGAAGCGGACAGCGGTGAGATTCACATCGCGGCCCGGCGTAGGTGCTGGCTACCTCGGTGCGTTGGAAATGACTGCCGAACGTTACCGCCTGCATGAGTTGCCCGACGGTCAACGGGTGCGCCTGTACCGTACCGGCGATCTGGCGCGTTGGACCCGCGAAGGCATCCAGATCATCGGGCGCCTGGATAACCAGGTGAAGATTCGCGGGTTCCGGGTCGAGCCGGAAGAAATCGAGCACCTGCTGCAATCGAGCCAACTGTTCCGTCAACTGGCGGTGGTCATCGATAATCAGCGGCGCATCCTGGCCTTTTTCTCTCAGCCCCAAAATGCCGAAGGCCAAGTGGCCAGCGAAAAGTTGCAGGCTTATGCGCTCAAGCATTTACCCGACTACATGCGCCCCAGCGCCTACTGCCTGCTGGAGCGTTTGCCGGCCACGGCCAATGGCAAGATCGACCGCAAAGCCTTGAGAGACTTACCAGTCAACTACAAGACCCAAGGGCCGCACCTGGCACCCCAGAACATCACCCAGCAGCAGTTGCTGGAGCTGTGGTCCAGGCTGTTGGACCTACCCGCGGAGGACATCTCCGTGGATGACAGTTTCTTTAATCTGGGGGGGCATTCGATCCTTTTGTCGCAGATGCTCATGGGCATTCGCGAAACGTTTAGCAAGGGGGTCTCGATCAACCGTTTTATCGAACAGCCCACCCTGATCAACCTTGCCAACCTGATCGACCAGCACGTCGATGCCACCGCTACGGTCAGCCCTCAAGCGCTGCAGGACGCGATGATTCGGCCTGAACTGGACGTGTTGCCGATCAGTCGGCTGGGCAACATACACAAGGTCATCGTGACCGGCTCCAATGGTTTTCTCGGCGTGCATATTGTCGAGGCACTGCTGGAACTGGGCAGTACCGAAGTGGCTTGCCTGGTTCGCGAGTCGGCGGGGATGAGCGCCCAGCAGCGCTTCGAGCAGGCGCTGATCCAGAACCGTCTCGAGCATCTGGACCTGAGCCGCGTAAAGGTATTGGCGGCGGATATCAGCAAGCCACGCCTGGGGTTATCCGAGCAGGACTATGAATGGCTGGACCGTGAATATGGCGTGTTGATCTATAACGCGGCCAACGTCAACCACGTGCTCGACTACGAGTCGCTGGTCAAGGACAACGTCACGCCTGTGCTCGAATGCCTGCAACTGTGTGAAGGGCGCAGCAAGAAGATTTTCAACTTCATCTCCACCCTGTCAGCTTCAAGCACAGTGGATGAACAGGGGCGGGTGTTGGAAGAGCCACCGGCGTTCACGCCGCCGATCTACATTCGCAATGGTTACAACCTTTCCAAGTGGGTGGCTGAGCGCATTTTGTGGAATGCCAGCGAGTCGGGCGTCTGGGTCAACCTCTACCGGCCGGGAAACATTGCATTCAATACGCGAACCGGGGTGTGTCAGCCGCACCAGAACCGCTTGATGTTGATGCTCAAAGGCTCACTGCAGCTTAAGGAAGTGCCCGAACTGGCGCTTAATTTCGACCTGATGCCGGTGGATTTCCTCGCCCGGTTCATTGCCTTTCATGCCAGCCGCCATAACCGTTCCAAAGCGGTGTTCAACCTGCACAACCCGCAGCCCCTATCATGGACTCACTATGTGGAGGCGTTTCGCGCTGCCGGTCACGACTTCCAGATGGTCCCGGTGACGCAATGGCAACAGCGCCTGTCGGCCATCGACAGTAATAACGCACTGTTCGGGGTGGTCGGTTTTTACCTTAATGGGTTTGAAGAAGACATTGGTGATATCTCGATGATCGAGTACCGCAATGCGCTCTCAGGCATCCAGAGCATGGGGGAAGACTACCCGGCCAAGAGCAGTGCGCTGCTGCAAAAAGGCTGTGACTACCTCAAGCAAATCGATTTCATCTAAACAAAAAAGGAGCTTTCTCATGCAACATTTTGAACCCGATACCCTGGTCCGCAACCCAGTGGGCAACCCTGTCGTCGCCAGCGTGATCGTGAACGGCGATGCTCGCAGCGTGTGGAAAGTCGTCGGAGATTTCTCCGGTTTCGCCAAGTTTATCCCTGCGCTTTCCCACATTGAAATGACCGGCGAGGGCGTACGTTCGGTACGCAAGAAGCTGTTCAAGGACGGTAATGTGGTGATTGAGCAACTCAATACGCATGACGACCAAGCGATGGCCATGACCTGGTCACTGATCTACACGTCGTTGAATATCGGCAACCTATGGGCAGTAATGCAGGTTGCTCCTCAAGGCGAGCGCCAGAGCCTGGCGACCTGGACTATCATTGGCCAGCCCTACACTGGCGGCAAGGAAGACGTGCCAGCGTTCGAGGCTTTCCTGCAAAGCTTTGCCGATAGTGCGATGAAAAATGTACAGGAACTATTTATCTGACTCTAGAAGGCCAGGGCTGAAGTAACCCAAAGTCCATGTACGAGTCGGACTGCAGTAGCGGCAGCCGGCCCTCCCATCTCTTTCCAGGAAAAAGAGACGGGAGGGCCGGCTGCCGCTACTGCACTGTGGGTAAGTGGGCTTCGCTACGTTGAGCGTGCCTGTGCCTTATCGGAAGCGAGCGCGCATGGGCTGGGCTTAAAGACCCCTTGCTACTTTGGCAATGCTGTCGATGACAGCGCTTTTCGGCTCAGGTGTAGCGCGTGCTCGGCGGGTGGGATGGCGTTTATAGGCAGTGGACGTGTATGGGAGAAGGTGGCCATCAGATGGATGATAGGTCGTTCGTCGGTTTTTAAAGTGAGCCCCTGAGGGCAGGACGGCAAGCCTTCCCGCCCTCAGGGGCTGGGCCTGAAAAGGTTATGGGCGATGCGGCTGGTGGCGACTGTCGCCACGTTGTCGCCATACGCCGCACCGCTAAATACATAGGTTGTCGCCGCTGTCGCCATTGTCGCCAGCAGGAGGTGATTAACGAAACGGAATGATTTTGCCGTTTTTGTTTTCATGAATCGCCGTCACCGACAAATTACCGGTAGCAGCCTTTTGAATGTACTCGCTCCACCAAACCATCATCGGACGCCTACGCTCGATGTAGTGCGCTCTGTTGTACGCACTTCGGACTTCGTCTTTGTCGACGTGGGCGAGGGCGACCTCGATCAACTCAGGGTCCCATCCATGTTCGTTGAGGATGGTGCTGGCCATCGATCGCATACCGTGGCTGACCAACCGGTCTTGGAAACCCATACGCTTTAACGCCATGTTCGCGGTTTGGCTGTTGGCGTGGGTACGAGGATTTCTATCTGCCGGAAACACATGTTCTCGGTGGCCGCTGTAGGGCTGGAGTGTCTCTAGTAGCGTGAGCGCCGGATCGCTCAGGGGGATGGGGTGCGCACGGCGTTTTTTCATGCGCTCCTTTGGGATAGTCCAGATACGCTTCTCGAAATCTATTTCTGCCCAGGTCGTTCCGGCAGCCTCTGCAGGACGGGTCATGGTGTGCAGTTGCCATTCGATCAGGCAGCGGGTGATGCGTTTGATGCTGGCGTTGGCAATCGCCACCATGAGATCAGGTAGTTCTTCGGGGGGAAGTGCTGGCATGTTTTCTTTTTGCGGTTTCTTGAACACCGCTCGAATGCCGCTGAGAGGGTTGGCAAAGATCATTCCGGAGTTGACCCCGTAGGTCATGATCTCGTTAAGGCGCTGGCTCAATCGCTTAACTGTCTCGAGGCTGCCTTTAGCTTCAATCGGACGAAGCAGCTTGATTACCATCGGCGCGTTCACTTCCGATAACGGCGTTGATTTCATGCTTGGAAAAACGTGCAGTGTAAGCGAGCGCCAGATGTCTTCAGCATACGCCGGGGTGACGGAGTCCTTCTTCAATTCGAACCATGCGGTGGCTACGTTCTCGAACGTATGTTCCGTTTCCGCTCGTTTGGCTTCTTGCAGCTCATTGCGCTGAGCTTTTGGGTCGATGCCCTGTGCAAGCAGCTCTCTGGCCTCGACGGTTTTCTTCCTTGCTTGCGCAAGAGAAACCTCGGGATAAGAGCCGAGTGCCATGTTGATTCGATTCTTGGTGACAGGATGCCGGTAGTTGAAATTCCACTGCATCGAGCGATTGACTCTGACTCGCAGCTGGAGCCCGTCGCCATCGGTGAGGACGTAATCTTTGTCTTTCGGTTTGACTGCCTTGAGCTGGCGGTCGGAGAGGCGGGTGGTTTGAGCGCACATGAGAAGTACTCCATGACACCTTTTGGTATTCCCAAGATTAGCGCCAGGTAGCCGGGAATACCATTGGGAATACCAAATCGCCTGGAACTCTAAAAGCCTCGAAAGCACCCAATAGCCCTGAAGCCCCCATATTTAACGGATTCCAGGCACAAAAAAAGACGTCCGTGGACGTCTTTAGATGATGAAGTGGTGGAGCCGGGGGGATTTGAACCCCCGTCCGCCAGTACTCCGCTGTCGGTACTACATGCTTAGCCGTTTCTATTAAGTTAACCCTCAGCGACCCGAAGGGCAGGGTGCTTTGGGCGAGTTGTGTAAGTTTTAGCCGCTTCGTCCACAACGTACTGCACGGCGATTCTGTTCTATATGACAATCACTTTGGGTTTACAGACATCCCCTGGTGATTGCTGGACCCGAAGGTACCAGAAGCTCAGGGCTAAGGCTGCTTACGCAGCGAGAGCGAATTCCTGGCCGTAGTTTTCGTCATTGGCAACTATAAGAAGTTGCAACAGTGGATTTACGAGTTCTGTTACCAACTCGGCATGCACCTAAAGTTTCGCGACCGGCGTCGAATCCTAAACGGCCCCGTGCTTGTAACTCGTTGTTTCTTAGTGAGTGACAAGCCTGTGCAGTGTACGCCAAATGCTCACGGAAGGCCAACCCGTAGGTTGGCCCTGGCGTTTACTGGCCGCCTTTCTCGTTGTTCTGCAGGTCTTGCAGAGCCTTGGAGGTGATCTCGATGCACTTCTTGTCATCACCGGCGGCGTGGGCGGCCTTGGCCTGGGAGACTGCGGTGTCGATTTCGCCGCTTTTGCCACTGGTGTCGGTCGCGAGCAGTGCCTTGCCGTTGTTGATCTTATCCAGGTTGATCTTGCACAGGTCCGGCTCGCCGGCCGCGAAAGCGGGGGAGGCCAACATCGCAGCGGTAATAAACAAGCCAGCAAAAGTGGAACGCTTCATAAGAATGTCTCCTTGCGAAAAAGGGCTCGATGTTGCTGACGATCATAAAGTTTGCCAGCGACATCACTGCTGAGCCCCGTTCGCCGGGGCCTATGCAAGTGACTGCGTTGGCGCGCAGGGGTTCTGTTTTTTTCCAGATTAATGGACGCGGGGCTGGGTGACCCGGTCCACGAGGTATACCAGGCCGTGGTAATCGATGCCGCCATGCTGGCTCAGGCCTATTTCGCAGGTGCGGCTGGTCGAGATGCCTTCGCTGCAATATTGCACCGCGTCCTTTAGGGAGCGCAGTGCGTGGGCGTTGAGTTGCGGCGTGGTGAAGCCTTTGTCGCCGGCAAACCCGCAGCAGTGGATGCCTTCCGGGATGACCACGGTTTTAGCGCAGCGTCGAGCCAGGTCGATCAATGCCTGGCTTTCGCCCAGGTGCTGGGTGCTGCAGGTGACGTGTACCGCGATCGGCGCTTCTTGAGGTGTGAAATCAAGACGGTCCATCAGGTGTGTGCGGATAAAACGCACAGGGTCGTAGAGGTCCAAGCGCGTATCGCCGAGGTCTTGCGCCAGGCGCAAGGTGCACGGGCTGGTGTCGCAATAGATGGGGTCTAGGCCGCCGCGGCTGGCGTGGAGCAGGGCGCCGATCAGTTCCTGGCGTTTGTGCTCAGCCTGTTCGGCGTAGCCTTTGGACGCAAAAGGTTGGCCGCAACATAGGTTGTCCTGGTTGTCTGGAACGACAACTTGGTAACCGGCTTTTTCCAGCAGACCGCGGGTTTTGTCGTACAGCGACATTTGTTCTTTATCACCGGCGGCCGGGCCCATTGCCCGCGACACACAGGCTGCCAGGTAAACCACTCGCGGACGTTCGTCGGTTATCGGCGGGCTGAAGCGGATGGCTTTTTCCGGCTGTGGCATGGCGTTGGTCCACTGCGGGATTTGTCCCTTGGACAGTCTGCTCACGGTGACCGACAGCTTCGTCAGGCGAGGGGCGCCCAGCAGCATGCGCGCACCGTTGGCGACATGCAGGGTAAAGCGCGCACCTTGCAGTGCGGTGGCGAAATGGGCGGCGAGCCAATCGGCGGTTTTCGTACGGTTGGCGTCGCGACTGCGTAGCTTTTTCACCAGGTCGCCGGTGTTGATGCCTACAGGGCAGCGTTGGGCGCACAAGCCGGTGGCGGCGCAGGTGTCGATGCCTTGATAGTGATAGGCCGCTTCCAGGTCCGTGGTGTCGACGCCCGCGCGTTTTTTCGCCTGGATATCGCGCCAGATCACGATGCGCTGGCGCGGGCTCAGGGTCAGCCCCTTGGACGGGCACACGGGCTCGCAGAAGCCGCACTCGATGCACTTATCCACCAGCTCATCGGCGGCAGGCAGTGGCTTGAGGTGCTTGAGGTGGATCTGCGGGTCTTCGCTGAGCACCACATCCGGATTGAGAATGCCGTTGGGGTCGAGCAGGCGCTTGAGCTGCCACATCAATTGGTAGGCATCGCTGCCCCACTCCAATTCCACGAAGGGCGCCATATTGCGACCGGTGCCGTGTTCGGCTTTCAGTGAACCGCCGAACTCCACCGCCACCAATTGCGCCACGTCGTCCATGAACGCCTGGTAGCGTGCGACTTCTTGCGCGCTATTGAAGCCTTGGGTGAACACAAAGTGCAGATTGCCTTCCAGGGCGTGTCCGAAAAGGATGGCTTCGTCGTAGTGATGTTTGTCGAACAGTTCGATCAGGCGATTCACGCCGATCGCCAGTTGCTCGACCGGGAAGGTGACGTCTTCGATGATCACCGTGGTGCCGGTTTTGCGCACGGCGCCGACGGCGGGAAAGGTGTCTTTGCGAATTGCCCACAGTCGCGCGTTTTCTATCGGGTCTTCGGTGAAGTCGACCTGTTTTTCAACCGGGAAAGCGGCCAGCGATGCCATGATCAGCGCCAGTTGTTCATGCAGTAACGAGGGCGAAGCGGCGCGGGATTCGATCAGTAATGCGCAGGCATCTTCCGACAGTTGCTGTACGAAAGCGGGCATGCCGGGTTTGTTCTGCACTGAGCGCATGCTGCGTCGATCCAGCAACTCCACGGCCGATACTGGCTGGGTTTTCAGCACCGTGACCGCGTTGCAGCAGGTCTCGACGTCCGGGAACACGATCAGCGCCGACGCTTTGTTTGGGTGATCGACCACGGTGTCGTAAGTGACTGCGCTGATGAATCCCAAGGTGCCTTCGGAGCCCACCAGCAGATGACTGAGGATATCCAGCGGCTCGTCGAAATCCACCAAGGCATTAAGTGACAGGCCGGTGGTATTTTTCAGGCGGTATTTGTGGCGTATTTTTGCAGCCAGCTTGGCGTTTGCCCGCGTCTCGCGACCCAATTTCGCCAAGCGCTCAAGCAGCACGCCATGCTGCTCACGAAAGGCCCTGACGCTGGCCGCATCTTCGGTGTCCAGGCGGCTGCCGTCGGCCAGCACCAGACGAATGCCCGCCAGGGTGTGATAGGTGTTTTGCGCAGTACCGCAGCACATCCCGCTGGCATTGTTGGCGACAATACCGCCGATTTTGCAGGCATTGATCGATGCCGGGTCCGGTCCGATCTTGCGGCCGAACGGTGCCAGCCATGCGTTGGCCTGGGCGCCGATGACGCCTGGTTGCAGGCGGATTTGCGTGCCTTTCCCGCGAATTTCGCGGCCGTTCCAGTTATCCCCCAACACGATCAGCACCGAGTCGCTGATCGCCTGTCCGGACAGGCTGGTGCCGGCCGCGCGAAAGGTCACCGGCACCTGGTCACGTTGGGCCAGTTGCAACAGTGCGACCACTTCGTCTTCCGACTCTACACGGATAACCAGCTGTGGGATCAGTCGGTAAAAACTGGCGTCAGTGCCGAATGCGAGGGTAGAAAGCGGATCGTCGAAGCGCCGATCGTTCGGGATCAGCTGTGCGACGTCAGTCAGGAAAGCGGCAGGCAGGCTCATGGGTCCTCCAGAAATAGCTGACGCCGGAATAAGGGGCCGGCGTCGGTTCTTACCCTATTACGTGCGGGGCTCAGTGCACCAGCATGCCGGTAAACCAGTAGGCCTGGGCCAGCGTGATCAGCCCGACGATGGTGGCAAAAAACAGGCTGTGCTTGAGGGTGAAGCGGAACAGGTCGGATTCCTTGCCCACCAAACCGGTGGCGGCGCAGGCCACGGCGATCGATTGCGGTGAGATCATCTTGCCGGTCACGCCGCCGCTGGTGTTGGCGGCCACCAGCAGGGTGTCGTTGACGCCGATCTGGTGTGCCGTGGTGGCTTGCAGCGAGCTGAACAGGGCGTTGGACGAAGTGTCGGAGCCTGTCAGGAAAACCCCCAGCCAACCAAGGAATGGCGAGAAGAACGGGAATGCCGCACCGGTGCCGGCCAATACCAACGCCATGGTCGAGGACATGCCGGAGTAGTTGGTGACAAAGGCGAATGCCAGCACCATGCCGATGGATAGGATCGGCCAGCGCAGCTCGTAAAGGGTCTCTTTAAAAGTGGTAAGACCAGTTTTTACGTTGATCTTCAGTACCAGCATCGAAATCACGGCAGAGAAGAAAATCGCGGTGCCGGTCGCTGAAATCGGGTCCAGCTTGAACACTGCCGGAATGGCGGTCGGGTTGGTGACGATGGGTGCGACCTTGACCACCAGTTGGTCCAGGTGCGGGATCGCGAAATTAAACACCCAGCTGTACATCGAACCGCCCGCGGCAAACATGGCCTTGAACGGTTTGAGTGTCCAAATGGTGACCAGTACGGTGAGGATCAGGAACGGCGACCAGGCTTTGAAAATCTGCCCCAGGCTGTAAGGCGATGCAACGGTGCTGCGTGGCAAGCCGAAGCCGCCGGCGCTGGCGGTGATCGCTACGCCGGAGGTGGCGCCGGCAATCTGTGCGCCGGCGGTGCGCTTGGGTTGCCAGACTTTCAGGAACAGGGTCAGGGAAATCAGGCTGGCCAGGGCCGAGGTGATGTCCGGCAGTTCCGGGCCGATGAAGTTGGATGTGAAGTACTGGGTGACGGCAAAGCTCAAGCCGGCCACCAGTGCTGCCGGCCAGGTTTCGCGCACGCCGCGCAGGCCGTCCATCATGAATACCAGCCAGAACGGCACGAACAGCGACAGCAGGGGCAGTTGACGACCAGTCATGGCGCCGATCTTGAACGCATCGATGCCGGTCACCTGGCCTGCAACGATGATCGGGATGCCCAGGGCACCGAACGCAACCGGTGCGGTGTTGGCGATCAGGCACAGGCCGGCGGCATACAGTGGGTTGAAACCCAGGCCTACCAGTAGGGCGGCGGTGATCGCTACGGGGGCGCCGAAACCGGCGGCACCTTCGAGGAATGCACCGAAGCAGAAGCCGATCAGCAGCACTTGCAGACGTTGGTCGTCAGTGATCGACAAGACCGAGCTGCGAATGATTTCGAACTGGCCGCTCTTGACGGTGAGTTTGTAGAGGAACACCGCCGCGACGATGATCCACGCAATGGGCCACAGGCCATAGGCAAAGCCGTAACCCGCGGCGGCGAATGCCATGTCCACCGGCATCTTGAAAGCAAAGATCGCCACCAGGATCGACAGCGCCAGCGTGATGCTGCCGGCCACATGACCTTTGAGGCGAAACACGGCCAGGGCCAGGAAGAAGAACACGATCGGAATGACGGCGGCCAGTGCGGAAAGGCCGAGGCTGCCGAGTGGGCTGTAAAGCTGTTGCCAGGTTTGCATATGGGGTGGCCCCTGATTGTTGTTGTTTGGTCAGCTTGGATAATTGGTAATACCAATTTACAATCGCTGTGGGCTAGGTTAAAAGCCTTCTGGGGATGTGTCAATTTGCCGCCTGCGAAACTTTGGTCGTAAGCCGGTGGCCGAAGGCACCTGATCGGGTAAAGCGAAGGCGTTCTGATAGGTGCTGGAAGGGCGGCGATAGGCCAGAATAGAGGCCTGGCGTGTGGTCGGGATGCGGGAGGGTGAGTGATGGGTTTTGATCTGGTGCGTCAGCGCCGTTTGTCTGACGATATTGTCGAGCAGCTTGAGGGCATGATCCTTGAGGGCACGCTGAAGTCGGGCGAGCGATTGCCGGCGGAGCGTGCGTTGGCTGAGCGGTTTGGCGTGTCGCGCCCGTCGTTGCGCGAGGCGATCCAGAAGTTGGCGGCCAAAGGGTTGCTGGTGAGTCGTCAGGGCGGTGGCAATTATGTTGCAGAGTCTCTGGGTTCGACGTTCAGTGATCCGCTGCTGCACCTGTTGGAAAACAATCCCGAGGCGCAGCGTGATCTGCTGGAGTTTCGGCAAACCCTGGAAGCGTCCTGCGCTTATTACGCAGCCTTGCGTGCGACCGAGGTCGATCGCGAGCGGCTGACCGCTGCGTTCGATGCGCTGCAGGATTGCTATACCCGCGTCGATGAGGTGAGCCGAGCGGAAGAGGGCGCGGCGGATGCGAGGTTTCACCTGGCCATTGCTGAAGCCAGTCATAACGCAGTGTTGCTGCACACCATTCGCGGCTTGTTCGATCTGCTCAAGCGTAACGTGGTGACCAACATTGGTGGCATGTACCAGCAACGTACGGAAACCCGCGACATGCTGATCAGTCAGCACCGGGATTTGTACCTGGCAATTATCGAGGGGCGGGCCGAGCAGGCGCGGGAGGTCTCAACACGTCACCTGGAATATGTGCAGGAAGTGTTGGAGGAAGTGCGTCAGGAGGTTCAGCGTGTGGCGCGTGCGGAGCGGCGCAAAGGGATGTAGCCGGGGACGATTCCGAGGCTACACCGTTACAAGTACTACTCTTCCTTGCCTTTGTTGCGCACCGCGCGATGCAGTTCGCGGTTGGAATCCCGCTCGCGCTCGGTATCACGCTTGTCGTATTCCTTCTTGCCTTTGCCCAGTGCAATCTCGCATTTGACCAAGTGCTTGCTCCAATACCAGGACAGGCAGATGCAGGCATAGCCCTTCTGCTGTACGGCGGCGGCGAGCTTTTCCAGTTCGCGTGCATTGAGCAACAACTTGCGCGTGCGTACCGGGTCGGCAATCACGTGGGTGCTCGCGGTGGTCAGCGGGGTGATATGACTGCCGAGCAGCCATGCCTCGCCATCCTTGAGCAGCACGTAGCTGTCGACCAGTTGCAGCTTGCTGGCGCGCAGACTTTTTACTTCCCAGCCGGCCAGGACCAGACCAGCCTCGAACCGATGTTCGATGAAGTAATCGTGTCGCGCTTTTTTATTTTGCGCGATGGTCCCTGTGGGGTGTTTCTTTTGTTTAGCCATAGGGGCGGCATTATAGGGAGTTGCGAGCGAGTCGGCTACGGTCAACCTGCGTGCTTGAGCGTGTTGGACGAATCCCGGACAATGCGGGCAGTTCTTTGGTTTTTTTCTCTCGCGAATCGGTCTGTTCTTTCGCGATGTTTGCTGCTCAGCTGTGGAAATAACGCACACATGACGACGCATATTCAACGTTCGGCCCTGCTGCCTTATCCGGCGCAGGCGCTCTATGACCTGGTCAACGACGTGGCGCGTTACCCGGAATTCCTGCCGTGGTGCTCTACAGCTGAAGTGCTGGAGAGCGGTGATGAGCACATGCGTGCCCGTGTCGGAGTGGCCAAGGGCGGGCTCAGTCAGCATTTTGTAACGCGAAATGTGCTGGTCCCCGGCAAGTCCATTGAAATGAATCTGGAGGAAGGGCCGTTTACCGAACTGCACGGTGTTTGGGCATTCAAGGCACTGACCGACAAGGCCTGCAAAATCAGCCTGGACCTGTCATTCGATTACGCAGGGCCGATTGTTCGGGCGACGTTGGGGCCCTTGTTCAATCAGGCGGCCAATACGCTGGTGGATGCGTTTTGTCAGCGGGCCAAGCAGCTGCATGGTTGAGATTGAGGTGGTGTATGCGGCCGAGGATCGTCAGGTTTTACTGGCGGTGACGGTGGCGCAAGGGGCTAGCCTGCGGATGGCGGTGCTGGCGTCGGGGATAGCCGAACACTTCCCTGGGGTGGATCTGGCTGATTGCCCTTTGGGTATATTTGGCAAGGTGGTCGCGGACGCCGAGGTGCGTGCCGTGCAGGCAGGTGACCGTATCGAGATTTACCGGCCTCTGTTGGCCGATCCTAAAGAGGTGCGCCGACTGCGCGCGGCCAAGGCGGCCCTGGCCAAGCAACAGAATTCCTAGGCCAGCCAAATGGCAGGCAACAAAAAGCCCGGCGTGCCGGGCTTTTTGTTGAGCGCCGCAAGTTTACTGCGGGCTGGTGTCCAGAGGCTGTGGCGTCGGGACGGGAACTGTTTCTACGCCGTCGACGTCTTTCTGGATCTTGTCCAGCAATGAGCCTGGCTTGGCCGGCACTTCAGACTTCGGCTTCTCGCTTTCCTGCGCTGGCGCAGTCACGTTGGTGCCGTTGTCCTTGCCGAGCAGGGCGTCATCACGGCTTACGCCTGGCATGAAGTCACCCGACAGGCTGACCAGTTGGTCATTGCCATTGAAGATGACGCTGACGCGTTCCTGCTGGCGCTCACCGCCGCCAGGCTGGAGGCTGTAGAGATAATCCCAACGATCGGCATGGAAAGTGTCGGTCAGCAGGGGGTTACCCATGATAAACCGTACTTGCCGTCGGGTCATTCCGGGGCGTAACTGGTCTATCATGTCCTGCGTGACGACATTGCCCTGCTGGATGTCGATTTTGTAAACCCCGGGGAATGAACAACCGGCGAGTGCGAGCAGTCCCACAAAGGTGAAACTGGTTAGCAAGAGCTTGGTGTTTTGCATCGGTGGGCGACTTCCACTATCTTGGCTGGGACAACGTAAACGCCGATCATACCCGTATTAAGAGAAGCTGCGAAGCAGCATCCGCGAGAAAGCTAACCATGGTTGAAAATAGCGAACTACGCAAAGCCGGTCTCAAAGTGACTCTGCCACGAGTCAAGATTCTACAAATGCTCGATTCTGCTGAGCAGCGCCACATGAGTGCCGAGGATGTTTACAAGGCGCTGATGGAGTCTAACGAGGACGTCGGCTTGGCCACGGTTTACCGTGTGCTGACCCAGTTTGAAGCCGCAGGGCTGGTGGTTCGTCATAATTTCGACGGCGGTCATGCAGTGTTCGAATTAGCCGACGGTGGTCATCACGATCACATGGTTGACCTGGATACCAATGAGGTTATCGAGTTCACCAGCCCGGCAATCGAAAAGCTCCAACACGAAATTGCCGAGGAGCATGGTTTCGATCTGATCGACCACAATCTCGTGTTGTACATCCGTAAGAAAAAGTAAAAAACGCAGATTTGCTCTGCGAAACGATCGAAGGCGACCTCAGGGTCGCCTTCGTGCTTTCTATGCCAATGGGGAAAACTCGGTTCAGGCCTTGGCAGCGACAACCATTTTCTTTGCGTGGGCCAAAGACTCCTTGGTTAAGTCAATGCCGCCGAGCATACGCGCCACTTCTTCCACGCGTTCCGACTTGTTCAGCTTGGATACCGCAGTGTGTGTTGCATCACTGCCTCTGACTTTATGTACAAACAAGTGTTGGTGCCCTTGGGCTGCCACTTGTGGCAGGTGAGTGACCGTGAGGACCTGGCCTCGGTCCCCCAGGCGGCGCAGCAGCTGGCCAACGATCTCTGCGGTCGGCCCGCCGATCCCGACGTCCACCTCGTCGAATACCAGTGTCGGCACGCGGGAGGTTTGCGCGGTAATCACCTGGATTGCCAGGCTGATCCGAGACAGTTCGCCGCCGGACGCCACTTTAGCCAATGCCTTGAGCGGTTGCCCAGGGTTGGCGCTGACCAGTAGCTCGACCTGTTCCAGGCCGTGGGGCTGCAATTCATTGCTGGTGTTAGCGCGCAATTCAATGGTGAAGCGTCCACCCGGCATGCCCAGGCGTTGAATTTCCAGCTCAACGGCATTGGCCAGGCCAGTGGCGGCCTGTTGGCGCAAGTCGCTTAGCTCGCGGGCCTTCTCTTGATAGTGGCGGGCAAACGAGGCGAGTTCGTCGCCCAATCGCTCAATGGATTCGTCGTTGGCGTTCAGTGTCTCGATTTCATTCAGCAGTTTTTGCTGCATTGTTGCCACTTCGGTGGGCTGGATTCGATGTTTGCGCGCCAAGGTGTAGATGGTGTCCAGGCGCTCCTCGATTTCCTGCAGGCGTGCCGGGTCGGCATCGAAGTGGTCCAGGAAACGGTTCAGCTCACCGACGGCCTCCTCAACCTGAATTTGTGCGCTGGTCAGCAGCGTGGCGGCTTCACTCAGGGAACCGGAAGCGTTGTTCACGCTGGACAGGCGGTTGAGGCTGGCGGTGAGTGCGTTGAGCACATTGCCGGAATCGCTCTCGCTGCATTGTTCAACGACCTGGCGGCAGATGCCCAGCAAGGTTTCGGCATTGGTGAGGTTCTTGTGTTCCTGCTCGAGCTGCTCCAGCTCGGTTTCTCCCAGGCCCAGACTTTCGAGCTCCTCAAGTTGATAGCTGAGCAGTTGATGACGAGCGCGCTGCTCATCGCCGGAATTGGAGAGGCGCTCCAGCTCCTGACGCGTCTGGCGCAGCGCTGGGCGGCAAGTTGTACCTGGCGAGCCAGGTCGGTGGCGCCGGCGTATTCATCGAGCAGGCGGCGATGGGTATCGGTTTTGAGCAGCGACTGGTGCTCGTGTTGGCTGTGGATGTCGATCAGCAGTTCGCCTAATGCCTTCAGGTCGCCAAGGGGGCAGGGCGTGCCGTTTATATAGCCGCGGGAGCGTCCTTCGGCGGTGATCACACGGCGCAGGATGCATGGCCCTTCATGATTGAGGTCGCGCTCGGCCAGCCAGGTTTCAGCCTCGGGAATGTCGGCCAGGTCGAACGTCGCCAGGATATCGGCTTTGTCTGCGCCGGGGCGTACCACGCCGCTGTCGGCGCGATCACCGAGCGTGAGGCCCAGGGCATCGAGCATGATCGATTTGCCGGCGCCGGTTTCGCCTGTGATTACGCTCATCCCGCGATCCAGTTCAAGATCCAGATGTTCAACGATGGCGTAATTATGTACGGACAGGTGCACGAGCATGACGGACGCTCCCAGGCTTTAGGTATGGTTATTTATACAGTGTTTTGTTTGAGGCTGACAATCCTGATGCTTAGCTCGATTTGCTTGTATCGGCGCTTTTTTTAGCGCTACGAGGAATGAGTCGGTAGGAATTGATCGGCGTCAAAGGAAGACTTTTGGACACAGTCGTGCCCTTGAACCTGAAAATTGTGGCCCCATATACCGGATCAGAAGCGCGAGTTGAGTTCGCGCATGATTTTGAAAGGAGAAATCTATGGCTGACGAACAGACTCAGGATACGCAAACTCCAGAAGCCAATCAGGCTGCCGGCGATGAACTGGCGACTCGTGTGCAAGTGCTCGAAGAGCAGTTGGCCGCTGCGCAGGATCAATCTTTGCGTGTTGCTGCCGATCTGCAGAACGTCCGCCGCCGTGCCGAGCAGGATGTGGAGAAAGCTCACAAATTCGCGTTGGAAAAATTCGCCAATGACTTGCTGCCGATCATCGACAGCCTGGAGCGTGGTCTTGAATTGTCTAACCCGGACGACGAAAACATCCGTCCGATGCGCGAAGGTATCGAGCTGACGCTGAAAATGTTCCAGGACACCCTGAAGCGTTACCAGCTCGAAGCGATCGATCCGCAAGGTGGCGAACCATTCAATGCTGAGCATCACCAGGCGATGGCCATGCAGGAAAGCCATGACCTGGAGCCTAACAGCGTATTGAAAGTATTCCAGAAAGGTTATCTGCTGCACGGCCGCCTGTTGCGTCCGGCAATGGTGGTAGTGAGCAAGGCGCCTGCACCTGTTGCACCTTCTATTGATGAGCAGGCTTGAAATCCGCCGCAAGGCCCCCATCTATAAGTCAAGCGTTTAAGTGCTACCGCAGTTAGCCACCACCACTGCTGCGGCAACCAAATTCAAGTTTCGGGAGAGTAAATCATGGGCAAAATTATCGGTATCGACCTGGGGACCACCAACTCGTGCGTCTCGGTCATGGAAAACGGCAAGGCTAAAGTTATCGAAAACGCTGAAGGCGCGCGTACCACGCCGTCGATCATTGCGTACGCCAACGATGGCGAAATCCTGGTTGGCCAGTCGGCCAAGCGCCAGGCAGTGACCAACCCACATAACACCCTGTACGCGGTAAAGCGCCTGATCGGTCGTAAGTTCGACGAAGAAGTCGTGCAGAAAGACATCAAGATGGTGCCGTACAAAATCGCCAAGGCTGACAACGGTGACGCCTGGGTTGAAGTAAACGGCAGCAAAATGTCCGCGCCTCAGATCTCGGCTGAAGTCTTGAAGAAGATGAAGAAGACTGCCGAAGACTACCTGGGCGAAACAGTCACCGAGGCGGTGATCACTGTTCCGGCCTACTTCAACGACAGTCAGCGCCAGGCGACCAAAGATGCCGGCCGCATCGCGGGTCTGGATGTAAAACGTATCATTAACGAACCTACCGCAGCCGCATTGGCTTACGGGATGGACAAGGCCAAGGGCGATCACACTGTAATCGTTTATGACCTGGGTGGCGGTACCTTCGACGTTTCCGTGATCGAGATCGCTGAAGTCGACGGTGAGCACCAGTTTGAAGTGTTGGCCACCAACGGTGACACCTTCCTGGGTGGTGAAGACTTCGATATTCGCCTGATTGACTACCTCGTCGACGAATTCAAGAAAGAAAGCGGCATGAACCTCAAGGGTGACCCGCTGGCGATGCAGCGCCTGAAAGAAGCCGCTGAGAAAGCCAAGATCGAACTGTCGTCGAGCATGTCGACGGACGTGAACCTGCCGTACATCACTGCAGACGCTACCGGTCCTAAGCACTTGAACGTGAAGATTTCTCGCGCCAAGCTCGAAGCCCTGGTTGAAGACCTGGTTCAGCGCACCATCGAGCCTTGCCGCATTGCACTGAAAGACGCCGGCATCGACGTTGGCTCGATCAACGATGTGATCCTGGTCGGCGGCCAGACCCGTATGCCGTTGGTACAGCAGAAAGTCACCGAGTTCTTCGGCAAAGAAGCTCGTAAAGACGTGAACCCGGATGAAGCGGTTGCCATGGGTGCTGCCATCCAGGGCGCGGTATTGGCTGGTGACGTGAAAGACGTGCTGCTGCTGGACGTCAGCCCGCTGACTCTGGGTATCGAAACCATGGGCGGCGTGATGACGGCGCTGATCGAGAAAAACACCACGATTCCTACCAAGAAATCCCAGGTGTTCTCGACGGCCGACGACAATCAGGGCGCTGTGACCATCCACGTGCTGCAAGGCGAGCGTAAGCAAGCCGCGCAGAACAAGTCCCTGGGCAAGTTCGACCTGGCTGAGATCCCACCAGCACCACGTGGCGTGCCGCAAATCGAAGTGACCTTCGATATCGATGCCAACGGCATCCTGCACGTCGGCGCGAAGGACAAGGCAACCGGTAAGGAGCAGAAGATCACCATCAAGGCCAACTCCGGTCTGTCTGATGAAGAAATTCAACAGATGATTCGTGATGCGGAAGCCAACGCTGATGCGGATGCCAAGTTCGCAGAACTGGCCGGCGCACGTAACCAGGGTGATGCGTTGGTTCACTCCACGCGCAAAATGGTCGCGGATGCAGGCGATAAAGTGACCGCTGAAGAGAAGGCCGCGATCGAAGCTGCCGTGGTTGCCCTGGAAGCCGCTGTCAAAGGCGACGACAAGGCTGCCATCGAAGCCAAGATCGAAGAGCTGTCGAAAGTCTCCGCACCGGTTGCTCAAAAAATGTACGCCGAGCAAGGCCAGCCGGCTGACGGTGCTGCGCAACACGCAGAGACTGAAGCCAAGGCTGACGATGTTGTCGATGCCGAGTTCGAAGAAGTCAAAGACCACAAGTAAGTTGTCGCCCGGTTGACCGCTATCAAGCGGTGACTGGTAGGATGTCGCCGCGCGGGAGCTTGCTCCCGCGTTGGTGTGTCTGGGGTACGCGAATTTTTACAGCATGCGACCGCGTTCGGGTGCTGGCGGTGTGATCGGAAATGCTCCTGCTTTTCGAGCAATAAATACCGCGTTTTTGGCCGGGTTCCTGGCTAAAAAGTAGTGATGACCAGGATCGTTGAATTGACGTGAGTTGGGTCCGGGCCTGTATTGGGGCTCAACGAGTTTGGCGAGGCTCAGGAGGGTCTGGCTGAACGTCCTTAAGAGTGCAAAGACTTATGGCAAAGCGTGACTATTACGAAGTGTTGGGTGTGGAGCGCGGCTCCAGCGAGGCGGACCTGAAAAAGGCTTACCGTCGCCTGGCGATGAAGCACCACCCGGACCGTAATCCGGACAGCAAAGAATCCGAAGAGATGTTCAAGGAGGCCAACGAGGCCTACGAATGCCTGTCTGATCCCAATAAGCGCGCGACTTACGACCAGTATGGTCATGCTGGTGTCGACCCAAGCATGGGCGGCGGCGGTGCCGGCTTTGGTGGTCAGAATTTCTCCGATATTTTCGGCGATGTATTCAGCGATTTCTTCGGCGGCGGCCGTGGTGGTCAGCGTGGTGGCGCCCAGCGTGGCAGTGACTTGCGCTACACCCTGGAGCTGAACCTGGAAGAGGCCGTGCGCGGCACCAGCGTCAATATCCGTGTGCCGACGCTGGTCAACTGCAAGCCGTGCGACGGTTCGGGTGCCAAGAAAGGCTCCTCGCCGATTACCTGCCCGACCTGTGGTGGTATCGGCCAGGTGCGTATGCAGCAGGGTTTTTTCTCGGTGCAGCAGACCTGCCCGCGTTGCCATGGCCAGGGCAAGATCATTTCCGACCCGTGCGACGCCTGCCACGGCGAGGGTCGCGTGGAAGAGTACAAGACCCTGTCGGTCAAAGTGCCGGCCGGTGTGGACACCGGTGACCGCATTCGCCTGTCGGGCGAAGGCGAGGCGGGAGCGCAGGGTGGCCCGACTGGCGACTTGTACGTGGTGATCAATGTGCGTGAGCACTCGATCTTCCAGCGCGATGGCAAACATTTGTTCTGTGAAGTGCCGATCAGCTTTGTTGACGCGGCCTTGGGCGGCGAGCTGGAGATTCCGACGCTTGATGGGCGTGTGAAGCTCAAGATTCCTGAAGGCACGCAGACCGGCAAGCAGTTCCGTATTCGCGGCAAGGGTGTTGCGCCGGTGCGCGGTGGTGGCGCCGGGGACCTGATGTGCCGTGTTGCGGTGGAAACGCCGGTCAACCTGAATCGCCGTCAGCGTGAATTGCTTGAAGAGTTCCGCAGCTCGCTGGAGGGGGACGAATCCCACTCTCCGAAGACCACTGGCTTCTTCGATGGCGTGAAGCGCTTCTTCGGCGATCTGTAAGGAAGTGAATATGCGACGTATAGCCGTAATGGGCGCTGCAGGGCGCATGGGCAAGACGCTGGTCGAGGCGGTGCAGCAACGCTCGCCTGCTTCGGGGCTGACCGCGGCGATCGTTCGCCCCGGCAGCACCTTGATCGGTGCGGACGCCGGTGAATTGGCCTCGTTGGGGCGTATCGGCGTTTCGCTGTCCGGCAATCTGGAGCAGGTGGCTGACGAGTTCGACGTATTGATCGACTTCACGCTGCCGGAAGTGATGCTGAAAAACCTGGCGTTTTGCCGCAAGGCGGGCAAGGCCATGGTGATCGGTACGACAGGGCTGACGGCCGAGCAGAAGCAGGTGTTGGTGGAGGCGGGCAAGGATATCCCCGTGGTTTTCGCCGCCAACTTCAGTGTCGGTGTGAATCTGTCGCTCAAGTTGCTGGATATGGCTGCCCGTGTATTGGGTGATGAGGCGGATATCGAGATTATCGAAACCCATCATCGCCACAAGATCGACGCGCCCTCCGGTACGGCGCTGCGCATGGGTGAGGCTATTGCGGATGCGCTGGGTCGCGACCTGTCGAAGGTGGCCGTGTACGGCCGTGAGGGTCACACCGGTGCGCGTGCGCTTGACACCATTGGCTTTGCGACCGTGCGCGGCGGCGATGTCGTCGGTGATCACACCGTGTTGTTTGCTACCGAGGGTGAGCGCCTGGAAATCACGCACAAGGCGTCCAGTCGCATGACGTTCGCCAAAGGTGCGGTGCGTGCTGCACTGTGGCTGGAAGGTCGTGAGCCGGGCCTGTACGACATGCGTGATGTGCTGGATCTACACTAATCAGTAGCTAAAACGCCTCGGGATTATCCTTAGGCCCCGTTTTTACCCGCTAAGCGACGTCCTGTCGCATTCTCCTGCCTTTAAGGCTTATTAGCGGTGGACCCAAAAAGCCTTTTTCTGTAAGCTACAGCTTTAGTGTGTCCACTAAAAGCGCGCAGAATAATTCAGTGAAGAAGCGGGGTGACGTGTCCATACGTCACTCCGCTTTTTTGCAACCTGCGATCGCCCTTTCAGGCTTTATTTACGGGAGGTCTTCTTGACTAAGCCAGCCATACTCGCCCTTGCTGATGGCAGCATTTTTCGCGGCGAAGCCATTGGAGCCGACGGTCAAACCGTTGGAGAGGTGGTGTTCAACACCGCCATGACCGGCTATCAGGAAATCCTTACCGATCCTTCCTACGCCCAACAGATCGTTACCCTGACCTATCCGCACATTGGCAACACCGGCACTACGCCGGAAGACGTCGAGTCTGATCGTGTCTGGTCGGCCGGTCTGGTGATTCGTGACCTGCCACTGGTTGCCAGCAACTGGCGTAACACGATGTCGCTGTCCGATTACCTGAAAGCCAACAACGTCGTGGCGATCGCCGGTATCGATACGCGCCGCCTCACGCGCATCCTGCGTGAAAAAGGTTCGCAGAACGGCTGCATCATGGTGGGTGACGCTATCTCCGAAGAGGCGGCGATTGCCGCAGCGCAAGGCTTCCCTGGCCTGAAGGGCATGGACCTGGCGAAAGTCGTCAGCACCAAGGAGCAGTACGAGTGGCGCTCCACCGTCTGGGACTTGAAGACTGACAGCCACGCGACCATCGAGTCCGCGGACCTGCCTTATCACGTGGTCGCTTATGACTATGGTGTGAAGTACAACATCCTGCGCATGTTGGTCGAGCGCGGCTGCCGCGTTACCGTGGTGCCGGCACAAACCCCGGCCAGCGATGTACTGGCCATGCAACCGGACGGTGTGTTCCTGTCCAACGGTCCGGGCGATCCGGAGCCCTGCGACTACGCTATCCAGGCCATCAAGGGCGTATTGGACACCGAAATTCCGGTATTCGGTATCTGCCTCGGTCACCAACTGCTGGCCCTGGCCTCTGGCGCCAAGACTCTGAAAATGGGCCATGGTCACCACGGTGCCAACCACCCGGTGCAGGACATGGACACAGGCGTCGTGATGATCACCAGCCAGAACCACGGTTTTGCGGTGGATGAAGCGACTTTGCCGGGCAACGTCCGCGCCATTCACAAGTCGCTGTTCGACGGCTCCCTGCAAGGCATCGAGCGCACCGACAAGAGCGCGTTCAGCTTCCAGGGCCACCCTGAAGCGAGCCCGGGCCCGAACGACGTAGCGCCGCTGTTCGACCGTTTCATCAATGAGATGGCCAAGCGACGCTGACTGATCGGCTTGCGGGCGGCCCCGAACTCCGGTGGCTCCCGCGGGCTCTTCAAAGATTGTTCAAGACGGCTTGCCGACTGACCTGCGGATTTGAGTGACAAACCCATGCCAAAACGTACAGACATAAAAAGCATCCTGATTCTCGGCGCTGGCCCGATCGTGATCGGCCAGGCCTGTGAGTTCGACTACTCCGGCGCCCAGGCCTGTAAAGCCCTGCGCGAAGAGGGCTATCGCGTCATCCTGGTAAACTCCAACCCAGCCACCATCATGACCGACCCGGCCATGGCGGACGCGACCTACATCGAGCCGATCAAGTGGCAGACCGTTGCCAAGATCATCGAGAAAGAACGTCCGGACGCGTTGCTGCCCACAATGGGTGGCCAGACTGCTCTGAACTGCGCCCTGGACCTGGAGCGCGAAGGCGTACTGGAAAAGTTCGGCGTAGAGATGATCGGCGCCAACGCCGACACCATCGACAAGGCTGAAGACCGTTCGCGTTTCGACAAGGCTATGAAGTCCATCGGCCTGGCGTGCCCGCGTTCCGGTATCGCCCACAGCATGGAAGAAGCTAACGCGGTTCTTGAGACCCTGGGCTTTCCGTGCATCATCCGTCCGTCCTTCACCATGGGCGGCACCGGTGGCGGCATCGCGTATAACCGTGAAGAGTTCGAAGAAATCTGCGCCCGTGGTCTGGACCTGTCGCCGACCAAAGAGCTGCTGATCGACGAATCCCTGATCGGCTGGAAAGAATACGAGATGGAGGTTGTTCGCGATAAGAACGACAACTGCATCATCGTCTGCTCCATCGAAAACTTCGACCCTATGGGCGTGCACACCGGGGACTCGATCACTGTTGCCCCGGCACAGACCCTGACCGACAAGGAATACCAGATCCTGCGTAACGCCTCCCTGGCGGTGCTGCGTGAGATCGGTGTGGAAACCGGCGGTTCCAACGTTCAGTTCGGCATCTGCCCGGACACCGGCCGCATGGTCGTGATCGAGATGAACCCACGTGTTTCCCGTTCTTCGGCGCTGGCCTCGAAAGCCACCGGCTTCCCGATCGCCAAGGTCGCGGCCAAGCTGGCTGTGGGTTACACCCTGGACGAGTTGTCGAACGACATCACCGGCGGCAAGACCCCGGCGTCCTTCGAGCCGTCCATCGATTACGTTGTGACCAAGCTGCCACGCTTTGCTTTCGAGAAGTTCGCCAAGGCTGACGCGCGTCTGACCACCCAGATGAAATCGGTGGGTGAAGTCATGGCCATCGGCCGGACCTTCCAGGAGTCCCTGCAGAAAGCCCTGCGCGGCCTGGAAGTGGGCGTTTGCGGCCTGGATGAGAAGCTCGACCTGAGCAATCCGGAAAGCATGAGCATCCTCAAGCGCGAGCTGACCGTGCCGGGCGCCGAGCGCATCTGGTACGTGGCTGACGCCTTCCGTGCCGGCATGACTGTCGAAGACATCTTCGGCATGAACATGATCGACCCGTGGTTCCTCGTGCAGATCGAAGACCTGATCAAGGAAGAAGAAAAGGTCAAGACCCTGGGTCTGGCCAGCATCGATCGCGACATGATGTTCCGTCTCAAGCGCAAGGGCTTCTCCGATCAGCGCCTGGCCAAGCTGCTGGGTGTGACCGAGAAAAACCTGCGTACCCATCGCCACAAGCTGGAGATCTTCCCGGTCTACAAGCGCGTTGATACCTGCGCGGCCGAGTTCTCCACCGATACCGCCTACCTGTACTCCACCTATGAGGAAGAGTGCGAAGCCGCGCCGTCGGGTCGTGACAAGATCATGATCCTGGGTGGCGGTCCAAACCGCATTGGCCAAGGTATCGAGTTCGACTACTGCTGCGTACATGCCGCGCTCGCCCTGCGCGAAGACGGCTACGAAACCATCATGGTCAACTGCAACCCGGAAACTGTTTCCACTGACTATGACACCTCCGATCGCTTGTACTTCGAGCCGGTGACCCTGGAAGACGTGCTTGAGATCGTGCGCGTCGAGAAGCCAAAAGGCGTGATTGTGCAGTACGGCGGACAAACCCCGCTGAAACTGGCGCGTGCCCTGGAAGCCGCCGGTGTGCCGATCATCGGTACCAGCCCGGATGCTATCGACCGTGCCGAAGACCGTGAGCGCTTCCAGCAGATGGTCGAGCGCCTGAACCTGCGTCAGCCGCCTAACGCCACCGTGCGCAGCGAAGACGAAGCCATCCGTGCAGCCAGCAAGATTGGCTACCCGCTGGTGGTGCGTCCGTCCTACGTGCTGGGCGGTCGTGCGATGGAAATCGTTTACGAAGAAGAAGAGCTCAAGCGTTACCTGCGTGATGCGGTGAAAGTGTCCAACGATAGCCCCGTGCTACTGGATCACTTCCTCAACTGCGCCATCGAAATGGACGTGGATGCAGTTTGCGACGGTACTGACGTGGTGATCGGCGCGATCATGCAGCACATCGAACAGGCGGGTGTTCACTCCGGTGACTCCGCTTGCTCGCTGCCGCCGTACTCGCTGCCGCTGCACATTCAGGACGAGATGCGCGAACAGGTCAAGAAAATGGCCCTGGAACTGGGCGTTGTCGGCCTGATGAACGTCCAGTTGGCGCTGCAAGGCGAAGACATCTACGTCATCGAAGTCAACCCGCGCGCTTCGCGTACCGTACCGTTTGTTTCCAAGTGCATCGGTGTCTCCCTGGCCATGATCGCTGCTCGCGTGATGGCTGGTAAGACCTTGAAGGAAATCGGCTTCACCAAGGAAATCATTCCGAACTTCTACAGCGTGAAAGAGGCGGTGTTCCCATTCGCCAAATTCCCTGGTGTGGACCCTATCCTGGGCCCGGAGATGAAGTCCACGGGTGAAGTGATGGGCGTCGGCGATACCTTTGGCGAGGCGTTCGCCAAGGCCCAGATGGGCGCCAGCGAAGTGCTGCCGACCGGTGGTACCGCGTTTATCAGCGTGCGTGATGACGATAAGCCACTGGTTGCAGGCGTGGCGCGTGATCTGATCAACTTGGGTTTCGAAATCGTGGCCACCGCCGGGACCGCCAAGCTGATCGAAGCGGCCGGCCTGAAAGTGCGTCGCGTAAACAAGGTTACGGAAGGCCGTCCGCACGTGGTCGACATGATCAAGAATGACGAAGTCACCTTGATCATCAATACCACCGAAGGTCGCCAGTCGATCGCGGACTCCTACTCCATTCGTCGTAATGCCTTGCAGCACAAGATTTACTGCACCACCACCATTGCTGCTGGCGAAGCTATCTGCGAAGCGCTCAAGTTCGGTCCGGAAAAGACCGTGCGTCGCTTGCAGGATCTACACGCAGGATTGAAGGCATGACCAAATACCCAATGACCGTCCAGGGCTTCAAGGCCCTGGAGGAGGAGCACGCCCATCTGACCAAGGTCGTACGTCCAAAGCTGAGCCAGGACATCGGTACGGCCCGCGAGCTGGGCGACTTGAAGGAAAACGCCGAATACCACGCTGCTCGCGAGCAGAAGGTATGGTCGAGGCACGCATCCGTGACATCGAAGGCCGCCTGCAGAACTCGGTGGTGATCGACGTGACGACCATTCCTCACACCGGCAAAGTGATTTTCGGTACGACCGTGGAAATTGCCAACGTCGAAACTGACGAAAGCGTGGTCTACCACATCGTTGGCGAAGACGAAGCTGACTTCAAGCTCGGCAAGATATCTGTGGGGTCGCCGCTGGCCCGCGCGTTGATTGCCAAGGAAGAGGGAGATGTGGTGGCTGTCAAAACGCCAGGCGGCGTGATCGAGTACGAGATTGTCGAAGTTCGTCACGTCTGAAAGGCGGCGCCCGCTTCGTGCGGGCGCCATGCTTTGGCAGCTCTCCCAGATGCTTTGGGTGGGCGGTTTGTGGTTACTGCACGTGGGTGTGCTTCCGGCGCTGGGCCTGATTGGGCTGGCGCCGTTGCTCATCGATGAGCTGGACGGATTGCTGAGTGCATTGCTGGTGGGGTTTTCAGCGGCGTGCGTGACAATCCAGGCCGTGGTGCTGGTCAAGGCCGAGGGTTTGGGGAGTTTGTGGCGGGATATTCGCGGCCAACTGCTGTTGATGGCGCTGTATGCGTGCGCGATGTT
This sequence comes from Pseudomonas lactucae, assembly GCF_016937615.1. Lineage (GTDB taxonomy): Bacteria > Pseudomonadota > Gammaproteobacteria > Pseudomonadales > Pseudomonadaceae > Aquipseudomonas > Aquipseudomonas lactucae. The sequence goes on along the minus strand of NZ_JAFHKI010000006.1, from coordinate 54,835 downwards.
TGGCGTCGTGCATGTCTGGCTGCCGGAAGCGTTGCGCTGGCAGTTATTCAGCTATCTTGTGCTAGGGTTCTCTGGTCTGGTGCTGGTCATGCAGCCTGCGCCGGGATGGAGTGGCGGGGCGCGCGAAGCACGCCCGTGACCCTTTTAATCATTTGAAGCGATGAACGTTCGACAATTGCTTGTTGACGCTGAAGTTCTTGCGATACAGCAGCGCCATCTTGCCGATGACCTGAACCAAGTCCGCCTTGCCCACCTTGCACAGTTCTGCAACGGCGGCCAGGCGTGCTTCGCGATCAAGGATATTGACCTTGATCTTGATCAGTTCATGATCATTGAGTGCGCGTTCAAATTCGGCTAACACACCTTCAGTCAAACCGTTGTCTGCCACAATCAGAACTGGTTTCAGATGGTGGCCAATGGATTTGTACTGTTTCTTCTGCTCTTGAGTGAGCGGCATAATCTGACCCCTGCGTCTGATCTTGTAAAAAGCGGCGGCCAGTTTACCCGAGCGAGTCCGGGACCGCCCAGTTAATCACGACCCGTTTTATTTTCGAGGTGGCCCGTGGCCCGTTCCAAAACCAGCCTTAAGTGGCTACAAGAGCATTTCAACGATCCTTACGTCAAAAAGGCGCAGAAGGACGGTTACCGTTCCCGGGCCAGTTACAAGCTGCTGGAGCTCCAGGACAAGGACAAATTATTTCGCCCCGGCATGAGCGTGATCGACCTCGGCGCCGCCCCGGGTGGCTGGTCCCAGGTGGCCAGTCGTCTGATTGGCGGGCAAGGCCGGTTGATTGCTTCCGACATCCTTGAGATGGACAGCATTCCGGATGTGACCTTTGTGCACGGCGACTTTACCCAGGACGCGGTACTGGCGCAGATCCTGGAAGCCGTCGGAAATTCACAGGTAGACCTTGTGATTTCCGACATGGCCCCCAATATGAGTGGATTACCGGCTGTCGATATGCCGCGCGCTATGTTCCTCTGTGAATTGGCACTGGATCTGGCGGGGCGGGTATTGCGTCCGGGTGGTGATTTTCTGGTCAAGGTCTTCCAGGGTGAGGGCTTTGACGAGTACCACAAGAACATCCGCAAGCTGTTTGACAAGGTGCAGATGCGTAAACCTGACTCTTCGCGGGACCGGTCGCGTGAGCAGTATCTGTTGGCTCGGGGGTTCCGTGGCATCGAAGGCGCCGCCAGTGATGAGCGTCTTTGAAGGATTGAAGAGAGTCGATAGGTTTTTTTATATCGCTTTCGTCACGAAGCTTTACGAATATTGTGTAGTCAAAGTTTCACAAAGGGTTACAGACGGCGCCTGCCAGTGTTGTAGGTAATGTAGTAAGTTAGGCCGGTGAATATCATGCGAAGCGCGCGCCACTAGCGGAGCTTGCTTCAGAGGGTAGTTAATTGAACGATATGGCAAAGAATCTGATCCTGTGGTTGATCATCGCGGCAGTCCTGGTGACGGTGATGAACAACTTCTCCAGCCCTAACGAGCCGCAGACCCTCAACTATTCCGACTTCATCCAGCAAGTTAAGGATGGCAAGGTCGAGCGCGTAGCGGTTGATGGCTATGTGATTACCGGCAAGCGCGTTGACGGCGATAGCTTCAAAACCATTCGTCCGGCTATTCAGGACAATGGCCTGATCGGCGACCTGGTGGATAACAAGGTCGTTGTGGAAGGCAAGCAGCCTGAGCAGCAAAGTATCTGGACCCAGCTTCTGGTGGCCAGCTTCCCGATCCTGGTGATCATTGCCGTGTTCATGTTCTTCATGCGCCAGATGCAGGGTGGTGCGGGAGGCAAGGGCGGGCCGATGAGTTTCGGCAAGAGCAAGGCTCGCCTGCTCTCCGAAGATCAGGTGAAGACGACCCTGGCGGATGTCGCCGGTTGCGACGAAGCCAAGGAAGAAGTGGGCGAGCTGGTCGAGTTCCTGCGCGATCCGGGCAAGTTCCAGCGCCTGGGCGGCCGCATTCCTCGCGGCGTACTGATGGTCGGCCCTCCGGGTACCGGTAAAACCTTGCTGGCCAAGGCGATCGCCGGTGAAGCCAAGGTGCCGTTCTTCACCATTTCCGGTTCTGACTTCGTCGAGATGTTCGTCGGCGTCGGTGCCAGTCGTGTTCGCGATATGTTCGAGCAGGCCAAGAAGCATGCGCCGTGCATCATCTTCATCGACGAAATCGACGCCGTCGGTCGCCATCGTGGCGCCGGTATGGGGGGCGGTCACGATGAACGTGAGCAGACCCTCAACCAATTGCTGGTGGAAATGGATGGTTTCGAGATGAATGACGGCATCATCGTCATCGCCGCAACCAACCGTCCGGATGTATTGGACCCAGCGCTGCTGCGTCCAGGTCGCTTCGACCGCCAGGTGGTAGTGGGCCTGCCGGACATACGCGGTCGCGAACAGATCCTCAAGGTGCACATGCGCAAAGTACCAATGGGCGACGACGTGGCTCCGGCTGTGATTGCTCGTGGTACCCCGGGTTTCTCCGGTGCCGACCTGGCCAACCTGGTGAACGAGGCTTCGTTGTTTGCAGCCCGTACCGGCAAGCGCATCGTTGAAATGAAGGAATTCGAGCTGGCCAAGGACAAGATCATGATGGGCGCTGAGCGCAAATCCATGGTCATGTCCGAGAAAGAGAAGCAGAACACCGCTTATCACGAAGCCGGCCACGCCATTGTCGGTCGCGTTGTGCCTGAGCACGACCCGGTCTACAAGGTGTCGATCATTCCGCGTGGTCGGGCTCTGGGTGTGACCATGTTCCTGCCTGAAGAGGACCGTTACAGCCTCTCCAAGCGCGCATTGATCAGCCAGATCTGCTCGCTGTACGGTGGTCGAATTGCAGAAGAAATGACCCTGGGCTTCGACGGTGTCACCACGGGCGCTTCCAACGACATCATGCGTGCCAGCCAGATCGCACGAAATATGGTGACCAAGTGGGGACTCTCGGAAAAACTCGGTCCGTTGATGTATGCCGAAGAAGAGGGTGAAGTATTCCTGGGGCGTGGCGGCGGCGGTCAAAATGCGAGTTTCTCCGGTGAGACAGCCAAGCTGATCGACTCCGAAGTGCGCAGCATCATTGATCAGTGCTATGGCACGGCCAAACAGATCCTGACCGATAACCGCGACAAGCTGGATGCAATGGCTGACGCGCTGATGAAATACGAAACCATTGATGCCGACCAGATTGACGACATCATGGCAGGGCGCGAGCCGCGTGAGCCTCGCGATTGGGAGGGCGGTTCGGGCACCTCTGGCACCCCGCCAGTCATTCAGAGCGAGCGCCCTGAAACCCCGATCGGCGGCCCTGCGGCTGACCACTAAGGTTTGAAATGACTTCAGTGTTGACCTCCACCCGGTTGCCTTGCGGCAACCGGGTTCTTGATTTGGCCCATACGCATGTCATGGGCATTCTTAACGTAACCCCCGACTCCTTTTCCGACGGCGGCCGCTTCAGTCAGCGGGATGCCGCGCTGCGTCATGCCGAGGCCATGGTTATGGCCGGCGCGACCTTGATTGATATTGGGGGCGAGTCGACTCGGCCGGGTGCTCGTGTTGTTTCTCCGCTTGAGGAATTGGAGCGGGTGGCTCCGGTCGTTGAGCGTATTGCTCGAGAGCTGGATGTGATCATCTCGGTTGATACCTCGACACCTGCCGTGATGCGCGAAGCTGCGCGCCTGGGAGCTGGGCTGATCAACGATGTGCGCTCCCTTCGACGAGAGGGGGCCCTGGATGCGGCGGCGGCCACTGGGTTGCCGGTGTGCCTCATGCATATGCTGGGTGAGCCCGGCAACATGCAGGACAGCCCTCACTATGATGACCTGGTCGGCGAGGTGAGTGATTTTCTCTCTGGTCGCATTGTTGCGTGTGCAGCGGTGGGTATTGCGCCGGAAAAAATCATCCTTGATCCGGGGTTCGGTTTCGCCAAGACCCTGCAGCACAATTTAAGCCTGTTCAAGCACATGGAATCCTTGCATACCCTTGGTCGGCCCTTGTTGGTCGGTGTTTCGCGCAAGAGCATGATAGGGCTGGCCTTGAATCGCCCGGTGGGTGAGCGGCTTTATGGCGGACTCGCACTCGCCACTCTTGCGGTGACCAAGGGCGCGCGTATTCTGCGGGTGCATGATGTAGCCGAGACGGTGGATGTAGTACGCATGATTGCCGCAGTAGAATCAGCCGAATAAGAATGATGGAGCACCTATGACTAAAAAGTATTTTGGTACCGACGGCATTCGTGGGCGGGTCGGCGAATATCCCATTACTCCTGATTTCATGCTCAAGCTGGGTTGGGCGGCAGGTATGGCGTTCCGCAGCATGGGCGCCTGCCGCATCCTGGTGGGTAAGGACACGCGAATTTCGGGTTATATGTTTGAATCTGCGCTTGAGGCGGGTTTGTCTGCCGCTGGTGCTGACGTCATGCTGCTGGGGCCGATGCCGACGCCCGCCATCGCTTACCTGACGCGTACCTTTCACGCTGAAGCCGGTATCGTGATCAGTGCCTCGCACAATCCTCATGATGACAACGGCATCAAGTTCTTCTCGGGTCAGGGTACCAAGCTGCCCGATGAGATCGAGCTGATGATCGAAGAGCTGCTGGATGCGCCGATGACGGTGGTTGAGTCCAGCAAGCTGGGCAAGGTATCGCGTATCAATGATGCGTCGGGTCGCTACATCGAGTTCTGCAAGAGCAGTGTGCCGAGCAGCACCAGCTTTGCCGGGCTCAAGTTGGTGGTCGACTGTGCGCATGGCGCGACCTACAAAGTCGCGCCGAGCGTATTCAAGGAGTTGGGCGCTCAAGTCACAGTGCTGTCGGCTCAACCTAATGGGTTGAACATCAACGAAAACTGCGGCTCCACCCATATGGAACAGTTGCAGGTCGCTGTTCTGGCAGAGCATGCGGATCTGGGGATTGCCTTCGACGGCGACGGTGATCGGGTCCTGATGGTGGATCACACGGGTGCGATTGTGGATGGCGACGATCTGCTTTTCATCATCGCGCGCGACATGCATGAGCGTAATAAGCTTCAGGGCGGCGTTGTCGGTACTCTGATGAGCAATCTGGGTCTGGAACTGGCCTTGGCGGACCTGGGGATTCCCTTCGTGCGTGCCAATGTCGGTGATCGCTATGTCATCACTGAGTTGCTTGAGCGCAACTGGCTGGTGGGCGGCGAGAACTCCGGCCATGTGGTCTGCTTCCAGCACACCACGACAGGTGATGCGATCATTGCTGCGCTGCAGGTGCTGATGGCCCTGCGTCGTCGCAATGAAAGCCTTGCTCAGGCGCGTCAGGCGTTGCGCAAGTGTCCACAGGTGCTGCTGAACGTACGTTTTGGTGGCGGCGAAAACCCGATCGATCACCCGGCTGTGAAAGAGGCATGCGAGCGTGTAACCCTGGCAATGGCGGGGCGTGGTCGGGTATTGCTGCGCAAGTCCGGTACAGAGCCTTTGGTGCGTGTCATGGTCGAAGGTGACGACGAAATGCAGGTCCGCGGTCATGCCGAAGACTTGGCAAAACTGGTAACTGAAGTTTGCGCCTGAATTCGGCTTGCCAGTAAGGATGTGGTTGGGTAACATCTGCGCCCACTTTGACCGACGGGGTACAGCATGCGTCGCACTATGGTAGCTGGTAACTGGAAGATGCACGGTACCCGCGCCAGTGTCGCTGAGCTGATCAATGGCCTTCGTCACTTGGCCTTGCCTAGCGGTGTTGATGTTGCGGTTTTCCCGCCTTGCTTGCATATCACCCAAGTGGTTGATGGCTTGAAAGGCAAGTCGATTCAGGTCGGCGCGCAGAATTCCGCAGTGGAAGCCATGCAAGGTGCTTTGACCGGTGAGATTTCTCCGAGTCAGTTGGTTGATGCGGGTTGTTCCTATGTGCTTGTCGGGCACTCCGAACGCCGTCAGATGATGGGTGAGCGGGATGGGACGCTCAATCGCAAGTTCGCAGCCGCACAAGCCAGTGGCTTGATTCCCGTGTTGTGCATAGGGGAAACCCTGGAGCAGCGTGAGTCGGGCAAGACTCTTGAAGTTGTCTCGCGTCAGCTGGGCAGCATCATTGAAGAGCTGGGTGTGGGTGCGTTTGCAAAGGCAGTGATTGCTTACGAGCCAGTCTGGGCCATTGGTACCGGGCTGACTGCTACACCGCAACAGGCGCAGGATGTGCACGCAGCCATCCGCGCCCAGTTGGCGGCAGAGAATTCTGAAGTCGCACAAGGTGTGCGTCTTCTATACGGCGGCAGCGTGAAGGCGGCCAATGCGGTCGAACTGTTCGGCATGCCGGATATCGATGGGGGGCTCATTGGTGGAGCTTCCCTGAATGCAGATGAGTTCGGTGCGATCTGTCGCGCCGCGGGAAACTGAAAAAATGCTGGAAACAGTCGTAGTCGTTTTTCATCTGTTGGCTGCCCTGGGCGTAGTTGCCCTGGTTTTGTTGCAACAGGGCAAAGGTGCGGATGCTGGTGCGTCTTTCGGTGCAGGTGCTTCAAATACTGTGTTCGGAAGCCAAGGTTCCTCTACCTTTCTTAGTAAGTTTACTGCTATACTTGCCGCCGGTTTCTTCATAACCAGCTTGGGGTTAGGTTACTTTGCTAAAGAGAAAGCTCATGTGCTGACTCAAGTAGGTTTGCCAAACCCAGCAGTGTTGGAAGTACCAAAAGCAAAACCGGCTTCTGATGATGTCCCGGTGCTTCAAGAGCAAAAGTCGGCTACTCCAGCGACTGACGTACCTCCAGCTCAAGAGCAGAAGTAAGAAGAGTTGTAAGCGCTGTATTGCCGAGGTGGTGGAATTGGTAGACACGCAACCTTGAGGTGGTTGTGCCCATAGGGTGTAGGGGTTCGAGTCCCCTTCTCGGTACCAATTATCAGGAGAGCCCGCTGTTGCGGGCTTTCTTGTAGGTGGAAGGTTACATTGACCCTGCAAGGGATCGGTCGTATACTTCCGCCCCAGCTTTGTCGCGGGGTGGAGCAGTCTGGTAGCTCGTCGGGCTCATAACCCGAAGGTCGTCGGTTCAAATCCGGCCCCCGCAACCAGTTTTAGCGGAGCCCCTTTTAAGGGGCTTTTTGTTAGCTGGACACTTTCAACGCCGCTGTTCGACGGCGTTTCAAGGATGGGCGTTTCGCCCATTTTTTTATTTTGCACAGCATGCACATACATGCACGAGGGGGTTCAGGTGTCGAGCAAGCTAGAAGAGTTGCAGGCCTTGCTGGCCCCGGTGGTCGTGGCCCTAGGCTATGAATGCTGGGGTATTGAGTTTTCGGCTCAAGGTCGCCACTCAATGTTGCGCGTTTATATCGATAAAGAGGGCGGTGTGCTGGTGGACGATTGTGCCATTGTCAGCCGTCAAATCAGCGGTGTGCTGGATGTTGAAGATCCAATCTCCGTTGAATACACCCTCGAAGTTTCCTCGCCAGGCATGGAACGCCCACTGTTCACTATTGAGCAGTTTGCAAAATTTGCCGGTGAACAAGTGAAGATCAAGCTGCGCTCCCCGTTCGAAGGGCGACGCAACTTTCAGGGCCTTCTGCGCGGTGTAGAAGAGCAGGACGTCGTGGTGCAGGTAGAAGACCATGAGTTCCTGTTGCCGATCGATATGATCGACAAGGCCAACATTATTCCCAGTTTTGACTGAGACGCGGATCCCGCGGATCCAATGGCTTGCGAAAGGCGAGGCGTACGATGAGCAAAGAAGTACTGCTGGTTGTTGAGTCGGTATCCAATGAAAAGGGTGTACCGGCAAGCGTGATTTTTGAAGCGTTGGAGCTGGCCCTGGCCACTGCCACCAAGAAACGTTTTGAAGACGAAGTAGATCTGCGTGTGGAAATCAATCGCCACACTGGTGCCTATGAGACTTTCCGTCGCTGGACGGTGGTCGAAGAGGACGATCTTGATGATCCGGCTATCGAAACCTGGCCAAGCAAGGTTGCACAAACGCACCCTGGCGCCCAGGTGGGTGATGTCGTCGAAGAAAAGATCGAATCGATCGAGTTCGGCCGTATTGCTGCACAGACCGCCAAGCAGGTCATCGTGCAGAAGGTTCGCGAAGCCGAGCGCGCTCAAGTTGTTGACGCTTATCGTGAGCGCCTGGGCGAAATCATCTCCGGCACCGTGAAAAAAGTGACCCGCGACAATGTGATCGTCGACCTGGGCAACAACGCTGAAGCGTTGCTGGCCCGCGAAGACATCATCTCTCGCGAAACCTTCCGTGTCGGCGTGCGTCTGCGTGCGCTGCTCAAGGAAATCCGCACCGAGAACCGCGGCCCTCAGTTGATTCTGTCGCGTACCGCGCCGGAAATGCTGATCGAGCTGTTCCGTATCGAAGTGCCGGAAATCGCCGAAGGCCTGATCGAAGTGATGGCTGCGTCCCGCGACCCGGGTTCGCGCGCCAAGATCGCGGTTCGTTCCAAGGACAAACGCATCGACCCGCAAGGCGCTTGCATTGGTATGCGCGGTTCGCGCGTCCAGGCAGTGTCGGGCGAATTGGGCGGTGAGCGTGTGGACATCGTCCTGTGGGACGATAACCCGGCGCAGTTCGTGATCAACGCCATGTCGCCAGCTGAAGTGGCGGCAATTATCGTTGACGAAGATGCCCATGCAATGGACATCGCCGTTGGCGCAGACAATCTGGCTCAGGCCATCGGTCGTGGTGGTCAGAACGTGCGTCTGGCCAGCCAGTTGACCGGTTGGACCCTGAACGTGATGACCGAATCGGACATCCAGGCTAAGCAGCAAGCTGAAACCGGTGACATTCTGCGCAACTTTATCGAAGAGCTTGAAGTCGATGAAGAACTGGCGCAGGTGCTGGTGGACGAAGGCTTCACCAGCCTGGAAGAGATTGCCTACGTACCGGTGGAGGAGATGCTCAACATCGACGGCTTTGACGAGGATATCGTCAACGAGCTTCGCGCTCGGGCCAAGGATCGTTTGTTGACCAAAGCCATCGCTACTGAGGAAAAGCTGGCAGACGCCCATCCGGCCGAAGACCTGCTCTCGCTTGAGGGTATGGACAAGGATTTGGCGATGGAACTGGCGGTGCGCGGCGTAATTACCCGCGAAGACCTGGCCGAGCAGTCTATTGACGATCTGCTCGACATCGACGGCATTGACGATGATCGTGCCGGCAAGTTGATCATGGCCGCCCGAGCCCATTGGTTCGAGTAATTAGGCGCGGCCTGAGGAGAGAAGTGCATGACGCAAGTCACGGTGAAACAACTGGCCGATGAGGTCAAAACACCGGTAGAGCGCCTGTTGCAGCAGATGCGTGAGGCAGGTCTGCCGCACACCGCCGCCGATGAAGGTGTGAGCGATAGTGAGAAACAGTCTTTACTGACTCACTTGAAGAGCAGCCACAAGGCGAAAGTGGAAGAACCGCGCAAGATTACATTGCAGCGCAAAACCACCAGCACCCTGCGTGTTGCTGGTAGCAAGAGCATCAGTGTTGAAGTACGCAAGAAGAAAGTCTTCGTACAGCGCAGCCCGGAAGAAATCGAAGCCGAGCGCAAACGCGAACTGGAAGAGCGTCGCGCAGTAGAAAATGCTGCTCGTCAGAAGGCTGAAGAAGAAGCCAAGCGTCGCGCCGAAGAAGAAGCGCGTCGCCAGCCTGCTGCTGCGCAACCTGCTGCCACTGAAGCGGTCGCCGCTCCTGTAGAAGCAGTGCGCGAGACCGCTCCGGTTGCCGCCGCACCAGCGCCCGCCGCTGATGCGCGCAAACGCGAAGAGCCTCGTCGTCCGGACAAACCACGTGCCGACGATAACAACCGTCGTGGCGGTGGTGGCGATGGCGAGCGCAAAAACGCTCCGCATCGTGCTTCGGTCAAAGAGAAGGCGCCTGCGCCACGCGTTGCCCCACGTACTACCGACGAAGAAAGCGATGGCTTCCGTCGTGGTGGTCGCGGCAAGGCCAAGCTGAAAAAGCGCAACGCCCACGGTTTCCAGAGCCCAACCGGCCCTGTCGTGCGTGATGTCCAGATCGGCGAGACCATCACCGTTGGCGATCTCGCCAATCAGATGTCGGTCAAGGCTGCTGAAATCATCAAGTTCATGTTCAAACTGGGTACTCCAGCGACCATCAACCAAGTGCTTGATCAGGAAACTGCTCAGCTCGTGGCTGAAGAATTGGGCCACAAAGTGACCCTGGTCAGCGACACGGCCCTGGAAGACTCCCTGGCCGAGTCCCTGAAGTTTGAAGGTGAGACGTTCTCCCGTGCGCCGGTTGTGACCGTAATGGGTCACGTTGACCATGGTAAGACATCGCTGCTCGACTACATCCGTCGTGCCAAGGTAGCTGCAGGCGAAGCCGGCGGCATCACCCAGCACATCGGTGCTTACCACGTTGAAACCGAGCGCGGCATGGTCACCTTCCTCGACACCCCGGGTCACGCCGCGTTTACCGCGATGCGTGCCCGTGGTGCCAAGGCGACTGACATCGTGATCCTGGTCGTTGCAGCGGACGACGGCGTGATGCCGCAGACCATTGAAGCTGTCCAGCACGCCAAGGCTGCCGGCGTTCCACTGGTTGTTGCAGTGAACAAGATCGACAAGCCGGGCGCGGACCTGGATCGCATTCGTAGCGAACTGTCGGTTCACGGCGTGACTTCCGAAGAGTGGGGCGGTGATACGCCGTTCGTTTCGGTTTCGGCGAAAGTCGGTACTGGCGTAGACGAACTGCTCGAAGCGGTCCTGCTGCAAGCTGAAGTCCTTGAGCTCAAAGCAACCCCATCGGCGCCAGGTCGCGGTGTTGTGGTTGAATCGCGTCTCGACAAAGGTCGTGGCCCGGTTGCAACCGTACTGGTTCAAGACGGTACCCTGCGCCAAGGCGACATGGTGCTGGTCGGTTCGAACTATGGCCGTGTACGTGCCATGCTCGATGAGAACGGCAAGCCAATCAAGGAAGCCGGTCCTTCCATCCCTGTCGAGATCCTCGGCCTGGACGGTACCCCGGACGCTGGCGACGAGATGAGCGTGGTTGCGGACGAGAAGAAAGCCCGTGAAGTGGCTCTGTTCCGTCAAGGCAAGTTCCGCGAAGTCAAACTGGCTCGTGCCCACGCCGGCAAGCTGGAAAATATCTTCGAGAACATGGGCCAGGCCGAGAAGAAGACGCTCAACATCGTCCTCAAATCTGACGTCCGTGGTTCTCTCGAAGCGTTGAACGGCGCCTTGAACGGCCTGGGTAACGACGAAGTGCAAGTGCGTGTTGTGGGTGGCGGTGTCGGTGGTATCACCGAATCCGATGCCAACCTGGCACTGGCTTCCAACGCTGTACTGTTCGGCTTCAACGTGCGTGCCGATGCTGGCGCTCGCAAGATCGTTGAGCAGGAAGGCCTGGACATGCGTTACTACAACGTCATCTACGACATCATCGAAGACGTCAAGAAAGCCCTCACCGGCATGCTTGGCAGCGACGTTCGGGAGAATATCCTGGGTGTTGCCGAGGTGCGTGACGTGTTCCGTTCGCCGAAATTCGGCGCGATCGCCGGTTGCATGGTTATCGAAGGTGTTGTGCACCGTAACCGTCCAATCCGTGTACTGCGTGAAGACATCGTTATCTTTGAAGGCGAGCTGGAATCCCTGCGCCGCTTCAAGGATGACGCTTCCGAAGTGCGTGCCGGCATGGAATGCGGTATTGGCGTCAAGAGCTACAACGACGTCAAAGCTGGCGACAAGATCGAAGTCTACGAGAAGGTTCAGGTTGCTCGCAGCCTCTGACTCGCGCACTTCAGGAGCCACGCAGCGTGTGGGCATGCACATGCCCCGCGCCGCGTAAGGACTCTAAACGCAACGCCCGGTCTGGCTTTTGTCAGGCCGGGCGTTTGCCGCTTTCAGACCCCACGGGTTTCACCGTGTGGCAGTAACAGGTAACAAGACATGGCAAAAGAATACAGCCGTACCCAGCGTATCGGCGATCAGATGCAGCGCGAGCTGGCCCAACTGATCCGTCGCGAAGTCAAAGACCCGCGCGTTGGCCTGGTTACCATCACCGCTGTTGAAGTGAGCCGTGACGTAGGTCACGCCAAGATCTTCATCACCGTGATGGGTCAGGACAACAGCGAGGAAATCGCGCAGAGCATCAAGGTGCTCAACTCGGCTGCAGGCTTCCTGCGCATGCAGTTGGCCCGTGAAATGAAGCTGCGCAGCGTGCCTCAGTTGCATTTCCACTACGACGAAAGCGTCGTGCGTGGCGCGCACCTGTCAGCGCTGATCGAGCGCGCGGTGGCTGAAGACAGCCAGCACCCGTCCACACCTGAAGACGCCAAGGAGTAAGCGGTGGCTCAGGTCAAACGTATCCGTCGCAACGTCAGCGGCATCATTCTGCTCGACAAGCCCATTGGTTTTACCTCCAATGCCGCCTTGCAGAAGGTCCGCTGGCTGCTCAATGCCGAGAAGGCCGGGCACACCGGCAGCCTCGACCCCCTGGCCACCGGCGTGTTGCCGCTGTGTTTCGGCGAGGCCACCAAGTTCTCGCAATACCTGCTCGATTCCGACAAGGGTTACGAAACGCTGATGCAACTGGGCAAGACCACCACCACGGCAGACGCCGAAGGTGATGTCTTGCAGGTTCGCGACGTGACCGTTGGTCGTGCTGATATCGAGGCGGCTTTACCCGCTTTTCGTGGGCAAATCAGTCAGATACCGCCGATGTACTCGGCGCTCAAGCGTGATGGCCAGCCTCTTTACAAGCTGGCACGTGCAGGCGAAGTGGTGGAGCGTGAACCGCGTTCTGTTACTATTGCCCGGCTGGATTTGCTCGCCTGTGAGGGTGACACCGCCCGATTGGCGGTGGACTGCAGCAAAGGCACTTATATCCGTACCCTGGTGGAGGATATTGGTGAGCAACTGGGCTGCGGCGCATACGTTGCCGAACTGCGACGTACACAAGCGGGCCCTTTCACCCTGGCCCAGACGGTCACGCTGGAAGAGTTGGAAGCCGTACACGCCGAAGGCGGCAACGAAGCGGTTGATCGCTTCCTGATGCCTTCGGACAGCGGTTTGCTTGATTGGCCATTGCTGCACTTCTCGGAGCACAGCGCGTTCTACTGGCTCAACGGCCAGCCGGTACGCGCCCCGGATGCCCCGAAGTTCGGCATGGTGCGAGTACAGGATCATAACGGTCGCTTTATCGGTATCGGTGAAGTGAGCGAAGACGGGCGCATCGCGCCGCGTCGACTGATTCGGTCAGAATGACCGAACGAGTGTGGCTGTTAACAGGCATGGTCAACACTCATTTTTAGATACAGGGATTTGTCCCTGGCCTGTTGAAACTGCCCTTTGGGTGGTTTCCTGAAAAAAGGATTGCCTCATGGCTCTCGACGTTCAAGAAAAAGCACAAATCGTAGCTGACTATCAGCAAGCTGTTGGTGACACTGGTTCGCCAGAAGTGCAAGTTGCACTGCTGACCCACAACATCAACAAGCTGCAAGGTCACTTCAAGGCCAACGGTAAAGACCACCACTCCCGTCGTGGTCTGATCCGCATGGTAAACCAGCGCCGTAAGCTGCTGGACTACCTGAAAGGCAAGGATCTGGGTCGTTATCAGGCTCTGATCGGTCGCCTGGGTCTGCGTCGCTAATCAGCGATTGCGCTAGAGGTTGGTTGTCTGCCGTGTGTCATCGGGATTCCCGTTGGCCCATGGCAGGCTCCCAGCCTCAAGTTTTATCTGGATACACGTTTTACCCTGGACAAGGGTTGGGCCGATTCCCGACATTGCCCAAGAATTTCGCAAGAAGACAAGTTCCCCAAGAGCCACAAAGAAGGTAGGACACCGTGAACCCGGTTATCAAAAAATTCCAGTTCGGTCAGTCGACCGTTACCCTCGAGACAGGCCGTATTGCCCGTCAAGCCTCCGGCGCAGTGCTGGTTACCGTTGATGACGACGTGACCGTATTGGTGACCGTTGTTGGCGCCAAGACCGCTGATCCGAGCAAGGGCTTCTTCCCTCTGTCCGTTCACTACCAGGAAAAGACTTACGCTGCCGGTAAGATCCCTGGCGGTTTCTTCAAGCGTGAAGGCCGTCCTTCCGAGAAAGAAACCCTGACTTCCCGACTGATCGACCGTCCGATCCGTCCGCTGTTCCCAGAAGGCTTCATGAACGAAGTGCAGGTCGTCTGCACCGTCGTTTCCACCAGCAAGAAGACCGATCCGGACATCGCTGCGATGATCGGTACGTCGGCGGCCCTGGCCATCTCCGGCATTCCTTTCGATGGCCCGATCGGCGCCGCCCGCGTAGCTTTCCACGAAAGCACCGGCTACCTGCTGAACCCGACTTACGAGCAACTGAAAGCGTCGAGCCTGGACATGGTCGTTGCCGGTACCTCGGAAGCCGTACTGATGGTTGAATCGGAAGCCAAAGAGCTGACCGAAGACCAGATGCTGGGCGCGGTACTGTTTGCTCACGACGAGTTCCAGTCCGTGATCAACGCGGTTAAAGAACTGGCTGCCGAAGCTGCCAAGCCAACCTGGGCCTGGGCTCCACAAGCCGAAGCGACTGAACTGCTGGGTGCTATCCGCTCCGAGTTCGGCGCTGCTATCTCCGATGCCTACACCATCACCGTCAAGGCCGACCGCTACGCTCGCCTGGGCGAGTTGAAGGAGCAGGTTGTAGCCAAGCTGTCCGGTGAAGAAGGCCAGCCTTCCGCCAGCGACGTCAAAGCTGCATTCGGTGAAATCGAATACCGCACCGTTCGCGAAAACATCGTTAACGGCAAGCCACGTATCGATGGTCGCGACACCCGCACCGTGCGTCCGCTGAACATCGAAGTCGGTGTTCTGCCCAAGACTCACGGTTCTGCCCTGTTCACCCGTGGTGAAACCCAGGCACTGGTCGTTGCGACGCTGGGTACTGCCCGCGACGCACAGCTGCTGGACACCCTGGAAGGCGAGAAAAAAGACCCCTTCATGCTGCACTACAACTTCCCTCCGTTCTCGGTGGGCGAGTGTGGTCGCATGGGCGGTGCCGGTCGCCGCGAAATCGGTCACGGCCGTCTGGCCCGCCGTTCGGTTCAGGCCATGCTGCCTGCTGCTGACGTGTTCCCGTACACCATCCGTGTTGTGTCGGAAATCACCGAGTCCAATGGCTCCAGCTCCATGGCTTCCGTTTGCGGCGCTTCCCTGGCCCTGATGGACGCCGGTGTGCCGATGAAGGCACCGGTTGCCGGTATCGCCATGGGTCTGGTTAAAGAAGGCGAGAAGTTCGCCATCCTGACCGACATCCTGGGTGACGAAGACCACCTGGGCGACATGGACTTCAAAGTAGCCGGTACCGCTAAAGGTGTTACCGCGCTGCAGATGGACATCAAGATCAAAGGCATCACCGAAGAAATCATGGAGATCGCCCTGGGCCAAGCCCTGGAAGCGCGCCTGAACATCCTCGGCCAGATGAACCAGATCATTGGCCAGTCGCGTACCGAGCTGTCGGAAAATGCTCCGACCATGATCGCGATGAAAATCGACACCGACAAAATCCGTGATGTCATCGGTAAAGGCGGCGCGACCATTCGCGCGATCTGTGAAGAGACCAAGGCTTCGATCGACATCGAAGACGACGGCTCGATCAAGATCTTCGGCGAAACCAAGGAAGCAGCTGAAGCAGCACGTCAGCGCGTTCTGGGTATTACCGCTGAAGCCGAGATCGGCAAGATCTACGTCGGTAAGGTTGAGCGCATCGTCGACTTCGGCGCATTCGTCAACATCCTGCCGGGCAAGGACGGTCTGGTGCATATCTCGATGCTGAGCGACGCTCGCGTTGAGAAAGTCACCGACATTCTCAAAGAAGGCCAGGAAGTGGAAGTGCTGGTACTGGACGTGGATAACCGCGGCCGTATCAAGCTGTCCATCAAGGACGTAGCAGCAGCCAAGGCTTCGGGCGTTTAATCACCCCAGTCTTACGCTGAAAAAGAGGACTCTTCGGAGTCCTTTTTTTATGGGCGCAGGAAAGTACCTAAAAATCAGTCGCTTAAATAGACCCGAAAAGCCGCAACTTGCATGCAGGCACGATCGGCTTCATGCAAGTTGCACGATTCCAAAAATCTGCATAATTTTTAAATCATTGTTTTATAAGGGTTTTGTTTGTATTCGAGAGTTGGCACACCGCCTGCAATAACCCTGTTAACGCTGCAGCATCAAGGTTCACACGCCGCAGACTTTTAATAAAACAGGAGTTACTCGTATGAAGAAGTTCGCTCTCGCTACCGCCACTGCTACTGCCCTGACCCTGGCCATGGCTAACGCCGCCTTTGCCCAGCCTACCCAAGCGCCAATGACCCTGGCCGCAGGCGAAATGACCAAGGCCAAAGAGTCCACTTCCGATACCTGGATCACCACCAAAGTCAAAGCTGACCTGCTGACTGAAAAAGGCATCCCAGGTTCGGATATCAAGGTTGAGACCAACAAAGGTGTGGTTTCCCTGTCTTCGGACGTAGCTATCTCGGACTCGCAGAAAGCGACTGCTGTAGCCATCACCAAGAAAATCAAAGGTGTGACCGCGGTATCCGCTGATGGCCTGCTGGCTGGCGGCGCTACTAAAGCTGACGGTATCGACAAAACCAAAAGTGCAGCTCATGACGCTAAAGAAACCACCAGCGACACTTGGATCACTACCAAAGTGAAAGCTGATCTAGTGACTGAGAAGGGCATTCCTGGCACTGACATCAAGGTCGAAACCAACAAAGGTGTGGTGTCCCTGTCGTCCGCTACTGCTGTGACTGAATCGCAGAAAGCCACTGCTGTTGCGATCACCAAGAAAATCAAAGGCGTGAAGGCTGTATCGGCTGATGGCCTGAAAGCCGAGTAACGCTGGACAGTTCGTTTGAACAACTTAGCGGCGGCGGCGCGTGAGTCAGATATCCACTCAATGCACCTCTGAGGTTCATGCGACCGACCACACGGATGTGGTCATTACAGGCCCCGACACTTGTGCCGGGGCCTGTTCTATTGTGGGCAGTTATTCGGCATCCAGATGCATCGGCGTCACCACCCGGCCATCTTTCTCGGCCTGGCCCAGGTTGGCATCGATGAAGTACACCCTGTCATCTTCCAACTGCCCCTTGTCCACCAGGTAATCCTTGATCGTGCTGGCACGGTCCTGGCCGAGTTTGCGCAGCAGCACGTCGCTGTTGCTCCAGAACGCGATCACGCCGTTACGCAACTTGGCGCTGCGTTCATCGCTGCTCAGGTCTTTCCATTCTGCCGGTGGCTGTTGTTTCACGCGGGTACGGTAGATGCCCTCGAGCAATGGTGCTTTTTCGCGTTCCGGAACCTCCAGCAAGGAGGCTTGGGCAGGCACCTTATCGCCACGGCGCTGCAGGATTTTGTAATAGTTGTACTGGTATTCCCGTTCCAGGCGTTGGGCGGCCAGGAATGGACCATCGCTGCTGGCGGCCGCCGTCCCTTCAATTTCCAGGCGCAGGGCAGGGCGTTCTTTCAGCGCCTTGGCCAGGGTGTTCAGTGCGCCCTCGGCATCTTTATCCAGTTCACTGGAGCCTGCGGCAAACGACACATTGCCCAGGTCTTCCGCACCGCCTCCGGTGACCAGCCCGCCGATGAACTTGAACGGTGCGGCAGCTGCGCGAACCACCAGGTTACGCAGGGTCTGCCATACAATCGGCATCACGCTGAATTGCGGGTTGTTCAGGTCGCCGGTGACCGGCAGTTCGATGGAAATCTTGCCGTCGCTGTCTTTGAGCAGGGCAACAGCCAGGCGAATCGGTAAATCCACGGCATCGGCGCTGTCGACTTTTTCACCCAGTTGCAGCTGCTCGACCACCACTTTATTTTCGGCCTTCAACTGGCCCTTGGTGATCACGTAGTGCAAGTCGAGGTTGAGCCGGCCCTTGCGGATACGGAACCCGGCGAACTTACCTGAGTAAGGGGTCAGGGTGGTCAGCTCGACCCGTTTGAAGCTGGTCGCGATGTTCAGGGCTGCCATCGGATCGAATGGGTTCACGCTGCCCTTGATAGTGACTGGCGCGTAGCGGTCCACCTTGCCCTTGATATCCACGCTTGCAGGTTTGGCCTGGCGGCTGTCAATCGTGCCGATTTGCCCGTTGAGCTGCTGAATCGCGGTAGCGAAGTTGGGGGTAAGGCTGAAGTCGGCGAAGTTGGCCGAGCCGTCATTGATTGCGATCTGCCCGATAAGAATGCCCAGCGGTTTTTCTTTGCTTGCGGTCTTTTGCGCCGGTGGCTTGGCGCCACTGTCGGCCGGCTGCGGTATCAGCAAATCGTCGACGTTGGTGGTGCGGTCATCGTTGATCATGAAACGCGCATAAGGCTGCAGCAGGCTGACCTTGGCGATCGACAGGCTGTCGCCGTGCTGGTAGTTCAGCCCTTCGATCATCAGGCGCTGCCATTTGACGAAGTCACGGGTCTTGAGGGTGTCGAGGGTATGCAGTTGGTCGACTTGTGCGCGGCCGGTGATCTGCAATGCCAACGGCTCGGTACTCTTGAGGTTCACATCAAGATCGCTGCCGAGCATGCCGCTACGCAGTTCCAGGCGGATGAACGGGCTGATGTAGGACTGGGCGACCCGCAGGTCGATGTCCTTGGTATTCACTTTCAGCCTGGCGCTGACGGGGTTGAGGTTGACCTCGCCAGCCGCCTGGATCTTGCCTTGCTTGCCCAGGCCGCTGTCGACCTTGAGTGTAAAGGGGCTTGCGTTGAGGCTGTCGAAGTTCTGCATATCGACGTTCAGCGGGCCCAGTTCCAGCGCGACGGCCGGTTTGGCCTGACGGTCAGCCAGGTGAACCTGATAGTTGCGCAGTTGCACATCCTTGAGCAGTACCTGCCAGGGTTTGCTTGGCGCTGCGGGTGCAGGCTTGGGGGAGTCGGCGGTTGCCGGTGCGGTCGCTGGCGCCTTGCTCGGTTTGCTCGGTTGGCCGGCGAACAGTTTCTGCCAGTCCAACTGCCCATCGGCTTCACGGGCGGCCCAGGTTTCCAGCTTGTTGCTGCGGATTTTGCCGACCACCACGTGCTGCTTGGCCAGGTCTACCGTGGTCTCGCTGACATCCAGGCGCTCCAGGCGCACCAATGGACGTCCGTCCGGCGCCTTGATGGCAAATGGCGCGATGCTGGCGGCGGTGTTGGTCAGGTTCAGTTCGGTTTCCTTGGCCAGGCTGAAGGTGTAATCGGTGCTGAAATTGAGCACGCCGTCTTCGAGCACCAGGGGCAGTGCGTCACGCACATAGGGCCACCAGGCTTTCATCTTGCCGTCGGTGACTTTAAGGGTGCCTTTTGAGGTGATGGGTATCAGGCTGAAATTGCCTTTCCAGTCAATCTGCCCGCCTTCGGGGCCAGCTGCGACCAGGGTCATGTCGGCATTGTCCTCAGGCAGGGTGCTGAGGTTTTTCAGTTCAAAGTCGAGCTTGTCGTAGAGAAACTCGATGGGCTCGCTGGGACGCAAATCCTGAAAGTGCACGTAGCCGCCCGCCAGCTTGATGTTATCGACGCGCAGCGGGAACGGTTTGGCCTCGGGGTCGGCCGGAGTGGGCTCACTCGGCGGCAGTTTGAACAACTGCGCAAGGTTCAGTTGGCCTGATTTGTCGAACAGCAGTTCGGTCTTGGGCTGGTCCAGTTGTACATCGGCCAGGTGCAGTGCGCGGGTCCACAGGCTGTCGATCTGCAAGTTGGCGTAGAGGCGCTCGAAACCCACCTGTTCCTTGCCAGGGTCGCCGATCTTCAAGCCCCATGCTGTCACTTCCAGGCTGAACGGGTTGAGTTCGATGCGCTCGATCCGTGCCGGCACCGTGGCGTAATGGGCCAACTGTTGGTTGGCGATACGAAGGGCAATGCCCGGCAGAATCAAGAAGCCCAGCAAGCTGTACAAGGCAAGGGCGGTCAACAGGGCGCCAACGGCGCGGATCAATCCTTTGGGCATGGGGCGGCGCCATCTATGTCGAACAGGAGTGCCTTGGAGTATGGCACGGGTTTTCGGTTCCGAAGAGCAGGGGCTTTCGGAAGTTACTTACAGTTGGAGTATCAACGTCTTCAACGGCGGCTGTTGATCCTGGGATGGGAAATCCGCGCCGGGTGTCATGATCTTCCAGTCGCGTACCGGGCGTCCGGCTTTTTCCGCACAGCGCAGCACCTGTTCACGCCAATCCTCCATGCTGACCTTTGCCAGGTTGTTACAGCAGATCAGCACGCCATTGTCGGCCGTGGCGAGGAGCGCGGGCTTGAGCAGGCTCTGGTAGTCGCGCAACAAGTCGACGGTGCCGAATGCGCTCTTGGCCCACGCCGGTGGGTCGAGCAATACCAGGTCGTATTGACGCTGCTCCAGGCGTGGATAGCTCGGCAATTTTTGCCCGCGGCGCTGGGTGATCGGCAGGCCGGCCAATTGGCGAATGGCCGGAAAATAGTCGGACTGAACGAACTGCATGGTGGGAAACGATGGATTGAGCAGGCCATTCTCGCGACCGACCGCCAGGTTGCCCTCGGCAAAATCCAGATTACACACTTCACGTGCGCCACCGGCGGCGGCGCTCAGGCCCACACCACAGGTATAGGCGAACAGGTTAAGTACGCTTTTGCCGGCGCTGTGGTCCTTGACCCAGCCACGGGTATTGCGCAGGTCCAGAAACAGCAGCGGGTCTTGCCCGGCATGCCGCCCGCGCACACGGTAGTTCAGACCCCATTCGTGACCGATCAGATCTTCCAGCGCAGCCGGTTCGGCGCGGTATATCGAATCTTCGCGGTCGATGCGTGAGTTGCCGCGAGAGCGGTCGTTGTACACCAGCAGCAGCTCCAGGCCCATGTACTGATTGATCAGTTGATGCAGGTCCAGCAGATCGGCGGTTTCCAGCGACTGGTGGAAGCTTTGCACCAGCAACTGCGGGCCGTAACGGTCGATGGTCAGGCCGCCGGCGCCTTCCTGGCTGCCGTGGAACAACCGGTAGCAGTCGGTGCCTTGGGCATGCAGTTCGTTGATCAGGTCTTGGCGTTGATCGAGGGCGGCGCGCAGCGCTGATTCAGGGAAGACATGGAGCGCGCCTTGCTGGGTAAGTGAGAGCAATAAGGCCGCGGAGTTTAACAGCTATGGAGGCGCTGCCTATATCAACCCCATCCGCCGGTGCGCGCGTTGTACCGAGCCGTTGCGCATCGCCCAGCGCAGGAGCGGCGCACTACGCCTGACCCCGGCGCGGATCACTTGGCGTTGCAGCGGGCTTTGGTGTTGCTCAAGCATCGCGCTGGCCCAGTCCGGCAGCAGGTCGATCCCGGCTTGCATCATCAGCGCGCCAAAGGGCTGGCCAAGGTGCTGGGGGAGGGCGCATTGAGCAGCAGCCGAAGTACTTCGCGGCTGCGCTCGTCGCACAGCAATTGCGGGCGGATGCGCGCCAGGTAATCAGAAATTTCCTGCCGTGAACGTGGCACATGCCGCGCGCCCAGGCGTTCTGCCACCACGGCGATTTCGCTGTAGTAACGGTCCTGGTCGTGACCAGAGAGGCGCGGGTTGCGATAGCGCAGGTGAGCGGCGAGAAAGTTGCTCACCTCCGCCACATGCACCCAGGTCAACAGCTCGGGATCGCTGGCCGCATACGGCCGTCCGTCAGGCGCGTGGCCGACCACCTGCAGGTGAATGGTGCGCACTTTTTCGATCAGCCAGTCGGCGTCTTTACGCGAGCCGAAGGTGGTGCCGGAAATGAATTGCGAGGTGCGGCGCAGGCGCCCGAGCATGTCCTGGCGAAAATTCGAGTGGTCCCACACGCCTGCCAGGGCCAGTGGGTGCAAGGCTTGCAGCATCAAGGCGCTGATACCGCCGATGAGCATGCTGCTGAAGTCGCCATGGACCTGCCAACTGACCGAATTCGGTCCGAACAGGCCTGGATCGCCCTTGGGGTTTTCCAGGTCCAGTTGGCCCAGCGACAAACCGGTGAGGCTCATCAACTGGGTTTCGATACGGCTGCGGATAAATTCCATGGCGACTTGAGGGTTCCTAGCGGTTCAGGCGTTTGTCGATCAGGCCGTCCACCACGCTGGGGTCGGCCAGGGTCGAGGTGTCGCCGAGGCTGTCCAGTTCGTTGCAGGCGATCTTGCGCAAAATCCTGCGCATGATTTTGCCAGAGCGGGTTTTCGGCAGGGCCGGTGCCCATTGGATCAGTTCCGGCTTGGCAAAGCTGCCAATTTCCTTGCTGACCAACTCCAACAGGTGTTTTTTCAGTTCATCGCTGGGCTCCACGCCGTTCATCGGCGTGACAAAGGCGTAGATGCCCTGGCCTTTGACATCGTGCGGGTAGCCCACCACTGCGGCCTCGGCGACCAGATCATGCAGGACCAATGCGCTTTCCACCTCGGCGGTGCCGATGCGGTGGCCGGACACGTTGATCACGTCATCGATGCGCCCGGTGATCCAGTAGTCACCGTCCTCGTCGCGGCGGGCGCCGTCACCGGTGAAGTAGTAGCCGGGATAGGGTTTGAAATAGGTGTCGATCATGCGTTGCGGATCACCGTAGACACTGCGGATCTGCCCCGGCCAGCTTGATTTAATGGCGAGTACGCCGCTGCCTGCTCCGGTGATGACCTTGCCTTGCTCGTCGAGCAGCACCGGTTGCACGCCAAACATCGGCTGGGTGGCGCAACCCGGTTTTATCCGCTGGGCGCTGACCAGGGGGCTGAGCATGATGCCGCCGGTTTCGGTCTGCCACCAGGTATCCACAATCGGGCAGCGCTGCTCGCCTACGGCGTTGAAATACCAGTCCCAGGCTTCCGGGTTGATCGGTTCGCCCACACTGCCTAAGAGCCTCAGGCTCGCGCGGGAGGTGTTCTCCAGCGGGCCATGGCCCTCGCGCATCAAGGCGCGCAAGGCGGTTGGCGCGGTGTAGAAGATATTCACCTGATGCTTGTCGATCACCTGCCAGAAACGTGAGCTGTCGGGGTAGCTCGGCACGCCTTCGAACATCAACGACGTCGCGCCATTGGCCAGCGGGCCGTAGACGATATAGCTGTGGCCAGTAACCCAGCCCACATCGGCGGTGCACCAGAACACTTCGCCATCACGGTAATCGAGCACGTACTTGAAGGTCATCGCCGCCTGCAGCAGATAGCCGCCGGTGGTGTGCAGCACGCCCTTGGGTTTACCGGTGCTGCCCGAGGTGTACAGAATGAACAGCGGGTCTTCGGCGTCCATCGGCTCGGACGGGCAGTCGTTGCCGACGGCGTCCAGCGCTTGCTGGTACTTGATATCTCGGCCTTCTCGCCAGTTCACGGCCGCGCCAGTGCGCTCCACCACCAGCACCGTGCTGACGTTCGGGCAACTGGCCAGCGCCTTGTCGACATTCTGTTTCAAGGCCACCGGCCTGCCGCCACGTACGCCTTCATCGGCGGTAATCACGGTGCGGCAATCGGCGTCCAGGATACGGTCGCGCAGGGCGTCCGGCGAGAAGCCCCCGAACACCACCGAATGCACCGCGCCAATTCGCGTGCAGGCGAGCATGGCGTAGGCGGCTTCCGGGATCATCGGCATGTAGATGCACACGCGGTCGCCCTTCTTCACGCCACGGCTTTTCAGCACATTGGCCAGGCGGCAGACGTTCTGGTGCAGTTGGCGGTAGGTGATTGTGGAGGATTTTGTCGGATCATCGCCCTCCCAGATGAAGGCCGGCTGATCGGCGCGTTGCGCCAGGTGACGGTCGATGCAGTTATAGCTGACGTTCAGTTGGCCGCCGGCAAACCATTGGGCGGCGCCGGTGTTGATATCCGAGCGATGCACGGTATGCCAGGGTGTGATCCAGTCGAGAAAGCCCTTGGCCTGTTCGGCCCAGAACGTATCGGGTTGCTCAATGGATTGACGATAGAGGCGCTGGTAGTCCTCTTGACTGAGTTGCGCAGCCCTGCGGACGGCATCGGCGGTAGGAAACGTGCTGATATCGAACATGAGCGTTCCTTATTCTTGTTTTTGCGACAAGTGATAAAGATGCACCCTGTGGCAGGCGGGTTCAAGACCAACGTCCAAACGGACGTTGGCCTTGCGTTACCGGTATCAGCCGCGGTGACGACCGCGGAAGTAGTTGATCAGGCCCTGGGTCGAAGCGTCTTCGGCCAGGGTTTCTTCAGCGCCGGTCAGGCGGTTGTACACGCCCTTGCCCAGCTCCTTGCCCAGCTCCACGCCCCATTGGTCGAAGGCGTTGATGCCCCAGATCACGCTCTGCACGAACACTTTGTGCTCATACATCGCCACCAGCGCGCCCAGGCGACGCGGGCTGATGCGCTCCACTACGAGAGTGTTGCTTGGACGGTTGCCCGGGATCACTTTGTGCGGGGCCAGCTTCTGCACGTCTTCTTCAGCGATGCCCTTGTCGCGCAGTTCGGCTTCGGCTTCGCTGCGGGTTTTGCCGAGCATCAGCGCCTGGCTCTGGGACAGGCAGTTGGCATACAGCCACTGATGGTGGTCGGACACTGGGTTGAAGCTGACGATCGGCACGATGAAGTCCGCCGGGATCAGTTGGGTGCCCTGGTGCAGCAACTGGTGGTAGGCGTGCTGACCGTTGCAGCCCACGCCCCCCCAGATCACCGGGCCGGTGTCGGTGGATACGGGCTTGCCGTCCTGGCGCACGCTCTTGCCGTTGGATTCCATGTCCAACTGCTGCAAGTGCTTGGTGATGTTACGCAGGTAGTGGTCGTACGGCAGGATCGCGTGGCTCTGCGCACCCCAGAAGTTGCCGTACCACACGCCCAGCAGGCCCAGCAGCACCGGCATGTTCTGCTCGAACGGCGCGTTCTGGAAATGCTGGTCCATGGTATAGGCACCGGACAGCAGTTCCTTGAAGTTGGACATGCCGATAGCCAGCGCGATGGGTAAGCCGATGGCCGACCACAGCGAGTAACGGCCGCCGACCCAGTCCCACATCGGGAAGATGTTTTCTTCGCGGATACCGAACGCCACGGCCGCCGCATTGTTGCTCGATACGGCGATGAAGTGGCGGTACAGCTCGGCTTCCGAGCCACCCTGGGCCAGGTACCAGGCACGTGCGGCCTGGGCGTTCTTCAGGGTTTCCAGGGTGTTGAAGGATTTCGACGAGACGATAAACAGCGTGGTCTCGGCGCGCAGCTTCATGGTCAGCTCGTGGAACTCGCTGCCATCGATGTTCGCCAGGTAGTGGCAGCGCACGCCTTTATGGGCGTAGGACAACAGCGCTTCGGAGACCAGCTCCGGGCCGAGGAACGAGCCACCGATGCCGATGTTCACCACGTCGGTGATTGGCTTCTCGGTGTAGCCACGCCACAGGCCGTCGTGGATGCGGCCGACCAGATCAGTGATCTGGTTCAGCACCTTGTGCACGTCCGGCATGATGTTCACGCCGTTTACCGACAGCTTGTCGCCCACCGGGCGGCGCAAGGCGGTGTGCAGGGCAGGGCGGCCTTCGGACGAGTTAACCGGCTCGCCGGCGTACAGCGAGTCGATTGCGTCTTTGAGACCCACTTCCTTGGCCAAGCCCACCAGCAGGTCGCGGGTTTCGCCGGTGATGAGGTTTTTCGAGTAATCGAGGAAAAGTCCGCAGCTGCTCAAGGTGAACTGGGAAAAGCGCTGGGGATCGGCATTGAACGCGTCGCGCATGCTGAAATCCTGCATGGCTTGGCGGTGTTGGTTAAGCGCTTGCCAGGCAGGCAGAGCGGTAACGTCATGAGGGGTGCGGTAGTACGCCATCGCTGCGGGTTTCCTTTTATTACGGGGACTGCCTTTAGGACACTTCAAAGCCCGGAACATCCAGTCTTATATCAAGGATTGGGTTCCAGACAGCGCTAACCTTAGCGCCGGGCGATTACATTAAACCTAGCGTGTCGATATGTCTTGGCTTTGTCTGCGTTGTGGCCGGTACTTTTTTATACCGGCACAGCGTGAAGGGCAACAGGCGGGCTGTTCAGCGGGGGTTATTTGAGGTTCAGATGCAGGTTGTCGATGAGGCGAGTGGCGCCCAGATATGCCGCGACCAGAATCACGATGTCTCGATCTTCGGCCGTGGCCGGCTGCAGGTGCACGCCTTGGCGGACTTCCAGGTAGTCAATGCGCAAGCCGGCAGCTTCGATCTGGCGGATCTGTTCGGCACGCAGCCCGGCAAAATCGCGGTCACCGTCTTTGATCGCAGTCGCCATCTGGCTGAGCGCGCGGTACAGCACCGGCGCGATGGCGCGTTGCTCCTCGGTGAGGTAGCCGTTGCGCGATGACAGCGCGAGGCCATCCGCGGCACGCACGGTGGGTTCGCCGATGATCTGGATCGGCATGTTGAGGTCGTGGACCATGGCGCGGATCACCGCCAGTTGCTGGTAGTCTTTCTGGCCAAAAACGGCCATGTCGGGCTGGACCATATTGAACAGCTTGCTGACCACCGTGGCCACGCCTTCGAAGTGCCCCGGACGGCTGGCGCCGCACAAGCCTTCCGACAGGTGCGGGACGCTGACGCGGGTCTGGCCGGTCATGCCGCCGGGGTACATTTCCTCGACGGTGGGGGCGAATAACAGGTTACAGCCGGCCTGCAGGAGTTTTTCCTGGTCGGCGGCCAAGGTGCGGGGGTATTTGTCCAGGTCTTCGCCCGCGCCGAATTGCAGCGGGTTGACGAAGATGCTGGCCACGACGAAGTCCGCCTGTTGTGCGGCCTTGGTCACCAGCGTGGCGTGGCCGCTGTGCAGGTTGCCCATGGTGGGCACGAAGCCGATGCGTTTGCCGGCCTTGCGGGCGTGGGCGACGGCCGAGCGTAGTTCGCGTACGGTTTTTACGGTGTTCATGCAGAGAATCCGTGTTCGACACCTGGGAAAGTAACGGCTTTGACTTCGCTGACATAAGCACTCAAGGCGGCATGAATGCTGTCCTGGCCAGCCATGAAGTTCTTCACGAACTTGGGCACGCGGCCGGTGATCGACAGGCCGAGCATGTCGTGCAATACCAGCACCTGGCCATCGGTGTCCGCGCCTGCGCCGATACCGATCACCGGCACTTTCACGGCCTGGGTGATTTCGGCAGCCAGTTCGCTGGGCACGCATTCAAGCAGGATCATCGCCACGCCCGCTTGCTCCAGGGCGATGGCATCGGCGCGCATCTGGCGCGCCTGGGCTTCATTGCGACCTTGCACCTTGTAACCGCCGAGGATGTTCACCGACTGGGGCGTAAGGCCCATGTGCGCGCATACCGGCACGCCGCGTTCCGCCAGCAGGCGGATCGATTCGGCGAGCCATACGGCCCCTTCGACTTTGATCATGTGCGCGCCGGCCTGCATCAGTTTGCCGGCGTTCAGAAAGGTCTGTTCGAGCGTGGCATAACCCATGAACGGCAGGTCGGCGATGATGAAGGCGCCCTCGTTACCGCGCTTGACGCTGGCGGTGTGGTAGGCGAGTTCATCAGTGGTCACGGGCAGGGTGCTGTCATTCCCTTGAAGAACCATGCCCAGGGAGTCGCCCACCAACAACACTTCAACCCCGGCCTGGCAGCAGGCGTGGGCGAAGGTGGCGTCGTAGCAGGTCAGCATGGTGATTTTTTCACCTTTGAGCTTGAGGCTCTGCAAGGTGGTCAGGGTAATGTCTGGCATGAAAAGGGTCCTCGTTCAGGCGCTTGGAAACAGCGAGTAACGCGCGTGAGTCTTTGTTTATACAGGCGCACTGTCTTGAAAGCAGTGCTTATAAGGCCTGATTGCGCCCTTTAGCGCCGGTTGGCGGCAGCGGGACGCCTATAGTCGTGAGGAGGACACGGGAAGTCAATTGGATGTGTTACCGCATTGTTACGATAACGGTGTTACCGCTGTTACTGATGCGATTCAGCAACAGGGAGCCGTTCCAGGCCGACAAACGGGCAGGCTTCAAGCAGGGCACTGAGGCGGTTGCCGTCGGGCAGTTGCAATGCCGCAGGCGCCAGTTCGGCCAGCGGATAGAGCACGAACGCACGCAAGTGCATCTGATAGTGGGGAACCTTCAGGCGCGGTTCATCGATCAGGTGATCGCCAAACAGCAGGATGTCCAAGTCAAGCGTGCGTGGGCCCCAACGTTCCAGGCGCTCGCGGCCTTGGTCGTTTTCGATCGCTTGCAGCGCATCCAGCAGCGCTAGTGGCGCAAGGCTGCTGTCCAGGGCGGCGACCGCGTTGGTGTAGCGCGGTTGGCCCGGGAGCAGGGAGTCACTTTGGTAAAAGGCGGACACGCCAGCGAGGGTCGTGCCGGGCAATTGCGCCAGCGCTTGGAGAGCGCTGCGCAATTGTTGCTCCGGGGCGGCCAGATTGCTGCCCATGCCGATGTAGATGCGTTCCACGTTTATTCGCCTGCGGCGCCCGAGGCATCGGCTGCGCTGCGTTTGCGCTTGGTGCCACTGCGTCGACGTTTTTTCGGCCCTTCGCCGGTTCCTTCACCCTTGCTGCCCAGCTCACGAATCATCTCGCGACGTCCGCTGTCATTGGCGTCCTGGTAATCAGTCCACCATTCGCCCAGGCCGTCGGTCTGCTCGCCGGCGCTTTCGCGCAGCAGCAGGAAGTCGTAGCCGGCACGAAAGCGCGGGTTGTCCAGCAGCAGGTCGGCGCGCTTGCCGCTGCGGCGCGGCAGGCGTTCCTGCATGTCCCAGATCTCGCGGATCGGCATGGTGAAGCGCTTGGGTATCGCAATGCGCTGGCACTGTTCGGCGATCAGCTCGTGAGCGGCTTCCTGCATGGCCGGGATCGGTGGCATGCCACGGTCCTGCAAACGCAGCACACGTTTTGGCAGGGCGGGCCACAACAGCGCGGCAAACAGGAACGCCGGAGTCACCGGTTTATTCTGCTTGATGCGCAAATCGGTGTTGATCAATGCCTCGCTGATCAACGTATGGGTATAGGTCGGGTTGTGTTCCAGTGCTTCGGCGCTGGCCGGGAACAACGGGTCGAACAACTGCAGGTCGACGAGCATCTCGAAGGTATCGGCGGCGTAGCCCGAGAGGAACAGCTTGAGCACTTCTTCGAACAGGCGCGCCGAAGGAATCTCGCGCAGCATCGGCGCCAGTTCGCGAATCGGCGCAGCGGTGTGTTTCTCGATACCGAAGTTCAGCTTGGCGGCGAAACGCACGGCCCGCAGCATGCGTACCGGGTCTTCCTGGTAACGCTGCGTCGGGTCGCCGATCAGGCGGATCAGGTTGTTGCGGATGTCGTGCACGCCGTTGGCGTAATCGAGGATGCGCTCGCTGACCGGGTCGTAATACAGGGCGTTAATGGTGAAGTCACGGCGCTGCGCGTCTTCTTCCAGGGTGCCATAGACGTTGTCGCGCAGGATGCGTCCGCTTTCGTTGCGGGAAGACTGATTGGTGTCTTCCTCTTCATCGTTTTGCGGATGGCCGGCGCGGAACGTTGCGACTTCAATGATTTCGCGACCGAAGTGGATGTGCACCAGCTTGAAACGCCGGCCGATGATGCGCGCATTGCGAAACTCGGCGCGCACCTGCTCGGGCGTGGCACTGGTGGCGACGTCGAAATCCTTGGGGGTGATATTGAGCAACATGTCGCGTACGCAACCGCCTACCAGATAGGCCTGATAACCGGCGTTCTGCAAACGCTCGACGATATTCACGGCATAACGGCTGAATTGAGCGCGTTGCAGCGAATGCTGGCTGCTGTTGAGCACTTCAGGCGTGCTGCGTTTGTGTTGCGTACGACGCAAGGGCGAACGGAATGACTGGAACAACTTCTTCAGCATGGGATGCACTGTTTGAAGGAATGTTCGGCCATAACGAAGAATGACCGCATGATGGGCCGGGATTCTAGCATTTAGTCGGGGGATGGTGTAGGAACAAGCTGCAGGCTTTGCGCCATAAGCCTTTGAGCGGCAAATCCTGTGAGGATCTATCGGAAACTACAAGGGGAGCCGAAGCTCCCCCAGAAGTAGTTGCGTGCTCTATTTTTATTATTGGTTTCGGGCTTCTTGTTTTTGTTGATCGCCCTCGCCATGAGCTTTGACCTTCATGGCACTCTCAATCGAGAGTCAAGAGCAAACGGATTGCTTTGGTCGCTGTGTTGCTGATCTACGATCCAACCAGTTCAGGCTCTGCCTTAGGGCAGTTTTTGTTGTTCTCGGCCTGGTTGCGGGGCAAGCCCCAAATGCAACGCCTCTCCAAAAGAATCAGTTAGCTGCGCCTCCGCCGTGTTGTTTTTGTTATGCGTGAGTCGATTCGTCTTATTTTTATTGTCTTGTACAAAGCTTGTTATTGTTTTTGTACTAAGCATATAGCAGGGTGCGTGCCAACTTTTGTGTCGCCCAATAAAACCGGGGGGTTGAGGCGGATTCGGCTTTTTGACGGGCGAAAAAAAGCCGGGGGTTCGTTACCGTAAGCCCCGGCTTTTGTTACGCAAAAAATCAGCGGTAACAGTTTTTTCACATCTGTGGGTGTTATCTGTGGGCGCGCGCCCTCAGCTTTCGCTGGCCACACCGGTCTTGCGCCGTGGGATACCCAGGCGCTGACGGCGCTCCCACAGGCATTTACGGCTCACGCCCAGTTTGCGCGCCAGTTCGGTTTCGGTCATATGGTCCTGATGCTCCAGGACAAAATGCTGGAAGTAGTCCTCCAGTGACAGATCCTCGGTCGGCTCATGGCTGGTATTGCTACCGCCCTGTTGCGGGGCCAGGCCGATGAAATCGTCGTCCTCCAGGTCACTGAGTTCGATATCGATACCCAGCAGCTCGGCGGAAATCTCCGGGCTCTCGGACAGGATCACCGCGCGCTCGACCGCATTCTCCAGTTCCCGCACGTTACCCGGCCACGAGTAATGTCGGATTGCCTGCTCGGCGTCCGGGGCGAATTTCAGGTCGGTACGGTTGATACGTGCGCTCTGGCGCAGCAGGAACGCGTGGGCGATCTCGTTGACGTCGGCGCCACGTTCACGCAGGGCCGGCAGCTTGAGGGCGATCACGTGTAGACGGTAATACAAGTCTTCACGGAACTGGCCGATCTTGGCCAGGCTCTTGAGGTCGCGGTGGGTGGCCGCGATCAGGCGAACATCGACCTTCTGCGATTGCACCGAGCCCACGCGGCGAATCTCGCCTTCCTGCAACACGCGCAGCAATCGTGCCTGCGCTTCCAGCGGCAACTCGCCGATTTCATCGAGAAACAACGTACCGCCGTCCGCCGCTTCCACCAGGCCCGCACGCCCGGCGCTGGCACCGGTAAACGCGCCTTTCTCGTGGCCGAACAGTTCGGACTCGATCAGGGATTCGGGAATCGCCGCACAGTTCACCGAGATCATCGGTGCCTTGGCGCGCTTGGACAGATTATGCAGCGCGCGAGCCACCAGTTCCTTGCCGGTGCCGGATTCACCCTGGATCAGCACATTGGAATCGGTTGGCGCCACTTTGCGGATCTTGCCGTACAGGTCCTGCATCGGCGGGCAGGAGCCGATGATGCCAATCTCGCCGTTGCTGTTGTCGACGCCCGGCTTGTCGGCTGCGCTGGCGGTTTTACCGGCGGGACGTTGTTCGGCCGGTGCGCTGCTGGCCGACTGACGGTCACGCAGGATACGCGCCACGGCCTGAAGCATCTCGTCGTGGTCGAACGGCTTGGCGATGTAGTCCACCGCACCCATCTTCATGGAGTCCACCGCCGAGCGCAGGCTGGCGTAGCTGGTCATGATCAGCACCGGCGTGCCCTGGCCAAGCTTGATCAACTCGGTGCCAGGCGCACCGGGCAGGCGCAGGTCACTGACAATCAGGTCGAACGTGGGAATGCTGAAACGCTCTTGTGCTTCCTGCACCGAGCCGGCCTCGCTGACCTGGTACTGGTTACGTTCAAGCAGGCGACGCAAGGCAGAGCGGATAATGGTTTCGTCTTCGACGATCAAAATGTGCGGCATTGATTCAATTCTCTCGACGGTCTCAGTTCACAGCGGACGTCGCTTCGACATGACGCGGCAAGGTCACCCGAATACGGGTGCCGCGTTGGCTTTCGGTGTCAGCCGGGCTGTCGATGGTGATTTGTCCATAATGCTCTTCAACGATGGAATAGACCAGTGCAAGGCCCAGACCGGTACCTTCACCTGGATCCTTGGTGGTGAAGAAAGGTTCGAACAGTCGGTCCATGATGTTCTGTGGAATACCGCTACCTTCATCTTCGACGATCAGATCGACCGTATGCTCGAAACCCTCGGTCTTGACACGTACCGCGCCACCGGCCGGCGTCGCGTCGCGGGCATTGGAAAGCAGGTTGATCAGCACTTGGGCAAGGCGTTGCGAATCACCGTCGACCCAATGGTCGGGATCGCACAGGTTAAAGAACTGTACTTCGAAATTACGTCGGTTCAAGGCCAGCAGCCCGATGGCATCCTGCGCCACTTCGGCCAGGCACACCGCCTCATCGAGATTTTGATGGGCGCCGGCGTGGGCAAAACTCATCAGCGACTGCACGATGCGCGACACGCGCTTGGTCTGTTCGAGGATCTGCCCGCTGATTTCGATGATTTCACCGTCCTCTTCACGCTCCTCGCGCAGATTTTGCGCCAGGCAGGCAATGCCGGTAATCGGGTTGCCGATCTCGTGGGCCACGCCCGCCGCCAGGCGTCCGATACTGGCCAGGCGCTCGGAGTGCACCAGTTTGTCTTCGAGCATCTGGGTTTCGGTCAGGTCTTCGACCAGTAACACCAGGCCGCTGTTACCGGGGGCCAGGGGTTCGTCGATCGCGGCTTTGTGCAGGTTGAGCCAGCGGGTCTGGCCGTCGAGTGCCAGGTGCTGCTTGTGCAAATGTTCGTCGGGCAGGTTGATGAAACCTTGCAACAATTCTTTCCAAGGGTCGCCCAAGGTATTCAGGCGCGACCCAACCACCCGTTGCGCGGCGATGCCGGTGAGTTCTTCCATGGCCTTGTTCCACATCAGGATCTCCTGATCCTTGGCCAGGGAGCACACCCCCATCGGCAATTCCTGCAGCGTCTGGCGATGGTAGCGGCGCAGGGCGTCGAGTTCGGCGGCAAGCCCGGTGAGGCGCGAGTGGTAGTCCTCCAGCCGGCTCTCGATGAAATGGATGTCTTCGGTCACGTAGTTTTCGCCGCCGGCCTTGTAGGGCAGAAAGGTTTCCACCATGTCCTGGGACACGCTGGGGCCCATCAAACCGGACAAGTTGGCTTCGATTCGGTCACGCAGGCGGCGCAGTGCGTAAGGGCGGCGCTCGTCAAAGGGCAGGTACAGATCGCGCAGCGCTTGTTCGACTTCCTTTTGTGCGGCCTTGGCGCCCAGCGGCTTGGCCAGTTGCGTGGCGAACTCCTGGGGTGAGGCGGCATGCAGTTCACGGCGTTGCGGACGGCGTACGTTATCCACGGCGCAGGCCTCGGCGGCGCTGGTTTCCTCGGGGCTGGCGTTGGTGAACAACGAAATCAGGGTGAACATCAGTACGTTGGCGGCCAGCGAGGCAATTGCAGCCATGTGCCAACTGGTGTCGTCCAGCACATAAATCATGTTCAGCAGTGGGATGTAGAAGCCCTGCAGGTTACCGACCAGCGGTAGCAGCATGGTCACGACCCACACCAGGATCCCCGCCAGCAGCCCGGCGATGAAACCCCGACGATTGGCGGTCGGCCAGTACAGCACCGACAACACCCCCGGCAGGAACTGCAAGGTTGCGACAAACGCGACGATGCCGAGGTTGGCCAGGTCTTGTCCGGCACCCAGCAGCAGGTAGAAGCCATAGCCGGCCATGATGATCGCGACGATCAGCGCGCGGCGCGTCCATTTCAACCAGCGGTAGATATTGCCTTCGGCCGGGGGCTGGTACAGCGGCAGCACCAGGTGGTTGAGCGCCATGCCCGACAGCGCCAGGGTGGTGACGATGATCAGTCCGCTGGCTGCCGATAAACCGCCGACGTACGCCAGCAGCGCCAGGGCCGGGCTATTGGCGGCAATGCCGATACCGAGGGTGAAGTATTCGGGGTTGGTGGTGGCGCCCAGTTTCAGGCCGGCCCACAGGATCAGCGGCACCGCCAGGCTCATCAGCAGCAGGAACAGCGGCAAGCCCCAGCTGGCACTGACCAGCGCGCGCGGGTTGAGGTTTTCGGTAAATGTCATGTGATACATGTGCGGCATCACGATTGCCGAGGCGAAGAACACCAGCAGCAGGGTGCGCCACGGGCCTTCCTGCAAGGGCGTATGCAAGGCGGCGAGGGCGGTCTGGTTTTGCAGCAGCCACAGTTCCAGCTGTTGCGGGCCGTCGAACACGCCGTACAGCGCATACAGGCCGACGCCGCCAATGGCGATTAGCTTGATCACTGACTCAAAGGCAATCGCAAACACCAGGCCTTCGTGTTTCTCGCGGGTGGCGATATGGCGCGAGCCGAAGAAAATCGTGAATAAGGTGATCAGCGCACAGAAGGCCAGGGCGACGCGGTGCTGCACCGGCTCGCGGGTAAGAATGCTGATCGAGTCGGCCACGGCCTGGATTTGCAGGGCCAGCAAGGGCAGCACGCCAATCAGCATGAATACGGTGGTCAGCGCCCCGGCCCAAGTGCTGCGAAAGCGGAAGGCGAACAGGTCCGCCAGGGATGACAATTGGTAGGTACGGGTGATTTTCAGGATCGGGTACAGCAACACCGGCGCCAGCAAAAAAGCGCCGGACACGCCGAGGTAGCTGGACAGGAAACCGTAGCCGTACTGATAGGCCAGGCCCACCGTGCCATAGAAGGCCCAGGCACTGGCGTACACGCCGAGGGACAAGGTGTAGGTCAACGGATGGCGAATGATCGCCCGTGGAATCATTCCACGCTCACTGATCCAGGCCACCCCGAACAACGCAGCCAGGTAGGCGGCGCTGATCAGCAGCATCTGGGTGAGGCTAAAGCTCATCGGCATCTTTTTGGCTCTGCAGGATGAAAGTCACGACGATCAGGATCAGCCACAGCAGATAGGGGCGATACCAGGCGCCCGTGGCGTCGATCCACCAATCCATGATGGCGGGGGAAAACAGGTAGATCCCGACGACCAGCAGCAGGACCAATCGATAGATGTACATGTTGGCCTCTGATTAAAAAACTGCGGCGATGGTAACGGATGCCCGGCAAGCTGCAAGCGCCTTCAGCTCAATTGCGCTTCGGCCAGCGTGAGTGTGCGCGGTATCTGCGCGGCATCCCAGTGCCGGATGCCCCAATCCAGCAGTTCCCGCGGGCTGGCGTGAAGCAGCTCGGTGCCGGGCTGCTGGCCGAGGGCGCGCAGTGCCCTGACCAGCAGCGGCGTTGCCTGCTCCGGCATCAGCGGCGGCGAGCGGTAGGATTTGCCCAACTTGTTACCGTCCGGCTGGACGATCAACGGTACATGCAGGTAGCGCGGTTGGCGCAGGCCCAGCAGTTCTTGCAGATACAACTGGCGCGGGGTGGAGTCGAGCAGGTCGGCGCCGCGCACGATATCGGTCACACCTTGCCAGGCATCGTCGAGTACCACGGCCAACTGGTAGGCGTAGAGCCCGTCGCGGCGACGGATGATGAAATCGCCGGCGTCACGCCCCAGGTGCTGTCGGAATACGCCCTGTACGCGGTCGGTAAAGTGGTATTCGAGTTCCGGTACGCGCAACCGGATGGCGGTATCCTGCTGATCGTGACCGGCATTGCGGCACAAGCCCGGGTAGATGCCGTGGTAAGGCTCCAGCTGTTTGCGTGAACAGGTGCAGGCGTAGGCCAGGCCATGGTTGAACAGGTCGTTCAACACATTGGCGTAGGCATCATGCCGCTCGCTTTGTCGGACCACTTCCCCGTCCCATTCGAAGCCATAGCTTTCCAAGGCATGAAGGATCGCCGCCTGGGCGCCGGGCTCTTCACGGGGAGGGTCGAGGTCTTCCATGCGCATCAGCCAGCGGCCGTTGTTGGCGCGGGCGTCAAGGTAGGAGGCGAGGGCGGCAACCAGCGAGCCGAAGTGCAAGTGGCCGCTGGGCGTGGGGGCGAAACGCCCGATATAGGTAGAGGCTGTCATGGGCCGGATATTACTGGAAAATCGCTGAACGCCAGAAACAAAAATGGAGCGTTCGCACGCTCCATTCGTTCAGCCCGGCGGGATTATTTGCCGACCTGTTTTTCCTTGATTTCGGCCAAGGTCTTGCAGTCTACGCACAGGTCCGCGGTCGGGCGGGCTTCCAGACGGCGGATACCGATCTCGACGCCGCAGGATTCGCACCAGCCGTATTCTTCGTCCTTGATCAGTTGCAGGGTCTTGTCGATCTTCTTGATCAGCTTGCGCTCGCGATCACGGGCGCGCAGTTCGAGGGCGAATTCTTCCTCCTGGCTGGCACGGTCGGCCGGATCAGGAAAATTGGCTGCTTCGTCCTTCATGTGATCAACGGTGCGGTCAACTTCCTGCATCAAGTCCTGTTTCCACTTGTTCAGGATCTTGGTGAAATGCGCGCGCATGGGCTCGCCCATGTACTCCTCACCTTTCGTCTCTACGTAAGGTTCGAAGCCGCTGATGTTTTGCTTGTCTTGGGTGGACATGAATAGACCGCCTCTCACTCTTCTAATCCATTGCGCAGGATTGCAACGTCACCGACACCTGCCGGCCCTGCGGCTGCAAGCGGGCGAACTTACCAGATAGATTCGGGGTGCGCCACTCCCGGTTGTCGAGCCTGTCGCGTCGGGGTTGCAAACTGCAGCAGCCCGTCGTGACTGGGTATGTCGCGTCTCGAATGTTGATTTTAGTCGTTTTGTCGGTGCTTGCCCGGACCGCAAAGCCGGCCGGGTAGGCAATAGAGCATGTTTTACCGCGCGGGTTCGGTAGAATCCTGATTTTGTTCTTACCGTTAAGGAAGGCCAATGGCTCAGCCCTACAGTGCGCGCAGTCGCGCCATCGAACCTTTTCATGTCATGGCGTTGCTGGCACGGGCCAATGAGCTGCAGGCTGCGGGCCATGATGTGATCCATCTGGAAATCGGCGAGCCGGATTTTACCACCGCCGAACCGATCATCCAGGCCGGCCAGGCGGCGCTGGCCGATGGCAAGACCCGCTACACCGCGGCCCGTGGAGTGCCGGAGTTGCGCGAAGCGATCAGCGGTCTCTACGAGCAGCGCTACGGCTTGAACATCGATCCCGAGCGAATCCTGATCACCCCCGGCGGCTCCGGCGCCTTGCTATTGGCCAGCAGCCTGTTGGTGGATCCCGGCAAGCACTGGCTGCTGGCAGACCCGGGCTACCCGTGTAACCGGCACTTTTTGCGCTTGGTGGAAGGTGCTGCGCAACTGGTGCCGGTGGGCCCCGAGGTGCGTTACCAACTGACTGCCGATCTGGTCGCCAAGCACTGGGACCAGGACAGCGTGGGCGCGCTGGTGGCCTCTCCGGCCAACCCTACCGGGACAATCCTCACGCGCGATGAGTTGGCGCAGCTGTCGAGTGCACTCAAGGCGCGCAATGGGCATCTGGTGGTGGACGAAATCTACCACGGCCTCACTTACGGCACCGACGCGGCCAGCGTGTTGGAAGTGGACGATGAAGCCTTCGTCTTGAGCAGTTTTTCCAAGTATTTCGGCATGACCGGCTGGCGCCTGGGGTGGCTGGTGGCGCCACCGGCAGCCGTCAGCGAGCTGGAGAAGCTGGCGCAGAACCTCTACATCAGCGCACCCAGCATGGCCCAGTATGCGGCGCTGGCGTGTTTCACCCCGCAGACCTTGAGCATTCTGGAGGAGCGCCGCGCCGAATTTGGCCGCCGTCGTGATTTCTTGCTGCCGGCTCTGCGCGAGCTGGGCTTCGGCATCGCCGTTGAGCCCGAAGGCGCCTTCTATTTGTACGCCGATATCAGCGCATTCGGCGGTGATGCCTTCGCGTTCTGCAGGCACTTCCTGGAAACGCAGCATGTGGCCTTCACCCCCGGGCTGGATTTTGGCCGCTATAAAGCCGGGCATCATGTGCGTTTTGCCTACACCCAAAACCTGGATCGACTACAGGAGGCGGTGGAACGTATCGCCCGTGGCTTGCGGAGCTGGCAAGCTGATGCACTTTTATCCTCCCCTCGAAGAAGGCCGGTTGATCCGCCGTTACAAGCGTTTTCTGACCGATATCGAAACCGTTACCGGCGAGTTGCTGACCATACACTGCCCCAACACCGGCTCCATGCTCAATTGCATGGTGGAAGGCGGGCAGGTGTGGTTCAGCCGTTCCAGTGACCCCAAGCGCAAGTTGCCCGGTACCTGGGAAATCGCCGAAACGCCCCAGGGCCGGCTGGCGTGCGTCAACACGGCACGCGCCAACCAGCTGGTTGAAGAAGCATTACGCGCCGGCGTCATTACGGAGCTCAATGGTTTCACTGCGTTGAAGCGAGAGGTGCCTTACGGCCAGGAAAAAAGTCGGATCGATTTTCGCCTGGAATACCCGGACGGTGCGGCGTATGTCGAAGTCAAAAGCGTCACCCTGGGTTTTGACGGTTCCAGTGTTGCCGCTTTCCCCGATGCGGTGACCCAGCGTGGCGCCAAGCATTTGCGGGAGTTGGCGCATCTGGCGCGTGACGGTGTGCGAGCGGTGCAACTGTATTGCGTCAATCTGTCGGGGATTGATGCAGTGCGCCCGGCAGTGGAGATCGATGCCGCCTACGCCGCCGCCCTGCGCGAGGCCAAGGCTGCTGGTGTGCAAGTGCTGGCGTATGGCGCACGCGTAACGTCGAACGAGATTTGCATCGACCGTCGATTGGACGTGCGGCTCGACTAGATCGCCACCCACAGGCCCTGTTCATCTTCGCGGCCGGGCAGGGCAACGAGGCTCTGACCGGCGCACGGGCCTGCGATGCATTCGCCGCTTTCGATCAGGAACAGCGCACCATGCGTGGCACACTGGATCAGGCTGGCGCTGTCGTCGAGGAAACGATCAGGTTGCCATTCCAGCGCGATGCCGCGATGGGGACAGCGGTTGATATAGAAGTAGGCAACGCCGTTGCGGCGCACGGCCAACAGCTTGCAGCCGTCGATATCAAAACCACGGCTGCTGTCGGGTGTGAGCTCGTCGGAAGGGCAGAGAAACTTCATTACAATCCTTAAGTGCCTTGACGTTCAAATGCAAACAATTATCAAATGCCGGCTTCGCCCGTTTGCTGACCGGGTGCTCAGTTCGATGCCTGGCAGGGATTTTCTGTCACATCCGTGAGCGCTCAAAAGCCCATGCACCTGGAAGGAAACCCTGTTATGCGCCTGAGTACCAGCGTTATTGCGCTTGTTGTCGGACTGCTGGTCAACCCGTGGGCGCAAGCCGCCGAACTGCCACAGCGCTGGGTAAGCGCCGGTGGGGCGCTGTCGGAATGGGTCACTGAACTGGGTGGTGAATCGAAGCTGGTGGGGGTGGACACGACCAGTCAGTACCCGGTGTCCCTCAAGGCGTTGCCGAGTATCGGGTATCAGCGGCAATTGTCGGCCGAAGGCATTATGAGCCTACGCCCTGAGGTACTGGTAGGCACCGAAGAAATGGGCCCCCCGCCGGTGCTGGCGCAGGTTCGCAACGCGGGCGTGCGGGTGGAGATGTTCTCGGCGCAGCCGGATTTGCCGACGCTGAAAGGCAACCTTCAGCACTTGGGCAAGCTGCTCGGAGACGAGCCCAAGGCCAACCAATTGTTTACCGGATATGAACAGGCGCTTGCTGAACAACAGCGCTGGGTCGCCAAGGCCCAATCCACGCAGAAAGCTCCGGGTGTGCTGCTACTGATCGGCCACGCCCGCGGCAAACCGTTGATCGCCGGCAAGGACACGGCTGGCGACTGGGTACTGCGGCAGGCGGGCGGACATAACCTGGCGACACACACGGGCTACAAACCGTTTTCCGTGGAGTCGCTGGCCGGCCTGAGCCCGGATGTGCTGGTGTTCGCCGACCGTGCGCTCACAGGCGATGCCGCGCGCACGGCGTTGTTCAAGGAAAACCCGATCCTTGCTTCGACGCCGGCGGCCAGGAGCGGGCGGGTGTTCGAGCTGGACCCGACCTTGTTGGTGGGAGGCTTGGGGCCGCGCCTGCCGCAGCGCCTTGTAACGTTATCCGCCGGTTTTTATCCGGCCCAGGCTAAGCCTGCCCCATGACCACTCTGGTTAAACCGAAGACGCTGTTTATCGGGCTGGCGCTGTTGTGTGTGCTGGCTACATGGCTCTCGTTGGCGCTGGGCCCCGTGAGCCTGCCATTGCTTGATACGCTGAAGGCGGGCTTGCGTTTGCTGGGCGTGCCCATCGAGGCGCAGGGGCTGGAACAGGCTGAACTGATCCTGGGGCAAATTCGTTTGCCGCGTACGTTGCTCGGCTTGGCGGTGGGTGGCGTGCTGGCGCTGTCGGGCGTGGCCATGCAGGGATTGTTTCGCAATCCGCTGGCAGACCCTGGGTTGGTGGGGGTGTCCAGTGGCGCTGCTTTGGGGGCTGCCATTGCCATCGTTGGCGGTTCGTTTTTCGGTGGGTTGCCGGAGGCGTTCGGGCCGTATCTGCTGTCGCTGTGCGCTTTTCTCGGTGGTCTGGGCGTCACGGCGCTGGTCTATCGCCTGGGGCGGCATAAGGGCCAGACAAATGTGGCGACGATGTTGCTCGCCGGCATCGCGCTCACCGCGCTGGCCGGCTCCGCGGTGGGACTGTTTACCTACCTGGCCGACGACGCCACCCTGCGGACCTTGACGTTCTGGAACCTGGGCAGCCTCAACGGCGCGAGTTATTCGCGGTTGTGGCCGCTGCTGCTGGTGAGTGCGGGGGTGGCGCTGTGGTTGCCGCGCCGGTCCAAGGCGTTGAATGCGCTGTTGCTCGGCGAGTCCGAGGCCTGTCACCTGGGGATCGATGTCGAAGGGCTCAAGCGCGAACTGATGTTTTGCACCGCATTGGGAGTGGGCGCTGCGGTGGCGGCGGCGGGCATGATTGGTTTCGTCGGGCTGGTGGTGCCGCATTTGGTGCGACTGCTGGCTGGGCCCGATCATCGCGTGCTGTTGCCGGCATCGGTGCTGGCGGGCGCGAGCCTGCTGCTGTTTGCCGATCTGGTTGCGCGCCTGGCCTTGGCGCCGGCGGAATTACCGATCGGTATCGTCACAGCCTTTATTGGCGCGCCGTTTTTTCTTTACCTGCTGTTGCGAGGGCGAGCCTGATGCTGAGCGTCCAAGCGCTACAGATTCGCCGCAGTCACAAGACGGTCTTGGCGGATATCACCCTTGAGTTGCTGCCAGGAGAAGTGCTCGGCGTGCTCGGGCCCAATGGTGCAGGCAAAAGTACGTTGCTGGGTGCGTTATGCGGTGAGTTGCCTCCTGATGAAGGCTCGGTGCGTCTGGATAAGCGTGCGCTGAAAGACTGGAGCGGATCGCAGCGCGCACAGCGACTGGCGGTGTTGCCGCAAACCTCGACGCTGGACTTCGGGTTTCGTGTCGAAGAGGTGGTCGGCATGGGCCGCCTGCCTCACCGAACCGGGCGAGTGCGCGATGACGAGATTATAGAGGCAGCCCTGCAGGCGGCGGATGTGGCGCACTTGAGTGGCCGCAGTTATCTGGCGTTGTCCGGCGGTGAGCGCCAGCGCGTGCACCTGGCGCGGGTGCTGGCGCAGCTATGGCCGGGCGAAGCAGGGCAAACGCTGCTGCTGGATGAGCCGACGTCGATGCTGGATCCTTTGCATCAACATACGACCTTGCAGGCAATCCGCACCTTTGCCGATCGGGGGGCGGCGGTACTGGTGATTCTCCATGATCTGAATCTGGCGGCGCGTTACTGCGATCGCATTTTGCTATTGGACCACGGGCGCCCCCATGCCCTGGACACACCGGCACAGGTGTTGCGGCCTGAGCCCCTTAAAGCCGTATTCGGCCTGGATGTGTTGGTGCAGCCACATCCGGAGCGGGGGCATCCGTTGATCATTGCGCGTTGAAATTGAACCGCTTTCTACGGACAGCTTGCCATGGATAAAAAAAGACCCGGCAAGAGCCGGGTCAAATAACCGTGATTAGCCTGATGAGGAGATAATCTGAGAGTCCGAACCAATGGTCTTCCAGTTATCGGCTGATCTCGCGACCAGTTGTGATAATCATAACGATTCTCATTTGTGAGTCAATCTTTGGTTTGAATGAGTCGGGTTTTTTCTCAAACGTTCGTTTGAAAGTCCCATGAACATTGAGCGTGCAGGCTCAGTTAATTTTTCTGGCGCGCCGAAATGGCGTCCAGTTGGCGATTCAGCGCCTCTTTGCGTTCGGCTGGAATGTCGTTCCAATGCACGTCCATCAATGCCCCTTCGATTGCATACAACAGCACTTTCGAGGCTCGGAACCCGCGACTCCTTACGGCTCGATAAGCATCGACCGCTCCCAACCGACGCAAATCGGACGCACTGTGGATGCCCACCGCGTGCAGCCACTGTGCTGACGTCTTGCCGAGGTTTTTCAGGTGTTGCAGCTCATCGTTCATCAAGCCTCCTTGCAACGGCCGAATGGTGCGGTGGGTATCGTGACCAGCAGACCTGAACAGGAGTGTAGCGCTCAGTAGGAAA
This sequence comes from Pseudomonas lactucae, assembly GCF_016937615.1. GTDB lineage: Bacteria > Pseudomonadota > Gammaproteobacteria > Pseudomonadales > Pseudomonadaceae > Aquipseudomonas > Aquipseudomonas lactucae. The sequence continues at coordinate 12,510 of NZ_JAFHKI010000006.1, read as the reverse complement.
AGTGTAGTTCTTTGCTCGGAAACGGTTCAAAAGCTTATAAGAATGGCGCGAAAGTTTTTGACGTACTCACGCGCGTGCCCCAGGCATGCCTGGCGAGGCCTGGGGATGGAGCGTAGGGGTTACTTGGTGCGGTAGCGCAGGCGAGTCCCGAAATTGACCGACATGAGAATCTCATCGGCAGTCAATTCAGCCGGGAAGTAGGTACCGGAAATCTGTGCATGGGCCAGGCTGGCGCCTTCCAGCGAGCAGTCGCGCAAATCCAGCCCGCGCAAATCGGCGGAACGGAAATAGGCATCCGTGAAATCCACACCTGCGGCATTCAATTCGCGCAGGTCCAGCCCGCGAAAATCGCCCCCGCGCATGTCGATGGTGACGTCGTTCGGGCGCTCCTTGTTGAAGCCTCGGATATCGTCTTTGTGCAGGAGCGAGTAGAGCGGGGTATCAAGAAGCTTGGGGTGACTCATGATGACGAACTCCTGTTGGATTTATGACGCCATTATAGTGCCACTATTGCTGGGTCGTGCGCCCAGTAGACGACACGACCAAGAAATTTTTCTTACAGGCCCGGCATGCGCTGGCGAATTTGCGCGACCAATGCATCGAGGGTACCGCTCTGATTGGTTTCGACGCGTTTGCTCAGTAGCAGTTCTTCGGCCGTCAGGGGATCGCGATTGGCGTGCTGTTCTTCGATAACGCTCAAGGTGGCGTCAGACGGATCGTTTTTATCCGCCTGACGTTGCGCCAGCCAACTGGTAATCACGGCGTGTGGCGCATTGCAATCGAAGATCAGGAAGGGCGCACCGGTGGCCTCGGCCACTTTGGCTGCGGCGTCGCGCTGTGCGTGTTTGAGGAACGTGGCATCCAGTACCACCGGGTAGCCGGCGCGCAGCACGGTGTCGGCAATTTCGTTCAGGCGTGCGTAGGTGCGTGCGCTGGCATCGGCGGCATAGATGCCGGCTTGTGGTGTATTTTCCACCTGCTGCTCACCGAACAGGCGCTTGCGCTCCACATCTGAGCGCAGGCGCACGGCACCCAGTGCTTCTACCAGACGCATGGCGACGTGGCTTTTGCCCACCGCCGAAACCCCGTGGGTTATCGCCAGGAAGCGCGACGGGATGGTGCTATAGCTTTCCGCCAGGTTGGCGTAGTTGCGGTACTGGCGCAGCGTCGTGGCGCGTTGCACCGGGCTGGCTTCGCTCGGCATGCTGAACAGCGCGACCTTGGCGCGCACGAGTGCACGGTAGGCTTTATAGAAGTTCAGCAATTCAAGACCCTGATAGTCACCGGTCAGCTCCAGGTACTGACTGATGAAGCGACGGGCCAGGGACTTGAGCCCGCGGTCTTCCAGGTCCATGGCCAGGAAGCCGGTATCGGCATACACGTCGGTGAAGCGGAAAGGCTCGTTGAACTCGATGCAGTCGAAGATCACCACCTGGCCGTCAATCAACGTGGCGTTACCGAGGTGGATATCACCGTGGCACTCGCGGGTGAAACCGTCGACCTTGCGCTGCGCCAGCAACGGTTTGAGGCGTTCGAAGCTGCTCTCAGCCCAGGCTTGCAAGGCTTCCAGTTGCGCCAGGTCGGCCTTGTCGCTGAGGAACGGGCGGATCTGCTCGAAGTTCTGCCTTACCGGGGCCATCACTTCGTCCGGGGTGCCGGCGGGATGGTCCTGCGGGACTTTCGGCGCGGTGAGGTGGAAGTGCGCGATTTGCTTGGCCATCTCGTCAATGTGCGCACTGGTCAGTTCGCCATTGGCTTGCAAGGTACTGAGCAGTTGGCTTTGCGGAAACTGACGCATCTTCAGTGCGTACTCGATAACCGGCCCTTCGCCTCCCAGTTGAGGCGCTTCGGCCGTGCCGGTGATCGGCAATACTTCCAGATACAAATCCTGGGTCAGGCGCTGGTTGAGGCGCAGCTCTTCGTGGCAGAAGTGACCGCGTTTTTCCAGATCAGTGAAGTCCAGGAAACCGAAGTTCACCGGTTTCTTCAGCTTATAGGCATAAGGACCGGTCAGGACCACCCAGGAAATATGGGTTTCGATGACTTGGAACGCTTCAACCGGATGAGGATATAAAGCCGGGTTTTGCAGGGCTGCGATCAGGGACTGGCTCACGGGCGATCCTTCAGAGTCTGGGGAAAATCATGGCGGGCATTATGGCCGCTATGGCCGGTCGTGCAAACCGCTGTCCGGCTCATGTTGATCATCAATAAAGTGCGTATAATCCGCCGCCATGACTCGAACCCGATCTCCCCGCTCCCGTAAAAAACCTCCCTCCAGTGGCCTGCGTCCGTGGCTTGGCTGGGCGCTCAAGCTCGGCCTCGTGGGCCTTGTGGTGCTCGCAGGCGTCGCGGTGTACCTCGACGCCGTAGTCCAGGAAAAATTCTCCGGCAAGCGCTGGACCATTCCGGCCAAGGTGTATGCACGCCCGCTGGAGTTGTTCACCGGCCAGAAGCTGAGCAAGGATGATTTTCTCACCGAACTCGACGCCTTGGGCTACCGCCGCGAACCCGTGAGCAATGGCCCGGGTGCGGCAGCCGTCAGCGGTAATACCGTCGACCTGAACACGCGTGGCTTCCAGTTTTATGAAGGCCTGGAAAAAGCCCAGCCGGTACGCGTGCGCTTTTCCGGTGACTATGTGGCCGAACTGTCGTCCCTCAACGGCTCGAAGCTGCCGGTGGTGCGCCTCGAACCGTTGATGATCGGCGGTATTTATCCGAAAAACCTTGAAGATCGCATCCTGATCAAGCTCGATCAGGTGCCGCCGTACCTGCTGGAAACCCTGGTTGCGGTGGAAGACCGGGATTTCTACAGCCATTGGGGCGTTTCGCCGAAGTCGATTGCCCGCGCCATTTGGGTGAACACCTCAGGCGGCAAGATGACTCAGGGCGGCAGTACGCTGACCCAGCAGTTGGTGAAGAACTTCTACCTGACCAATGAGCGCAGCCTGACCCGCAAGCTCACCGAAGCCATGATGGCCATGTTGCTGGAGTTGCACTACAGCAAACAGGAGATCCTCGAGGCGTACCTCAATGAGGTATTCGTCGGCCAGGATGGCCAGCGTGCGGTGCACGGTTTCGGCCTGGCCAGCCAGTTTTTCTTCGGTCAGCCGCTGTCTGAATTGAAGCTGCATCAGGTCGCCTTGCTGGTGGGCATGGTCAAGGGGCCTTCCTACTACAATCCGCGTCGCAACCCTGAGCGTGCGCTGGAGCGCCGCAACCTGGTGCTCGATGTGCTGGAGCAGCAGGGCGTTGCCACGGCTGAACAGGTCGCAGCCGCGAAGAAAATGCCGCTGGGCGTGACCACGCGCGGCAAGTTGGCGGACAGTTCCTTCCCAGGCTTTATCGATCTGGTGAAGCGCCAGCTGCGTGAAGACTATCGCGACGAAGACTTGACCGAAGAGGGGCTGCGGATCTTCACCAGCTTCGACCCGATCCTGCAGATGAAGGCAGAGGCTTCAGTCAACGACACCTTCAAGCGCCTGACCGGCCGCAAAGGCTCGGACGAAGTGGAAGCGGCGATGGTGGTGACCAACCCGGAGACCGGTGAAGTCCAGGCCATGATCGGCAGTCGCCAGGCAAGCTTCGCCGGTTTCAACCGTGCACTGGATGCGGTGCGGCCGATTGGCTCGCTGGTCAAGCCTGCGGTTTACCTGACGGCTCTCGAGAAACCGAGCAAATACACGCTCACCAGTTGGCTGTCGGACGACCCGCTGTCGGTCAAGGGTAGTGATGGCCAGGTGTGGACGCCACAGAACTTCGATCGTCGCTCCCATGGCACGGTGTTCCTGTACCAGGGCCTGGCGCATTCCTACAACATTTCCACCTCTCGACTGGGGTTGGAAGTGGGCGTGCCGAATGTGCTCAAGACGCTGGCGCGACTGGGTATCACCCGCGAGTTCCCGGCCTTCCCGTCAATCCTGTTGGGCGCCGGTGCAATGACGCCGATGGAAGTCGCGACCATGTACCAGACCCTCGCCAACGGTGGTTTCAACACACCGATGCGTGGGATCCGGAGTGTGCTGACGGCCGAGGGTGAGCCGCTTAAACGCTACCCTTTCCAGATTCAACAGCGTTTCGATGCGGGCTCCATCTACCTGATCCAGAACGCCATGCAGCGCGTGATGCGCGAAGGTACTGGCAGCTCTGTCTATAAAGTGCTGCCTTCCAACCTGACGTTGGCGGGCAAGACCGGTACCAGTAACGACTCACGTGACAGCTGGTTCGCCGGTTTCGGTCAGGACGTGCTGGCGGTGGTGTGGCTGGGCCGTGATGACAATGGCAAGACGCCGTTTACCGGCGCTACCGGTGCACTGCAGGTCTGGACCAGTTTTATGCGCAAGGCCGATCCGTTGCCGTTGAACATGCCGCAGCCGGACAATATCGTGCAGGCCTGGATTGACCCGCACACCGGTCAAGGCTCCGATGCCAACTGTCCGGGCGCGGTACAGATGCCGTATATTCGCGGCAGCGAACCACCACCCGGTGCTGCGTGCGGGGGCGGTGCCCCGGCTGACGCGGAATCGGTGATGGATTGGGTCAAGGGCTGGATGAATTAAGCAAAGAGGGTTTCAAGTGAACAAGTGGTGTATTCCAGCGATTACAGCTCTGGCTTTGCTCAGCGGTTGCTCCAGCGTGCAGCGCGGCTCCATTCCTGTGGTGGATTCGAGCACGGCCGTCTCCAATAGCGATCGGATTTCGGCCAATGGCGGTTTCCGCCAGACCGTGACCAATCGTCCGGCACAGGCCAAGCCTCAGGCCATGCCGCAGGATTCGGGCGTGGTGGTGATGGTGCCGGGTGCTGGCGCTGCCGCGTCGGCACCGATCAGCGCTGAGCCATGGACGCCTGGGCCGAGCAGCTCCGGGCCAATCGACGCGACACCGACTCAGACGGCGCCGGTCAATCAGGGCAGCTACAGCATGCCGTCGACGCCCAGCGGCATTCCATCGGCATCCAGCGCCGGTGGCCTGTCGGCTGACGAGCAACTGGACGGTCCGGTACTGGCCTTGCTCACCACCGCTCAGCAACAACAGGCGGGAGGTGATTTGAACGGCGCCTCCTCAAGTCTTGAACGTGCGCAGCGTGTTGCGCCGCGTGAACCGCAAGTGCTGTATCGCCTGGCCCAGGTTCGCATGGCCCAAGGGGACGCACCGCAGGCCGAGCAGTTTGCCCGTCGTGGCCTTTCACTGGCCAACGGTCGCCCCGATCTGCAAGCCAGCCTGTGGGCGTTGATCGGTGATGCGCGCGCCGCCCAGGGCGATGCAGCCGGCGCCGCCCAGGCTCGTCAAAAAGCCAAGGTCAACCTCTGATGGATTCACGGTTGCCCGCGATAGCCGAACAGTTATTGTTGATCGAGCGCGAATTGCGCGTGCAGGGCTGGTGGGACGAAGTGCCCCCCAGCACCGAGGCGCTCAGTAGTGTCGAGCCGTTTTCGGTGGACACCCTGGACTTTCACCAGTGGCTGCAATGGATCTTCCTGGCACGCATGAAGCAGATCCTCGAACAGGACCTACCGTTGCCGAATGCCTCGGGGATTCTCGAAATGGCGGAAATGGTCTACGCCGACCGGCCACGTGAGAGCCTTGGATTGCGCAATGCGCTGAAAAAGTTCGACCAACTGATTGTCGACGCTCGTTAATTGCCTGACTGCCGGTTTTTTCGGCAGTCTTGCGCACATTTCTACCGCTTGACGACATTCAGGCGAGTTTTATCCCTCCTCAAAGCCCTTTCTTCTACGTTCTCATGCGCTTAGTTGGAAAAAAGCGCAATTATTGCTTGACTTGAACGGCCTGAAACAGAAGAATCCAAAGTCCGCTGTATCGGGACTGCCAGAAGCAGGCCCGCTCAGCAGATCATGAGGCGCATATCCGCGCCGACCTGTTACACCCGCAACGCGTTACCTCGCGCTGGGTGGGAAAAGCCCGCAACACTTGGGACGATCCCAATACTTGCTCAGTCAGTGCTGACGTAGTCGGCGACCACCGTCGCTCATGCTCTGTTGAGAAGTAAACCTATTAAGACCCGTCGGTTTTCAACGGACGGTATTCTGGCGTTTTAGAGGTGAACAACGTGGAGCTTTTATCTGGCGGTGAGATGCTCGTCCGCTTTTTGCGTGACGAAGGCGTCGATTATATCTACGGGTACCCAGGTGGTGCTCTGCTGCATGTTTACGACGCACTGTTCAAGGAACCGGCTGTTACCCACATCCTGGTTCGCCACGAACAGGCCGCGACCCATATGGCTGACGGCTACGCCCGCGCCACCGGTAAAGCCGGCGTGGTACTGGTCACCTCCGGCCCAGGCGCAACCAATGCCATTACCGGCATCGCGACTGCGTATATGGACTCCATCCCGATGGTAATCATCTCTGGCCAGGTGCCTAGCACCATGGTCGGTACCGATGCATTCCAGGAAACCGACATGATCGGTATCTCCCGGCCGATCGTGAAACACAGCTTCATGATCAAGCACGCCTCGGAAATCCCGGAAGTCATGAAAAAGGCGTTCTACCTCGCACAGTCCGGTCGCCCGGGCCCGGTGGTGGTCGATATCCCGAAAGACATGACCAACCCGGCGGAAAAGTTCGAATACGTCTTCCCTAAGAAGGCCAAGCTGCGTTCCTACAGCCCGGCTGTCCGCGGGCACTCGGGGCAAATTCGCAAGGCGGCGGAAATGCTTCTGGCAGCCAAGCGTCCAGTGCTGTACTCGGGCGGTGGCGTGATTCTGGGCGGTGGTTCCGCGCCGCTGACCGAACTGGCCAAGCTGCTCAACCTGCCGGTAACGAATACCCTGATGGGCCTCGGCGCATTCCCGGGTACGGACCGCCAGTTCGTCGGCATGCTCGGCATGCACGGCAGCTATACCGCCAACCTGGCCATGCACCACGCCGACGTGATCCTGGCCGTGGGCGCGCGGTTTGATGACCGTGTGATCAACGGCGCGAGCAAGTTTTGCCCGAATGCCAAGATCATTCACATCGACATCGACCCGGCGTCTATCTCCAAGACCATCAAGGCCGATGTGCCGATTGTGGGTCCAGTGGAAAGCGTATTGACCGAAATGGTCGCCGCGCTCAAGGACATCGGCGAAACACCGAACAAGGAATCCGTTGCCAGCTGGTGGAAGCAGATCGACGAATGGCGCGGTGATCGTGGCCTGTTCCCTTACGACAAGGGCGACGGCAGCATCATCAAGCCGCAAACCGTAATCGAGACCCTGTGCGAAGTGACCAAGGGCGACGCCTTTGTGACCTCCGACGTGGGCCAGCACCAGATGTTCGCCGCGCAGTACTACAAGTTCGATAAGCCTAACCGCTGGATCAACTCCGGCGGCCTGGGCACGATGGGCTTTGGTTTCCCTGCGGCCATGGGTGTGAAACTGAGTTTCCCGGACGCCGATGTTGCGTGCGTTACCGGTGAAGGCAGTATCCAGATGAACATTCAGGAACTGTCGACGTGCCTGCAGTACGGTCTTCCGGTGAAGATCGTCTGCTTGAACAACGGCGTGCTGGGCATGGTTCGTCAATGGCAGGACATGAGCTACGGTAGCCGTCACTCCCATTCCTATATGGAATCGTTGCCGGATTTCATCAAGTTGGTTGAAGCCTATGGCCATGTCGGCATTCGCATCACCGATCTGAAAGATCTCAAGCCGAAGATGGAAGAGGCGTTCGCCATGAAGGACCGCCTGGTGTTCATCGATATCAAGGTGGATACCAGCGAGCACGTCTACCCGATGCAGATCAAAGACGGCTCTATGCGCGACATGTGGCTGAACAAGACGGAGCGTACTTAATCATGCGGCACATTATCTCCCTGCTTCTGGAGAACGAACCCGGCGCTCTGTCTCGTGTTGTCGGCCTGTTTTCGCAACGCAACTACAACATCGAGAGCCTGACCGTGGCCCCGACCGAAGACCCGACCCTGTCGCGCCTGACGTTGACCACCGTGGGTCACGATGAGGTGATCGAGCAGATCACCAAGAACCTCAACAAGCTGATCGAAGTGGTCAAGCTGGTCGACCTGTCGGAAAGCGCTCACATCGAGCGCGAGCTGATGCTGGTCAAGGTCAAGGCCACGGGGGCCCAGCGTGCCGAGATCAAACGCACCACCGACATCTATCGCGGGCAGATCGTCGATGTGAGCGCCAGCGTTTATACCGTGCAACTGACCGGTACAAGCGACAAGCTGGACAGCTTCATCCAGTCGATCGGGACGGCCTCGATTCTGGAAACCGTACGCAGTGGTGTCACCGGCATTGCCCGTGGCGACAAAGTACTCAGCATCTAACCCAAATTAGTGAATGGCCTGATGGCCTGGATATATAGAGGAACCTCATGAAAGTTTATTACGATAAAGATTGTGACCTGTCGATCATCCAGGGCAAGAAAGTCGCCATCATCGGCTACGGTTCCCAGGGTCATGCGCAAGCGTGCAACCTGAAAGACTCCGGTGTTGACGTGACTGTTGGTCTGCGCAAAGGCTCGGCCACCGTTGCCAAGGCTGAAGCCCATGGCCTGAAAGTGACCGACGTGGCGTCCGCGGTTGCGGCTGCCGACCTGGTCATGATCCTGACCCCGGACGAGTTCCAGTCCGCGCTGTACAAGAACGAAATCGAGCCGAACATCAAGAAGGGCGCCACTCTGGCCTTCTCCCACGGTTTCGCGATTCACTACAACCAGGTAGTGCCACGCGCTGACCTCGACGTGATCATGATCGCGCCGAAAGCGCCAGGTCACACCGTGCGTTCCGAGTTCGTCAAAGGCGGCGGTATCCCTGACCTGATCGCGATCTACCAGGACGCATCGGGCAACGCCAAGAACGTGGCACTGTCCTACGCTGCTGGCGTCGGTGGCGGTCGTACCGGCATCATCGAAACCACCTTCAAGGACGAGACTGAAACCGACCTGTTCGGCGAACAAGCCGTTCTGTGCGGCGGTACCGTTGAACTGGTAAAAGCCGGTTTCGAAACCTGGTTGAAGCTGGCTACGCGCCGGAAATGGCCTACTTCGAATGCTTGCACGAACTGAAACTGATCGTTGACCTCATGTACGAAGGCGGTATCGCCAACATGAACTACTCGATCTCCAACAACGCCGAGTACGGCGAGTACGTGACTGGCCCGGAAGTGATCAACGCCGAGTCCCGTCAGGCCATGCGCAACGCCCTGAAACGTATTCAGGACGGCGAATACGCCAAAATGTTCATCAGCGAAGGCGCTACCGGCTACCCTTCGATGACCGCCAAGCGTCGTAACAACGCTGCTCACGGTATCGAAGTGATCGGCGAGCAACTGCGCTCCATGATGCCGTGGATCGGTGCCAACAAGATCGTCGACAAAGCCAAAAACTAAGTCGTACGCATCAACAGAAAACGCGGCTTAGGCCGCGTTTTTTCGTTTGCAAGGCGGGTTCTGGTATAAAGCTGCATCGTTTGCGGGCGAACGCGCACCGCATGTATTTGTCGAACTTTTTCAAACCGTTGCAAGGTAAAGTCCATGAGCGAACGTCCCGAAGAGCCAAACCAGGCTTCTGACGCCGAAAGCCTGCTGCCGATCGATGAGCATGTCGAAGAAGGGCATGACGCGGAAGGCCGCAAGGTCCGGCATCGTGGCATCTATCTTTTGCCCAACCTGTTCACCACGGCGAACCTGTTTGCCGGGTTCTATTCCATCATCAACTCCATGAGTGCCCAGAGCGCGCTCGCGGCGGGTGATGCGGCGAGTGCCAGCAAGTATTTCGGCTTTGCCGCCATCGCCATCTTCGTGGCCATGGTGCTTGATGGCCTGGATGGTCGTGTGGCGCGCATGACCAATACCCAAAGTGCTTTCGGTGCCGAGTACGACTCGCTGTCGGACATGGTGGCGTTTGGTGTTGCACCCGCATTGCTGGCGTTTGCCTGGGCATTGGGTGATATGGGCAAGGTGGGTTGGATGGTTGCCTTCATCTATGTGGCGGGTGCTGCCTTGCGCTTGGCGCGCTTCAATACTCAGGTGGGCACTGCCGACAAACGTTACTTCATTGGTCTTGCCAGCCCTGCGGCTGCAGGAGTGGTGGCGGGTATCGTCTGGGCATTCAGTGACTACGGCATCCAGGGGTCGAAAATGTCATTCCTGGTGGCCTTGATGGTGGCGGCGGCTGGCATGCTGATGGTCAGCAACATCAAGTACAACAGCTTCAAGGAGCTCGACCTCAAGGGGCGGGTGCCGTTCGTGGCGATCCTGGTGGTGGTGTTGGTGTTCGCCGTGGTGTTCAGTGATCCGCCGCGCATTCTGCTGCTGGCATTCCTTGTCTATGCCGCTTCCGGGCCGATTCAATATTTGCTGCATCTGCGCCGGGACAAAACATTGCCTTAATGTAATTTCCCCCATACTCCGCAGTCTATTGATGCACCTGTCCTCCAATGCTGCGGAGTTGCCATGTTAATCAAATTGCCCAAAGCGTCCGATTGCCACGAATCGGATGTCACACCTGAATCCTTCTATCTTTCTCGCCGCAGCTTGCTCGGTGGTGCGCTTGCCGGTATTGCTGCCAGCAGCTTGCCGCGCTGGGCCAGTGCAGACGAGGCTGCGCGTTATGCCGATGTTGAGCGGGGCAAGGCGCCGAATTGGTTTGCCGAGAAACTGCCCACAACGAAATGGCAGGCGGTGACGGTCAAGGATGAGGCGATCACGCCGTTCAAGGATGCAACCCACTACAATAACTTCTATGAGTTCGGCACGGACAAGGGCGACCCGGCGAAAAATGCGGGCTCACTCAAGACTGAACCCTGGAGTGTGGTGATTGATGGAGAGGTCGCAAAGCCTGGGCGTTATGCCTTGGAAGACTTCATGAAGCCCTATCAGTTGGAAGAGCGGATCTACCGGTTGCGTTGTGTCGAGGCCTGGTCGATGGTTATTCCGTGGATGGGTTTTCCAATCTCCGCCTTGCTCAAGCAGGTCGAACCGACCTCCAAGGCCAAGTACATCCGTTTTGAAACGCTCCAGGATCCTAAGAGCATGCCGGGACAGCGTTCGAGTTTCGGCTTGATCGACTGGCCTTATGTAGAAGGGTTGCGTCTGGATGAAGCGATGAACCCGCTGGCGATTTTGGCGGTTGGCATGTATGGGCGGGAGTTGCCCAATCAGAACGGCGCGCCGTTGCGGCTGGTCGTGCCGTGGAAGTATGGGTTCAAGAGCGTAAAGTCCATCGTGCGGATCAGTCTTGTCAGTGAGCAGCCTAAAACCACCTGGCAGAGCATTGCGGCGGATGAATACGGGTTCTATGCGAACGTGAACCCTACGGTCGATCACCCACGCTGGACTCAGGCGCGGGAACGTCGTTTGCCGAGCGGCCTATTCAGCCCCAATGTACGCGAGACGCAGATGTTCAACGGCTACTCGGATGAAGTCGCCTCTCTCTATACCGGTCTCGATCTGCGGAAGAACTATTGATGCGTTACCCCATCTGGCGCATTGGTGTCTTTATCGCCGCCGCCCTGTGGCCGTTGTTGTGGCTATATGAAGCGTGGAGTTTTGCCTTGGGACCTGACCCAGGCAAAGTATTGGTTGATCGATTGGGCTTGGGCACGTTGATTCTGTTGCTGATCACCTTATGTATGACGCCGTTGCAGAAGTTGAGCGGCTGGGCGGGGTGGATCGCAGTGCGCCGACAGCTTGGCTTGTGGTGCTTTGCCTATGTGGTGCTGCACTTGGCGGCCTATTGCGTATTCGTCCTGGGGCTTGATTGGTCGCAGTTGGGCGTGGAGCTGCGCAAGCGGCCCTACATTATTGTGGGTGCATTGGGTTTCTTGTCGTTATTGGTGTTGGCCGTCACGTCTAACCGTTATAGCCAGCGACGGCTGGGCAGTCGATGGAAGAAGTTGCATCGCCTGGTCTATGTGATTCTGGGGCTTGGGTTGCTGCACATGCTGTGGATTGTGCGGGCTGATCTGAAGGAGTGGGCTATCTATGCTTCTATAGGTGCGCTGCTGCTGGTGCTGCGTATACCGTCCTTGATGCGCCGAATTCCTCGTCTCATTACGAAAAAAGCGCCTTCCGCAACAAAAGCGTAATTAACGCTTGACCACAGATTCTGGAAGCCTATAATTCGCCCCACTTCCGGCGCAGTCGAAACGGAAAACTCCTTGGTAAACAATGAGTTAAGTAGTTTTCGACAGCAAGTTGCTCAGTTCATCGAAGCCAAAAGGAAGTTGAAAAAGAGGTGTTGACAGCGGCGTGTAACGCTGTAGAATTCGCCTCCCGCTGACGAGAGATCGAAAGCGCAAGTGGTTGAAGTTGTTGAAGAAATCTTCGAAAGCTTCTGAAAATAACCACTTGACAGCAAATGAGGCTGCTGTAGAATGCGCGCCTCGGTTGAGACGAAACATCTTAACCAACCGCTCTTTAACAACTGAATCAAGCAATTCGTGTGGGTGCTTGTGGAGTCAGACTGATAGTCAACAAGATTATCAGCATCACAAGTTACTCCGCGAGAAATCAAAGAATAACCAACGATTGCTGAGCCAAGTTTAGGG
>NZ_JAFHKI010000059.1 GCF_016937615.1 Pseudomonas lactucae | reverse complement strand
CCACATTGGATCACCGACATACCTTTAAATCAGCGCAAGGCGCGGCGCAGCACTTTACCCACTGTCGTTTTCGGCAGCTCAGTGCTGCGAAACTCCACATACCTGGGCACCTTGTAGCCGGTGAGGTATTCCCGGCAGTGGGCGAGGATCTGCTCCTGGGTCAGGTTCGGGTCCTTGCGCACGACGATGATCTTGACCTTCTCCCCGCTCACCCCATCCTCGACGCCAATCGCCGCCACTTCACCCACGCCGGGGTGCAGCGCCACCACGTCTTCGATTTCATTGGGGTACACGTTGAAACCCGAGACGAGGATCATGTCTTTCTTGCGGTCCACCAGGCGGATGTACCCGCGTTCGTCCATTACGCCAATGTCGCCGGTGGACAACCACCCCTCGGCATCCAGCACTTCGGCGGTCGCTTCCGGGCGTTGCCAGTAGCCTTGCATGACTTGCGGGCCGCGCACTTGCAGTTCGCCCTGCTCGCCGATATCGGCCAGTTCGCCGTCTTCGCGCATAAAGCGCACCCAGGTCGACGGCAGCGGCACGCCGATGCTGCCGGTGAAGTCCATCTCGCGCATGCGTGAAATATCGATGGGGCTGATGCTCACCACCGGCGAGCACTCGGTGAGGCCATAACCTTCGATAATCGGCAGCCCAGTGACTTCCTTCCAGCGTTTGGCCACCGCCGTGTGCGTGGCCATGCCGCCGGCGATCACCAGGCGCAGGTCGGAAAAGTCCCGTGCGCGGAACGCCGCGTTTTCCAGCAACCCGTTGAACAGCGTGTTGACCCCCGCGATGCCATTGAAGCGCTCCTTGCGCAGGATCATCTGCACCCGCTTCACGTCCCGCGGGTTGGCGATCAGGATGTTGCGCCCGCCCAGGCACATGAACATCAGGCAATTCACGGTCAGCGAGAAGATGTGGTACAGCGGCAGCAAGGTAACGTTGGTTTCCTGTTTGTCCTGGTTCAACTGATCACCGACCCAGGCCTTGGCTTGCAGCAAGTTGGCGATGATATTGCGGTGGCTGAGCATCACGCCCTTGGCATCGCCCGTGGTGCCGCCGGTGTATTGCAGGAACGCCAGGTCATCGAGGGCCAGGCTCACCGGCACGTGGCTCAGCGCCCGTCCGTGTTTCAAGGTCTGGTTGAAACGCACCGATCCCGGCAGGTTGAACGCCGGCACCTGCTTTTGCACGCGACGCAGGATGATGTTCATCGCGGCGCCCTTGAAGCTGCCGAGCAAATCGCCGATGGCCGCCACCACCACGCGCTTGACGCTGCTGCCGACGATGACTTTTTCAAGGGTATGGGCGAAGTTCTCGAAGATCACTACCGTTTCGGCGCCGCTGTCCTTGAGCAAGTGCTTGAGTTCATGGGCGGTGTACAACGGGTTGACGTTGACCACCACGGCCCCCACCAGGATCGTGCCGAGCAGGCAGATCGGATACTGCAAGCAATTGGGCATCATCAGCGCCACGCGGTCGCCTGGCTTCACGCCCTGGCCCTGCAACCAAGCGGCGAACGCGATGCCCTGTACCTGCCAGTCGGCGTAGGTCATTTCGGTGCCGATGCTGACGTAGGCTACACGCTCGCGGAATTTCTCCAGGTGTTCCAGGAACACTTCGCGCAACGACGGGTAATTCTCGATAGCGGCATCGATGTCTGCCGGGACGCCGGGCAGGTAAGCGTTCAACCACACCCGTTCGGTGTGTTCCAGGCTGATGGCGTTCATGGCAGTCTCCTTGTTGTTGTTTTGGTTGGCGCTATTTTTCGACGATGGCGGTAATGCCCAGCCCGCCCGCCGCGCAGATCGAGATCAACCCGCGACCACCGCCGTTTTCAGCAATGGTCTTGGCCAGCGCCGCCAATTGCCGGCCACCGGTGGCGGCGAACGGATGGCCGCAGCCGAGCGAACCGCCGTTGACGTTCATTTTGGCCCGGTCGATGGCGCCCAGCGGCGCGTCCAGGCCCAGGCGTTCGCGGCAGTAATCGGGGTCTTCCCAGGCTTTGAGGGTGCACAGCACCTGGGCGGCGAAAGCCTCATGTATCTCGAAGAAATCGAAGTCGGCAAAGCTCAGGCCCTCGCGCTTGAGCATGCGCGGCACGGCGTGGGTCGGGGCCATCAGCAGGCCTTCGCTGCCGTCGACAAAATTCACCGCCGCCGTCTCGCCTGTACGCAGGTAGGCCAGCACCGGCCAGCCATTGGCGGCGGCCCATTCCTCACTGGCCAGCAGCACCACCGAGGCGCCGTCGGTAAGCGGCGTGGAATTGCCCGCCGTCAGGGTGCCGTTGCGCCGGTCGTAGGCGGGTGACAAACCGGCGAGTTTTTCCAGGCTGGCATCGGCGCGCAGGTTGTTGTCACGGGCCAGGCCGCGATGGGGGCTGATCAGGTCATCGAAAAAACCGCGTTGGTAGGCCGCCTCCAGGCGCTGGTGGCTGACGAGGGTCAGTTCATCCTGGGCCAGGCGCTTGATCTGCCAGCGCTGGGCCATGGCTTCGCAGTGCTCGCCCATCGACAAACCGGTGCGCGGCTCGCCATTGCGCGGCAGCAGCGGCTTGAAGAACATTGACGGGCGCACCTTGAGCAAGCGCTTCACTTTGTCCCCCAGGCTCTGGGCGCGGTTGGCCGCGAGCAAGGTGTGGCGCAGGGATTCGTTGATGCCGATGGGCGCATCGGAAGTGGTGTCAGCGCCGCCGGCGATGCCCACTTCAATCTGGCCGAGGGCGATTTTATTCGCCACCAGCAACGCGGCTTCCAGGCCTGTGCCGCAGGCCTGTTGCACATCGTAGGCCGGGGTTTCGGGAGACAGGGTGGTCGACAGCAGCGATTCGCGCGCCAGGTTGAAGTCCCGCGAATGCTTGATCACCGCGCCGGCGGCGAACTCGCCCAGACGCTGGCCATGCAGGTTGTAGCGGTCCACCAGGCCCTGCAGCGCGGCCACCAGCAGGTCCTGATTGCTGTCGTGGGCGTAGACGGTATTGGAGCGTGCAAAGGGAATGCGGTTGCCGCCAATGATCGCCACACGGCGGGTGGCGGCAGGGTTGAAACTGTAGTCACTCATTTAACGCTCTCTTTCCAAATGAACAGCCCGCGCATATGGGGTTTGTCGCCGGCAAAATTACGCACTTCGAACTCACGGCGCGGCCCGGGCATCGGGTGACTCCACAGCGCGACCTGGCCAGGCAGGAAGATCGGCAACTTGAAGTCGCAATGGGCCTCGGCCTGGTCCAAACCGCCCGGCGGTTGCCGGGCGGCAAGCGCGCGACCCAGGGTCCACATGCCGTGGGCGATGGCGCGGCGAAAACCAAAGATCTTCGCGCCGATCGCTGAGGTGTGAATCGGGTTGAAATCCCCGGAAACCTTGGCAAACCGTCGGCCCAGATCGGCCGGCAACATCCAGCGTTGGGTACGTATCAGGCCCTCTTCCTGCAACGGCAACCCCGCGGCCCAAGGCTCGCCGACCGGGTTTTTGACATCCCGACGCAGGTAAAGGCTGTCGCTTTCCCACACCAGCGTGCCCGCGCCATAAGCCCGCGTGGCAATGCTCAGCGCCTGGCCCTTGGGATGGGCGACCCAGCGTTCGCAATACACCTCCAGGCGCAGCGCCTGGCCCTCGTGCAAGCGCTGGTACTGCCGAATACGGTTGGCCAGGTGCACCATGCCGCTGGCCGGGTACGGAAAACTCGGCCGCGTCAGCAGCATCAGGTGCAACGGGAACGCCAGCACGTGGGGATACGACAGCGGCACGCCCTGTTCGCGCCGGAAACCGCAGGCCCGGCCATACGCGGCGATGTCGGCAGCGGACAGTTCCACCGCCGAGCGCACCAGGCGCTCCCTGGGCAGCGTCGGCGCGCCGTCGAGCGTGGGTTTGCGCAGCGCGCGCAAGCCGTCCAGCAGCAGGCGCGTGCGTGAGGGCGGCGGATCGATGATCTGCGTCACATAGTCCATGGCGTCAGGCTCCCAGCAGACTTTGGCCGCATACGCGCACGACCTGGCCATTGAGCCCGCCCGACGCCGGGTGGGCCAGCCAGGCGATGGTCTCGGCCACATCGATGGGCTGGCCGCCCTGACTCATCGAGTTCATGCGCCGCCCCGCTTCGCGAATCATCAGCGGGATCTTCGCGGTCATCTGGGTCTCGATAAATCCCGGCGCCACGGCATTCACCGTTACCTGTTGCGCCGCCGCACGCGGGGCCAATGCCTGCACCAGGCCGATCACCCCTGCCTTGGAAGTGGCGTAGTTGCTTTGCCCAAGGTTGCCGGCGATGGCGGAAATCGACGATACGCACACAATCCGCCCGCCGGGGTTCACGCCCAGATTTTCCAGCAGTGCATGGCTCAGCTGCAACGGCGCTTGCAGGTTGACCGCCAGCACACTGCGCCAGGCGGCTTCGGGCATTTTGGCGATGGTCTTGTCACGGGTGATACCGGCGTTGTGCACCACCACATCGAACGCGCCGTAGTGGCCGACATGGGCCAGCAGCAATGCAGCGGCATCGGGCGCGGTGATGTCCAGCGGCAACGCCGAGCCGCCGACGCTCGCGGCGGCCTGTTGCAGCGCATCCTGGGCCTGGGGCACATCCACGCACACCACATGGGCACCGTCGCGCGCCAATACCTGGGCGATGGCCAAACCAATGCCACGGGATGCACCGGTGACCAATGCACGTCGACCGGCGAAGGGGGCGTCCCAATTGACGGCGGTGTGGCCGTCCACGGTTTTGTCCAGGCGCACCACTTGCCCTGACACATAGGCCGAGCGGCGCGACAGGAAGAAACGCAGGCTGCTGTCCAACGCGTCTTCGGCACCCGGTGCCACGTAGAGCAGTTGCACGGTGATCGCTCGGCGCAGTTCCTTGGCCAGCGAACGCACCAGGCCTTCCAGGGCGCGTTGGGCGATGGCCTGCGGCACGTCCCGGCAGTGTTCCGGCGCGGTGCCGAGTACTACCACGCGCGCATGCTGACCGAGGCGCTTGGCGTTGGCGTGAAAGAATACATACAGCGCGTCCAGCTGTTGCGCGTCGCTGACGCCCGTGGCATCGAACACCGCGCCCTGCACCTTGACCGTCGAAGGTGCCTGCAGCGTCGCCGGGGTGGCGACGACGGTGTCGGTGGCGCTGAAGATGCGCCGCACCTCGCCGGTCAGGCGCCCTGCCCCGGCGATGATCACCGGGTTGGCCAACGCTTGCTGGCCGCTGCGATGGCGTTGCAGCGGCAAGGGTTGCGGCAAGCCGACGGCCTGGGCCAGGCGACGGCCCCAGGGGGAATTGACGAATGAAAGGTAGCTGTCACTCATAACACAAATCCTGCCTTGTAAACCGGCCCCCTGTGGGAGGGGCTTGCTCCCTCCCACACTGACCGCGTTCCCGATCTAATTTACTGAGGCGTTTTCGCCCTGGCTCGTACGCCGCTTGGCGACCGGTTCCAATGCCTGCTTGCGCTGCTGCAATGCCTCCAGCAAGCCAAAGTCCTGCGCAAAGTCGTCCACCTGGATCGCGTGATCGGCGTATTCCACGTAGCGCGCGAGCAATGCTTCGTCTTCATTGCTGATCAGATCCAGCGCCCGTGCCTTGACACGCCAGGCGGTAAACGCGCTGGTGGAGATCGGCAACGGATCGATCAGGCCCTGCTTGATAGCGGGCTTGAGCCGGGCGTCGATCAACTCGACTTGCGGCAACAGACGGAAACCCAGCTCGCCGTAAGCCAATTTGTCGATTTCCGGACGTGGGATGTAAGAATCGGCCAGCAACCGGTCGCGGGTTTCGCCGGGTGTCTGCACCACCTCGGCCACCTGTGCCAGCAAATGATCCGAGGGTTTGCGCAGCGGGATGCCGAACGGAAAGGTCAGGCCGCGCACCGCGCCGGCTGCAGCTTTGGAGGGATAGTTATCGAGCACTTCGGCGAGGGCTTCATGGGCGCGCAGCAAAGCATCCTGCGCCGACCAGTGCACCAGCGGCAGGTCGGCCTGGGGCCGGCCGTCATCCTCGAAGCGCTTGAGCACGCAGGACAGGATGTACAACTGCGACAGCATATCGCCCAGGCGCCCGGTGATACTCTCCTTGCGCTTGAGGGCCGCACCCAGCACGCCCATGGAAATATCCGAAAGCAGCGCCAGCACCACCGACAGCCGATTGGCCTGGCGGTAGTAGGACGCCAGCGCCGGGTCGGTCTTGGCCGGGACGGAAATCAGCCGCCCACCGGTCAGCGCGTGCACCACTGCCCGTACGGTGTTGGCCAGCACAAAGCTCACATGGCCGAACATTGCGCTGTCGAAGTCTTCCAGCGCCCTGCGTCGGTCCAGGTTGCGCGCCGCTTCCATTTCGCGGAACACATAGGGATGGCAGCGAATCAGGCCCTGGCCAAAGATGATCAGGCAACGGGTCATGATGTTCGCGCCCTCCACCGTAATGGCGATGGGGCTTTGTTGGTAGGCACGGGCCAGGAAGTTGTTCGGGCCCATGCAGATGCCTTTGCCGGCCACGATGTCCATGCCGTCATTGACGATGATCCGCGCGCGCTCGGTGACGTGGTACTTGGCAATCGCCGAGATCACCGACGGTTTTTCACCGGCATCCAGGGAGGCCACCGAGACCTTGCGCACCGCGTCGCACGCATACAAGTGCCCGGCCATGCGCGCCAGCGGCGCCTGCACCCCTTCGAACTTGCCGATGGGCAGGCCGAACTGCTTGCGCATCGCCGCATAAGCGCTGGTGCCGCGTACTGCGACTTTGCCCAGGCCGACGTTGGCGACGGCAGGGAGATCGCGCGACCGGCGGCCAGGCATTCCATCAGCATGCGCCACCCGTTGCCGACTTGTTCGCGGCCGCCGATCACCCACTCCAGAGGGATAAACACGTCCTTGCCGGTGGTCGGGCCGTTCTGGAACACCGCGTTGAGTGGCCAGTGGCGGCGGCCGCTGTTCACACCGGGATGGGACGTTGGGATCAAGGCGCAGGTAATACCCAGCGAGCCTGGCGCGCCGAGCAAACCGTCCGGGTCTTCGGCGCGAAACGCCAGGCCGAGCACGGTCGCGATGGGCCCCAGGGTGATGTAGCGCTTGTCCCAGGTCACACGAAAACCCAAGACCTCCTCACCCTCGTGGGTGCCTTTACACACAATGCCCAGGTCGGGAATCGCCCCGGCGTCCGAGCCGGCATATGGGCTGGTCAGGGCAAAACATGGAATATCTTCGCCACGGGCCAGGCGCGGCAGGTAGTAGTTGCGCTGGGCATCGGTGCCGTAATGCAGCAGCAATTCGGCCGGGCCCAGGGAGTTGGGCACCATCACCGAAATCGCCGCCGCCGAGCAGCGCGTCGACAGCTTCATCACCACCTGCGAATGCGCATAGTGGGAAAAGCCTTTGCCGCCGTACTGCTTGGGAATGATCATGCCCAGCAAGCCTGCGTCCTTGGTGTACTGCCAGGCCTCGGGAGACATGTCCTGCCAGACCTGGGTCGTTTCCCAGTCGTTGGCGATGTCGCACAGGGTTTCCACTTCATTGTCGAGGAACGCTTGTTCCTCGGCGCTCAGGCTCGCCGGCGCGGCGCGCAGCAGGCGCTGCCAGTCGGGCTTGCCGCTGAACAACTCGGCATCCCACCACACGGTGCCGGACTCGATGGCCGCACGTTCCGTCTCGGACATTGCCGGCATGATCGTACGAAACAGCCCCAAAGCCTTGTTGGTCAACAGGGCGCGGCGCAGGGGTTTGATTGTCATCAACACGGCGGGCACGACTACCAGCACGGCCGCAACGGCGGTGCCGACACCCGCGACCACGTTGAACAGATAACCGATTGCCAGCCAGACCAGGCCGACGCCCAGCCACAGCGCCGCGCGCGCCTGTCGATACGCCAGGGCAATCGCTGCTGCAAAGCCCACCAATAACCAGATAATCATGGGGATACCTCTATTCGATTCAGTGTCCGGCCAATACGCGGAACGCTCGTGGTGAACGGTGCCGTAAACCACACTACAAACTGCGTAACGCAAATTCAAATTTTGTTTTGAAATTTTTATTTAATGCTTGGGCGAAAAAATAGCGGCTGAACGGGTCAGCCTTGGTTCCATCGACACGTACCAGCGGGTAAAGGCATCAAGATGCGCTTGATGCCCTCCCCAGCTACGATCAGAACGCGTAGGTGGCCGACAGGCTGACCACGTCACCCGACGACTCGGCCTTGCCGTTCAGGCTGGCTGCTCCGAGACGATCAACGTTTTGGGTTTTCAGTTTCACTTGCTGCACAAACTGGTGAGAGTAAGCAACATCAAGACTCAAACCCTTCACCGCTTTCACATCGTATCCAGCCCCCAGCGACAGGAATGTACGATCTCCATCTGGAATACGTGGGTCACGGGTCGAGTTGCGCGTCGGCGTCTGATCAATGGCGACACCAGCACGCAGGGTCAACTCATCGGTTGCGCGGAAATCGCCGCCGACTGAATACATCCATGTGTCTTTGTAGTTGTAGGGAATGGAGACAATCGTGATGTCCCCGGATTTGAGCGTCAGGTCCTTAAAGGACGACCACTGGGTCCAGACCACACTGGCACCTAGGGTAAATCGGTCGTTGAACTGGTGTACCCAGTCAAAGCCCGCGGTGGCGGGAATGTCCAACTGTGTACTGGCATGCGCACCATTGGGGAACAGTTTCAACCCTGGATAAGCAGCTTCCACCAGCGTCCCATCGCCGCCGAACGGGTTAGGCTCCGTCAGCAGTCCATAGTTGTAGGCATCTGCGCGAATGTTGTATTTGCCGGTCATCTTGTTCTTGATCTTGGCATGGTAGTTAAGACCCACTGTGTCTTGATCGGTGGGTTTCCATGTAATACCGGTGAACCAGCCCGCTGAAATGTTATCCACCTTGACCCGTATCAGGGAGCCACCCACACCCGACGGCAAGTCGATAACACCCAGAAATGGATCCTGGGAACTCGAAGCCGCTGCAAACAAGTCAATGTTCTGACTCACAAAACCTTTGCTGTGTTGGACAATCACCCCACCGCCAATAGCAAACTGGTCGTTTACCTTGAATGACAGGGATCCTGTCAGCCCAACGGTTTCGATCTTGGTGTCCACGGCAAAATCCCGAACTTTGGAATCCTGATCCCAGGTTGTACGCATGCCCTGTGGTACCACTTGGCTCAAGCCGAAAGCGAATCGATCTCCCAGCGGCATCACCATGAATCCGGTCGGTAACCAGGCAGTGAACCCCCCTTGGCCACCCTCATTGTTGTTTACCGCAGTCGCCGAGAGATCCGGGAAACCATCAGCGCCTATCGGGGTATTGGAGACGGGATTACCTAGATAATCGTTGGCCTCACCTTTGTATTTGATTTTGATGCGCGCGTAATCAACCGTGAATTGTGCGACGTTGTGCTCAACAAAGGCCATGGCCGCCGGGTTGTTATAGGCGGAGCTAGGGTCGTTTTTGAACAGTGAACCACCGGCAAACGCCCGTCCCCAACCGGGGGCACCGTAGGTTGGCGTAGAAAAACCACCGGCATTTACGGGCGCGGCCTGTATCAAGCCCCCCATCAGCACCAACCCCAGCAGAACCTGCACCTGTTGTTTTTTATTATTCATTTGGCACTCCCTATTTTTATCAAGGCCCGGCGTTGCAAACTCAATCAACCTGTTGAAACGCATGCGTGCGCTACGCGTTGATACGTAGTTCGTTTAATCGGTACTTCGCATCAAGGTTTTGTATTAAGCGTTGGAAAACTAATACTTAGAGACACCACGGTACATTGGTTGGCTAGTATTTGATTTTGGGCACTCAGCACATGGGCGGCATTGTCCCAAGAGGCCGAAATGGTTGAAGGGCCACAATCAGCCCCCGGTACACCAAAAATGAGCGGCGGCAGGGTTAATCCAACTTGCGTGACGGACGCGTTGCTCGCGCTATTCAGGCTCACCGACCACGGAAGCCCCTTTGGCGTGAGCGCCTGGCAATAAGCAGTGCCTGAGCCAACCACCTGAGTAATGACCGCTATACCGCTACTATTGACCGTTCCCGCCAGACTGAGCGTGCATGTCATATTGCCCTGCAGCGTGGCCGGTGACTTAAGCACTAACGTGCCTGCAGTACTGCTGAATGAACCTGACTCAATGAACGCCGACGCCATGCTCATTGGTGAAAGGGCTATCAACCCAGCTGCCATTACGCTCAGAAGAAGACTCTTTCTATACGTACGCATACATATTTCCCTATTACGCATCGATTTAGCGACTGAAAACAGGCGCCTCATGCGAGACGCCTGCTGTGTTGCCGGTGATCAACCCATTGCAGAGTCAATGCATCAAGGAACGATGGTCAGCGCAGGGCTTGGGGTAACGCTCAGGCTCACCACGGTGCAACTGCCGCTCAAGGCCTGGTTGGTCGCGGTCAGCACGCCGCCGCTGTAACCCACGGCGATGGTCGACGGACCGCAATTGGAGGCGGGATACAGAAACGAGCTGGCAATGGTGTAACCGACGTTCGTCACGGAGCCAACGGCTGCGCCAGTGGCGGTCAAGGTCCATGGCAAACCGGTGATTTTTGGCAGCGCGCACAGGCCACCACCGGTGACCGCCACGCCAGTGATCTTGGCAACGCCGGTCGCATCGACATTCCCGGTAAAGGTGGCACCGCAGTTAACGGTGGCCTGGAAGGAAGAAGGTGATTTCACCGAGATCGTGCCTGGCGCGGTGAAGCTGGTATTCACTGGAGAGATGCTGTACGCGTTCGCCATGGAAGCCGCACCCATGCAAACCGTCAAAGCAGTCAACGACACGAGAGTTTTAAAGCTTTTCATTGTTTTTCCTCACATGTAATGGCGAGTCATTCGCCGGGGGGTAATGGCCATGAACGAGAGGTCACGGTGAAACTGCAGAACTTCCCTTTCCAGCCAAATCTCAATTCAATTACCGCTGCACACGTGGCGTGCGTTATTCGACAACTTTAAAAGTGGGCGGCATCTTGATCGACACCGTCTTGATCTTGCAGTCTTCGCCAATCGGAACATTGGCCGCCTCCAACTTGCCGGTGGCGTTATCCCAGGTACCATCGCGTCGACGGCCCGCATTTACCACCGAGGCCGAAGGCGTGAACATCCACGCTGATCTTCGACATGGAGCCGCTTTTCGTATCCTTGGCGACCAGTACCCACGGCAAGTTAATGGCTTCGACCCGGCTGCACTTGAGGCCGCCGTCGAACTCGACTTTATCGACATTGACCGAGGTGCCGTCGGCAGCAACCTTGCCGGCCATCTTTATGGTGCAATCGGCGCTGATCAGCGCGCCCTTGGAAAAACTGATGGGGCCCTGGGCCGTAAAGGCGCTGCCGGCCGGTTCGATGCGTGCGGCCTGGGCATGGTGATAGGCAACCAGGCCCAGTGCGGCCAGCACGAGATGGGCAGTGAACTTGGCGGGTGTGTGCATGGTGTATGTCCTTCCCATTCATTATTGTTGTTCGGGTCAAACCACTTTCTCGGGGCGATAACAGCCAGCGCGGCATTCACACCCCGCGTATGCAACTAACGTGTTACTTCGTTTAGAACGGCTTGGCGCTGTTGCTGTACTTCTCCAGATACTTCAAACGCTGTGACGGCTGGAGATTGGTCAGGGTGATATCCCCGGCATAGTGATTGAGCACTCGATGATCCATTCGACGTCGCCACAAGTACGGCACATAGGCCCAGACAATCATGCTTGCGTAACCGTAGGGCAGTTGCGGCGATTCATCGAAGTGGCGCAACGACTGATAACTGCGTGTCGGGTTGGCATGGTGATCGGAGTGCCGTTGCAACTGGAACAGAAAGATATTGGTGACAATACGATTGCTGTTCCAGGAGTGCCGTGGCGAACAGCGCTCATAACGACCGTTGGGCAACTTCTGGCGTCTAAGGCCGTAGTGCTCGACGTAGTTAACCACTTCCAGCAACGAGAACCCGTAGATGCCCTGGATGACCAGAAACGGAATGACCGCCGCGCCCAGCCAGGCAATCATCGCGCCCCACAACACCACGCTGTACATCCAGGCACTGAGCACGCCGTTCTTCCAGTGCCACGCCGGCAGGCCGAGTTTGCGCAGGCGTTCGCGCTCCAGGTTCCAGGCCGATTGTGCGCTGAACCACACCGAGCGCGGCAGGAACGCCCAGAAACTCTCACCCAGGCGCGAACTGGCCGGATCTTCCGGGGTAGCGACACGTACGTGATGGCCACGGTTGTGCTCGGTGTAGAAATGCCCGTAGAACGTCGGGGCCAGGGTGACCTTGGCCAGGAACACTTCCAGCGCGTTGGGTTTGTGCCCCAGTTCATGGGCGGTGTTGATGGCGATGCCGGTGGCGGCGCCGGTTGACATGGCCATGCCCAGGTAGGTGAACCAGCCTGGCGCGCCATGCAGTTGAGCGCGGGCGGTGATGTAACTGGCCGCATGAGACAGCCAATGGGAGGGATCGAGGCCGGCGCTGGCCTGCAGCAACCCGCCCTGGATGAGCCACTCAATGCCGCCGGCGGCCAGCCAACCGGTGATCACCACTGATGAGATGACCAACAGCACGCCGGTGTAGACGATCCAGCGGTAGTAGCGTTGGGATTCAAGGTGGCTGACGGCGGATTCGGGCGGGTTGCTCACATCTTCGCCGAGCAGGCCGTCGATCAAGGGGATGAGACCGAAGATCACCAGTACGCCCACCCACCACAGCGACTGGATGCCGGTGCTGATCGCCAGGGCGCCGGACAATAGCGGCGTGGCCAGCGGCATGATGCCCAGCCACCACAGGTGACGCTTGCCGTCGGCCCACACGGTGGGTGCTGTCAGCGTCGGGTTCATGGCAGCCTCCGGATAAGGCAAGCGGCCAGGGAAGACAGGTCCAGGGAGCGCTGGACGCCCCGAAAAATCAACCATGCGATAAAAGACGTTTTTTTCATTTTTATTCGCTCTTAGGCATTTCAAAAATCATTTCAAAATAAATATTGAAATATTTTTTTAAATAAATAGCGCGGAACCGTTAGGTCGTCAACTATTTTTTCGAGCCCTTTCGGACGTGACCGGGCAGTCTCTTTTTCAACCTCTGAGCCAGCCGTCTAGAGCAAGTGTTTCAGACCGTGCGACCGGCAACGAATGTCAAGTTTATGGGCTCGAGAGGGCAAAAGGCGGGTGCAGGATCGTAGCGTTCTGCACCGGCCGTGCACGCTTGGCCACCTGTTGAACCGCTTCAACGACACGCGCCGTGGCGGTGATGGGCAGCATGTGACCGCGCCCTTGCACCAGTTGCAGCTTGAGGCCCGGGACTTTGTCGGCGAGGGCCTGGCCGTGCCGGCGAAAGTCCAGCACCGTATCCTGCGCGCCATACACCAGACCGATGGGCAAGCGCAGCTGCGGGTAGCGCTCGACCAGGCGTGGCAGGTGATCGTTGACCAGCGCTATCTCACTGGAGGCGGCATAGAAGTTGGCGGGACGCATACCCAGCAGCCCACCGCCACGGGTGGCGAAATCGTCCGGGGCCGGGTCCGGCGCAAACACGCCTTTGACCACTGAACGCCTTGTCAGCAGACCTATCGGAACGGTCAAGGTGTGAGCGACCCAGCGACGCAGCCACGCCGGTCTCACCGCCAGCGACCAGAACACCACGGGCAACATGGGTTGGGGATGGGTCAGCGGGGCCACCAGGACCAGACCGGACACCGCCTCGGGATGATCAAGGGCCAACGCCAGGGCGATCGCCCCACCCAGGGAATGCCCCAACACCAGCGGTTTATCCAGGCCCAACGTGCTGATCAGAGCCTCGATTTGCCGCGCCTGGGCCGGCAGGTCCGCAGCGGTGCCTGTGTGGCGCGTGGAATAACCTGACCCCGGTCGGTCAAGGGTGATAACGCGAAAATGCTCGCGCAACTGGCCGGACAAGGCATAGGTCAGGTTGCGACTGCTGCCCATCAACCCGTGGATCATGACCACCGGCGGTCCGTCGCCCTCCTCGTAATAATGAAAGCGCTCGCCACCCACGTCGACAAAGCGCCCGGTGCTCGGCACCGCCGCTTCAATACGCCGCGTCATCCACGTACTGAAACCCCACAACAGCGCGCTTGCGCCCGCCGCAGCGGCAATCCATTCCACAGCCATAGCTCGGTCCTCTGCTTCCCTGCGGCGGGTCACCCGACCGGAATTGATCGGGGCCACGGCCATCGCCCATTCCCTGGCCCCGAACCCGTGCCTGAGGTGCTCGTCCGTCGGACAAGCCCTCCAGAAGACATACGGCCCTAGCGTAGGCGATATTTTCAGGTAGATTATTTAAAATCTTTTTTAAAATAATTAATTCAATTTTCCTTTGCAATGGTGTTTTATCCGAAAGACAAAACAAAAACAGGAGCACATCCGATGCCCACGAAGGACAGCCTATGAATGCCCAAAGTGATTTGATCGATATCGCCATCATCGGCTCAGGCTTTGCCGGCCTGTGCATGGCCATCCAACTCAAACAGGCCGGGTTCACCGACTTTTTTATCGCCGAGCAGGCCGATAGCCTCGGCGGCACCTGGCGAGATAACCACTACCCCGGCTGCGCCTGCGACGTGCAGTCCCATGTGTATTCGTTTTCCTTTGCACCCAACCCGGAGTGGACACGCCAGTTCGCACCGCAGGCGGAAATCCGCGCCTACCTGGAGCAATGCGCCACGCGCTTCGGGTTGGCGCCCTACCTGCGTTTCGGCATGGGCCTGCAGCGTGCGGTGTTCGATGAGTCGCAGCAGCGCTGGCAGTTGAGCTTCGGCGACGGTCGCCAGGTGAGTGCACGGGTACTGGTGTCCGGCATGGGCGGCCTGTCGCGTCCGGCGCTGCCGGATATTCCAGGGTTGGCCAGCTTCAAGGGCAAGGCCTTCCACTCCCAGCAGTGGGACCACGACTATGCCCTGAAGGGCAAACGCGTGGCGGTGATCGGCACCGGTGCCAGCGCCATTCAGTTCGTGCCGCGGATCGCACCGCAGGTGGCACACCTGGATCTGTTCCAACGCACGCCGCCGTGGATCATGCCCAAGCCCGACCGGCCAATTTCCAGCATCGAACGCTGGCTGTTCAAGCACCTGCCCTTTACCCAACGCCTGGTCCGCAGCGCCTTTTACTGGGCGCTGGAAGGCCGCGTGGTGGGCTTTGCACTGCACCCACGGCTGATGAAAATGGTGCAGAAAGTCGCCCTGCGCCACCTGCATAAGCAGGTGGCACGTCCTTCCCTGCGCAAGACGCTGACGCCCGACTACACCCTCGGCTGCAAGCGCGTGCTGATCTCCAACGACTACTACCCGGCGTTGTCGCGCAGTAATGTCGAAGTGGTCAGCGACCGCGTGCTGCGTGTCGAAGCCGACGGTGTGATCACCGCCGACGGTATCAAGCACCCCGCCGATTGCCTGATCTTCGGCACCGGCTTCCAGGCCACCGCCCCCCTGCCCCGCGACTGCATCATCGGCCGCGGCGGCGTCGACCTGATGGACAACTGGCGCGAGGGTGCCCACGCCTACAAGGGCACCACCGTGCCGGGCTATCCCAACCTGTTCCTGATCATCGGGCCCAACACCGGCCTGGGGCACAACTCGATGATTCTGATGATCGAGGCCCAGGTCACCTACATCCTCGACGCGCTCAAGCAGATGCAGCGCCATCGCATCGCCACGGTGGACGTCAAACCCACGGTGGAAAGCGCCTATAACCGCCACCTGCAGGACAAGCTCAAGCGCACCATCTGGAACACCGGCGGCTGCCAGAGCTGGTATCTGGACCCACGCACCGGCAAGAACACCACCCTGTGGCCGGGTTCGACCTGGCGCTTCAAACAACTCACCCGCCAATTTGCACTCAAGGACTATGTGGTCGACCTGCTGCCAGCCACCCCACCGCTGTCAGCCCCCCACCTCCGTGCAGAAGGGAGCCTGACATGAAGACATTCAACGGTCGCGTGGCGGCCATTACCGGCGCCGCATCCGGCATGGGTCGTGCGTTGGCCCTGGCGCTCGCGCGGGAAGGTTGCCACCTGGCATTGGCCGACAAGAACGCCCAGGGTCTGGCTCAGACCCTGGACTTGATCAGGACTTCAACCCTGTCACCCGTGTTGGTCACCACCCAGGTGCTTGACGTGTCGGACCGCCAGGCCATGTACGCGTGGGCCGCACGCTGCATGGCCGAACATGGCGAGGTCAACCTGGTGTTCAACAATGCCGGGGTGGCGCTGTCCAGTACCGTGGAAGCCGTGGACTACGCCGACCTGGAGTGGATAGTCGACATCAACTTCTGGGGCGTGGTGCATGGCACCAAGGCATTCCTGCCGTACCTGAAGGCCAGCGGCGATGGTCATGTGATCAACACCTCCAGCGTGTTCGGCCTGTTCGCGCAACCCGGCATGAGCGGCTACAACGCCACCAAGTTCGCGGTGCGCGGGTTCACCGAGGCGCTGCGCCAGGAGCTCGACCTGCAACGCTGCGGCGTCTCGGCCACCTGCGTGCACCCCGGCGGCATTCGCACCGATATCTGCCGTAGCAGCCGGATCGACGCCAACATGACCGGTTTCCTGATCCACAGCGAACAACAGGCCCGTGCCGATTTCGAAAAGCTGTTTATCACCGACGCCGACCAGGCCGCCAAAGTGATTCTGCACGGCGTGCGCAAAAATAAACGCCGCGTGCTGATCGGCCGCGACGCCTACTTCCTCGACCTGCTCGCCCGCTGTCTGCCGTCGGCCTATCAAGCGCTGGTGGTGTTCGCCAGCAAGCGCATGGCCCCCAAAGCCCGCATGCCGGTATTCGAAACCAACGACGAGCCCCGCCTCTGAACAGGAGCACACCCCATGCTACCCATCCGTCGCGATATCCGCTTTGCCCTGCCCGCCGAGCGCATCACCAACTGGCACGAACAGGGCCCGTTCATCACGCATTTTTTCAACGCTTTGTCGCTGCTGTTTCCCCAGGGCGAACTGTTCTTCATGGACAGCGTGCGCCACTATCGCCAGCGCATCGACGACCCGCAATTGAAAAAACAAATCCAGGGTTTCATTGGCCAGGAGGCCATGCACAGCCGTGAACACGTGGCTTACAACGACCTGCTCCAAGCGGCGGGCCTGCCGGCGCACACCCTGGATCGCCGACTGAAATTCATCCTCGACCTGCAAAAAAAACACGTCGCACCGTCGTTCAATCTGGCGATCACCATTGCCCTTGAACACTACACGGCGATGCTGGCCGAGATCCTGCTGAGCGACCCGTCACGCTTCGGCGACTCGCTCAAGGGTTATCAGCAAATGTGGTATTGGCACGCCCTCGAAGAAACCGAGCACAAGGCTGTGGCGTTTGATGTGTGGAACCGCGTGATCAAGCCCGGCCCCAAGCGCTATCTGCTGCGAACCGGGGCCATGCTCACTACGACGGTATTTTTCTGGTTGGTGGTGCTGGATTTTCACGTGCGCCTGTTGGTTGCTGACCGCAAGTCGGGCGGCCATCTCAAAGGTTTCTGGCGCATGCTGAAGTTTCTCTATGGTCCCAAGGGCGTTTTCCCACGAATGCTTAGGCCATGGCTGCACTACTTCAAGCCGGGTTTCCACCCTTGGGACCACGACAACCGCGCGCGCCTGGCGGGTATCGACAAGTTGGTCGAAGAGATCGAACAGACGCGCAACCGGTACGAATCGGCTTAATGGTTTCGACAGTGCCGCACGCTCATCCATTGGGTGCAACTGAACGTCCGGCAGTGCCTTGCTTTGTTCGCCAAGACACTTTCAAAATCGACGGCCATAATCACTACAAGCGAACGGATTAGAATGCCATTCGCACCTACCCCTCTCGATCTGGAGCAAACGCTTGTCCCAACCCTGTGAAACCCATCAGCTCGCGCTGGACCGATTCCTGCTGCAGCACCCCGAGGTGGCAGCCGAGCTGAACACACTGAACCCGCTCGCCGCCCGCGCCAAGGGCGAAACCCTGGAAGAGTACCGCGCCGAACGGCTGCATGAGGCGTTCGAGGCGCACGCGGAGCATGAGGGGCTGTTTGCGTGGGAATTGACGCTCAAGCTCACGTCGGACTCCGCGCAAGCGTTCGACGCCAAACGCCGGGAAGTGCACAAGGAAGTGGCGCAAATGGCCGGCCTCAGTTGGGCAGAATACTGCCAACTTCACGGATTGACCGTTTGATACTCACGTTACACAAACCACCGGCGCCGTCGACCGGCTATCGCGTCGCGCAGTTGCGTAACCGTGATACTTCGGTACGCAGGGTCCATCGCCAATGCCGAGTGCAATGCCGGCCAGCAATGCCGGGGTAACTGACGAGGCCTGGGCAAGGGTTTGTCGGGCTGGCGCTCACAGGGACGCTGTCCATGGGCGAGTTCATAGAGCACACAGGCAGCGCCATACAGGTCGGCGGTGGCGGACAGGCCCCCACCGGCCAGCAGTTCCGGTGCGGCGTACGCCGGGGTCCAGGCGTTCAAGCGACTACGACTCAAACCCGGCAACCCGGCCGCCTGCTGTGCCTGGGCGTGGCCCAGGCCAAAATCGAACAAACGCACGCCCTGCTCGCCCAGCATGATGTTCGAAGGTTTCACATCGCCATGCAGCACGCCTTGCCTGTGGACATAGGCAAGCGCATCCAGCAGTTGCACAGCCACCGGCTGCAATTCCTGCCAGGGCAAGCCGTCGGGGCACTCCAGCAGCAACCGGTCCAGGCTCATGCCATGCAGTAACTCCATGGTAAAAAACGCAACCTGGCGGGTGGTGTCGACTTCGAAGGCGAACACCCGTACCACATGGTCATGCCGCAAGCCTCGGGCCAGGGCAAATTCGCTGTAGAGCAATACATGACCATCGGCAGACTCGCAGAGCGTGTCGCCCAACAGCTTGACCGCGACCCACGCGTTGGGCTCACCGAAAGCCTCGTGCAGCAGGTCACGGGCGCGATAGACCACGCCCATGCCACCGGTCCCCAAAACGCGTTCCAACTGGTAGCGGCCGGAGAGCAGGTTCGATGCCGCAGTGATCCCACTCATGGCCGCACCACCACCGCCGTCAGGTCATCCCGCGCCGCTCCTCGCAACACTTGGGTGAACAACCGATCCACCACCTGCCGTGGCGAACCTGCATTCAAGGCGTTCCCCAACTCGTCATGGCTGAGCCCCTGATACACGCCATCACTGCACAACAGAAACACATCGCCTGGTCGGGTAGTCAATTCCAACACCTCCAGACTCAATGGCTGGCGGCCACCAATCGCACGGGTCAAGGCCTTGGCATTCGGATGCGCGCAGGCCTGCTGCTGGCTCAATCGCTGCTTGTCCATCAATTGCTGCTGCAGGGAATGATCCCTCGAAAGCTGATACAGGCGCTGCCCACGCCACAGATAGCAACGGCTGTCCCCTACCCAGATGCAGGCGGCACGTTGACCTTCCAGCAACAGCACCACCACGGTGCTGCCCATGATGCCGGCGCCGTCAGTGGCGTGCATCGCCGCCTGCCCTAAACGACTGTCGAGCCCTCGCAGACACTGCCGCACCGCTTGCATACGGCGGTCTAAACCGTCCTGGTCGGGTAACGCGGCGAGGCCGCTGACCACCCACTGGCTGGCCAGATCCCCGGCCCGGTGGCCACCCATGCCGTCGGCAACCGCCCAACAGCCGCGTTGCGGGCAGTCAAGATACGCATCCTCGTTGCGCTCGCGCGCCTTGCCCCGCAGCGTACGCCCGCAGCTGCGCCAGCGGTTTTGCGCCTGGGTCACAGCTGCTCCGGCAGACGGAACGTACGCCAGGCCGACATCTGGAAAGGGTTCGCATTGCGCTGGCTGACCAACATGAAGTTGGCGCGCAGACCGCCGAGATCGGCCTTGAGTAGCTGTGCGTCGCGGCCATTGGCGGGCTCACTTTGCAGCAAGTCCAGGAACCGGAACAACGACCAGGGCCCGTTGCTCTTTTCGATCCCCAACGGCCGCTGCGCACCGCGCTCCAATACCAGGCTACTGCGGTTATTGTGCGTATCGCCCGGCCACTGGAATGCTGTGGACACGATCGGGCCGTGCCGGTACTCAAGCTGTTGATCGCCGATGCTCAGCAGCGCCCGACTGACTGCCTGGTCCAGGCTGTAGGGCGCCAGCGTAAAGCGCACCGCCCAGTCGCCTTGGTCTTCCGTAAAAAAACCTTGCCGAATCAGTTGGGCTTTCGCCAGTTGATCCAGCAGCGAGCGCGACAACGGCAGGTTGCGACCGTCCATTGCGCGCAGCCGATAACGGTTGCCGTCGGCGCTGACGAAGGGACGCAGGTAACCATCATGGAATCGCGCCATGCCGCCTCTGGGCTTGAAGAATTCCTGGAAATCGCCAAGGGCGACGTCACTGCCGGCATGGGCGTTGAACGGATATCGACGCGCAATAGCCTTGGCGTAGAAGCCATACACCTCACTTTGGTAACGCTGGTTCACATGGAGATAGGCCTCGTCGAGCAGCAACCGCCAGCTGTCGTCGGCAATGCCGTCGAACCAGTCCTTGAAGGGTAGCGGCAAGCGTGCGGCGGCATCGCGCAAATCACCCAACAGTGGCAGTTGCCCTTCCATGCGTTGCTTGGCCATCTTGAAGGCCGCCTGCTCCGGCGCGCCCTCGCGGTTGAGGGCAGCGAGTTGCAGATGCCATTCATCGAGTAGCCGCAGGGCCTGCATCAGGTCCGCGCCGGGGTTCTGTTGCGCGTCGAGTAATAGGTGCAAGGGCTCGAAGCGCCGCTGCAGCGCTTGTCGAGCGGAGTCTGGCGGTGCCGGGTCCGCCGACGGGTTGAACAACACGGCGGAGGCGACCTCCTGGGCCGCTGTGCCCAGCGCACCCGCCTGTTGGGTCACCGCATCAAAACGATCGCTTGCCGTGGGCAGCCGGGTGTTTTCGCGCACCTGTTGCAGCAACTGCACCAGCGGTGACTGTGCTGACGTGAGGCTCGCGATCCCTTCGGCATGCTGGCGCAGGTTCTCACTTGGCTGCGGGCGGATGCGGCCTATGGCTTCGCTCCAGGCGTGTGCGTAGTCAGTGAAATAGCGCTGCTCCAGCGCTTGCATCAATTGGCGCAGCCCCAGGGCGCTAAGGTCGGCGGCCTCGCCCAGCACCCAATTATCCTGGGCGATGGCATTGACCAGGCGCGGCCCCTGTTTTTCAAAATACCGCACATACCTTTTGGTGTAGAAACCGGGTATAGCCTGGTCGACAGCGGCGAATCCTCGCCCCTGCGCCAGGCGATAGGGTTCCAGACTGCGCGATTGCTCACGCAACACCCGGTAGACCACGTCCGCCAGCGACTCGCCACGCAATTGCTGACGAGCCTGCGCCACTCGTTGCGCATTCAAGGGCGCCACAAAGGGTTGCGCCAGCAGCCGCGAGACATGTTCGTTCAAGCGCTTCTGCGCCGACGCATCCCCGGTATAACGCACAGACAGGTAAGCGGCCAAGTGCTGCGCCAGCCACGCGCTATCGCGGCGCTCGGGCAGGTTGAGCATCAGGTAGGCGCGCAGGGCTTCCAGCAACTGCTCGCGCTCATCCAGACGAGTGCGCACCTGTTCCTCCAGCAGCGCGGTCACCCAGGGCAATAATCGCTGGCGCAACGCGTCGTCATAGGCATTGGTCAACCGTGAACGGCTCGCCTCGCCTTGATACAAACCGCCCCGCTCGAACAAACGGGCATCCGCCAACGCGGGAAACACCTGTGTCGCCGCCAGCCGACTGTCCAGCAACGGCAGCAGCGCCAGGCCATCGTCCGTATCCGCTTGACCGGGCACGGAGGCGAGGCTCAGGTCCGCCAGTTGGCCCAGGCGCTGGTGGTTGACCCTGTAGCTGTGCGTCCATATCACCCCCGCGCCGGCCAGCACCAGCGATGCGGCCAGCGCCAGCAAGCGCTGGCGGCGACGAATACGCTGGCGTTCCGGCGTGTGTAACCCGGCAAGTTCGGCTTCGGCAAAAATCACTTGGTCGAACAGCGCCTGGACGAAATGCGCACGCCTGCCACCGCCCCCCGCGCACGTCAGGTAAAACCCGCGCAATCCGTTAATGCGCTGAAAGCGTTGGGCACAGAATGCAGACTCCACAAACAGGCACAAACGTTCACCGATGCTCGCCACCTGCCGAGGAAAATCCAGCATCCGGCCGCGACATTCCAGACTTCGCTCCTGGTGCATACGCGGGATCAGCTCTGCTCCCAGGCGCTGCAGCAACGTCTCGAACGCTTCTCGCACCTGGGCAATGTCGATGCCGGCCTTGCCTGGCGCGATACATTCACCCAATACACCTTCGCCGACATCTGCGTGTGGCGCATCAAAGAATTCGACGAACCCCGGCAACCGGTCGGCCTGGGTCAGCACCAGATAAACCGGCACGTCCACATGCAGCGCCTGCTGGATATCCTGCAAGCGGGTACGCACATGCCGCGCATGCAGGTCCAGGTCATGCTCGTTGCTGCCAAGCAGCGTCTCCACCGCCAGCGTCACCACGACGCCGTTGAGCGGGCGCGTTCTCTTGCGCGCCTTGAGCAGGCCCAGCAACGCCGACCATCCTGCCCCATCCACCGAGGGGTCCGGTTGGGTCAGGTAGCGCCCGGCACTTTCGAGCAGTATCGCCTGGTCGGCCATATGCCAGTCAAAACAGGCCGTGGCGCCCTCGCCCCGATCCAGCGGACGTTGCAGTCCGCGGGCTGCCAGCAGGCAGGTCTTGCCGCTGCCCGACGCACCGATCAACAGGTACCAGGGCAGGTCATCGCGCCAACGTTCGCTGTGGTCGCCGTAGCTTCGAGTGGTTTTAAGGGCGTGTTGCAGCGCCTTGAAGCGTCCCCGCACTTGCCTGCGCTCGTCAGCGATCAGGCTCTGGTGCTGATGGCGCTGCAAGTGCTCAGGCGGGTCTAGCCTTGCCGAGCGACGAGCGCCCACCACGACCATCGCCAGCCCCCAAAGCAGGCACAACCCGCAGATGGTCAGCAGGCGAGCCGTCGAACCTTGCCAGAAACGATGGTCATCCACCGCCAGCAACGGTCCGACAAACCACACCAGCAGCGCGCCGGCCAACAGCAGCAGCAGACTCCAGACCCAAACCTTGCGCAGCGCCGTGCCCGCGCCCTTGAAGAATGCGTTCATTCATTGCTCCCAGCGTTACAAGGGCGACCGCGTCTGATCCGGCGCCAAAGGTTGAAAAAGTTGGAGTACGGTGTTTCGCTCATTGGCCAGCACCCACACATACCCCGAATACATCGCCAGCAACGCGCTGAGCGCGATGACCGCGATCCAGGTGGCGGATATCACGCGCAACCGCGCGCCCGCCGGGTGAATGGCCACCGCTGGCCGATGCACCAGCGGACGGTCCCCGCGAACGTGCCTGATCTGTCGATACAAGCCATCGCGCACCGCCTCCAACTGCTCAGCGCCCCTCTCCATGACGCGGTATTTGCCTTCGAAGCCCATCGACAGGCACAGGAACATCAGCTCCAGTATCGCCAGGTGCTTGACGGGGTCCCGAGATAAACGCTCCAACAGTTGGAAGCACTTTTCGCCGCCGAAGGTTTCGTTGTGGAAGCGGCTCAACAGGCTCGTCTTCGACCAGTCGCTGCGACCACCCCATGCGGTGGTGACCACCGCTTCGTCAATGACGCTGCACAGCACATAACGCGCCGACATGACCTGACTCTGGTCCGCTCCCTGGTGCAAGGCTCGCGTCTCGAAGGCCGTAATGCCCAAAGACAGCCGGTCGTTGAGGGTCTGCAGGTTTTCTCGGCTGCTGGCCCTGAGTTGGGCAACCTGTGACAGCAGGTCCCAGGCCGCATCGACCAGGCTGTTCGGTCCTATATTGAAGTGCTGCCCTGCCGGCAACCCGGCGGCATAGATCATCCGGTCTTCCAGGTGTTCGAAGCGCGGCGGTGACGCAAAGTCCGTCACCGCTCCTTGCACCGGACCCTGCCCTTCGCGGTCCAGCAGCACGGTTTTTTCGTCTAGCGGGTATTCACTGTCCATAGTCATGGCGTTCAGTTCCTGATGGCCCAGAAGTTGAGTTCGAGCTCGACAAACTCGCCACTGGCGTGGAAGGCAAACCCTCCCGATTGCTCCAATTGCGTGATGTCACGGGTGCTGAGTTCAAGCATGAAATACGTCTTGCCGGCATGAAACGGGATCTGTCGCGGCGCCACCGGCAGTGGCCGGACCTTGATGCCGGCAAGGTGCAGGTTGACCAGTTCGCGGATACGCTCCACAGGACCGATCTTCAGGTGCGCTGGCAGCCGCTGACGCAGCGCCTCCGAATCGCACTGGGCGCTCGCTGCGAGAATGAAGGTGGCAGCGCCCAGCAACTTGAGGTCACTCACCGGGCAGACCAGGACCCCGTACTGACGCGGTTGCAAGGTCAGTTCGAGCGCGTGCTGCTCCAGTACACACGACAGTACGCTGCGAAGGCGCTCCATCAACCCGCGAAAACTCATGCCCTGATCGCCATGCCGGTAGCGTACGTCCACCTGCGCCCGTTTATTCTCGATGGCAAAGGTGGACAGCTCGCCCAGT
Source organism: Pseudomonas lactucae (assembly GCF_016937615.1). Lineage (GTDB taxonomy): Bacteria > Pseudomonadota > Gammaproteobacteria > Pseudomonadales > Pseudomonadaceae > Aquipseudomonas > Aquipseudomonas lactucae. The sequence goes on along the minus strand of NZ_JAFHKI010000059.1, from coordinate 50,612 downwards.
ATCGACAGCAACGCCCGATACAGCGCCTCCGGCCGCACCTGGCTCTGGTCCAGGTAGTGACGCAATATCAATTCGCTACGATTGATCATTTGCAACATGAGAAAGTCGCCGACCTGCGCCCCCGCCGCCCCGCCACCGCCCTCGATACGCGCAGCAATCGCATCCCCCCGACTGGCCAGCAGGCTGATCACTTCCTTGACGCACGATGACAGATACCCAGAACGTTGCAGGTAGATGAACGTCGGTACAAAATCCGCGTCCAGCTTCACGCCCCCCTCGCGGGTCGAATTCAGGACCTGCGCGACCTGCAGCGTCACATGCAGCGCATCGCCGGGTTGCTCGCCCAACAACAGACGCAGATCCGGGCGCGCGCAGTTGATCCGACAGCTGGCGTCGACGCCGGCATTGGAGTCAATGACCTGCGACTCACAGCTGACGTACCGCGACAGGACATCGTTTTGCGCCGGCGTTCGCACCTCGATCTGACTGCCGATGGCCAACGGCAATGCCAGGTACACGGCTTGTCCGTCGACGTCGGCCGGTACCTGCAACACCAGCGGCGGCATCGTGCCGTCGAGCTCGAACAGGCTTCCGTCGGGAAACACGCCACTGGCCTGGTTGACTACCACCTTGCCCATATTGAGGTATTGCATGTCGACGTCCAGGCCCAGGAACCCCCAACCATCACTACCCAGCAAGCGTGTGCGGTTGAGCTGCTGGTGGTAATACCGATCGTTGTGCTGCAGGTGCTGGGGTCGCAGCAACATGCCTTCTTGCCAGACGACTTTATGAACCGGCATCTCGATCCTCCCGATTGCGGGTTTGACGGTCGGTGGTGCGGATACCCGACTCATCGAATAGCAGGTCGGCACGCGTCAGTTGCTGTCGGGTCAGTGGCAGCACCAGCCGCCACTGCACATGAGGCAAGTCCCGATAGGCTGCCAGCACGCCGATATAGCGGCTGTGCGGTTCAACGCTGAGCTTGAGCGCCAGTTGTTCACCTGGGCGCAGTTCCAGTTCTTCGCTGCCGACCCAATCCTTGGGCAGTACCTGTTCGGCCCGACCATAGAGGCTGAAGAAATCGGCGTTCTCGAATGCCACGGGGTGGCGCAACTCGATCAGGTGCACAACCACGGGAGAGGGACGCCCGTGCAGGTCGGGGTTCACGGTTTCGCTGGCAGTCAATGTCAGGTCCAGTTTGGTCAAGGTTGAAAATGGTGACAGGCTGCTGCAACCGGCCAACAGGCCCAGCGCGACCAGCAGTGATACAACGGCGACTCGATACATGGCTGTCATCCCGGATAAGCCGAATGCAAGGTGGAAACCAGGCGTACCTGCTCTGCGTAGGCCTTGGAAAAATCGTTGCGCAACAGGTGATCGTCCAGGCCAGGCCCGTCGACCATCCGCCGGTAATGGCGTTGGTAAGCCCGCCAATAGGCACCGTCCGTGGAGAATCTCGGCGGGCTGTCCTCGCGTTCGAAACACAGCAACAGATGGCCCGGTGCGAACGCTGCCACTGCCGCGCGCAAACTGGCGCGACAAGCCACAACCAACGCCAGTTGATGGGCCTGAATCTCCCGGTTGGCCTGGCTGATCGCCAACTCGGCCGGCAGTTGGCCGGGCTCCGCAGTGCCCAGCAGTACCGTCAGGGCGGCCTGGGTGTCAGCGCACTCTCTCAAGGGGTTGCGACGGCCGAGCGTGGGGGAGGCAGCGCCCAGGTTCAATTCCATGTTCAGCTCATCGCGCGTTCGCAGGCTCTGCCGCACGCCTTCAATTGTCTGCTTGAACAGGCCCGCCACCTTGAGCGCCAGGGCCTCGCGCCCAGGGGTATCGAGCGCATCCACGCGTACGCCCAGGGCCTCGCCGAACTGCGACCAGAAGGCTTGCGGGATCGCCACTGTGGGCGGTTGAGCGGGTGCGTCAGTGCCCTCGGGCTCGGCCCATCTCGGCACGATCAGGTGATCTTGCTCTACAGCCCCGTGCGCGAGTTCGCAGATCGGCACCTGCGCCAGGGTTTGCAACGCATCGAGGTCCTCGGACGCATCGGCGTGCAGCCGTTCATGGTCGAGCGCATGCACGGGGTCCAACCCCAGGAAAGCATCATCAGGAATCGTATCGGCCCGCACCCTCATTGGCCTATCAGACACTGCCCCGCGCGCCACCAGCCGCGCGCGAATATCCACAGGCCCCAGTTGATAGATTTCACCTTCAGCGATCAAGCGTGCCCGGCCCTTGAGCAAACGCTCCGTACCGCCGGAAACGCCAATACCGTTGCTGCTGATGTCTGTGAGGTAATACTGACCCTCCCGGTAGCTGACCAGGCCATGATGGCTGGAGAGCGAGCGGCTGGCATCCGGCAGTGTCCAGTCACAGCCCGCTCCGCGGCCAATCACGCCGCCGGCGCCATCAAATACCTTGCTGGCTGGCGGCTCGCCGTTCGCGGTATCGCAGACCTCGAATACTAATTGCATGACAGGGTTCCCTTGTTCATTGGCTGCGACGGGACGCCTGGGGGTCACCCAGCGGACGGTAGTCAGCGTCATCAAAAACGTAATTGGCGTTACAACCGCCCAACAAACACAACACAAGCGCAACGGCTTGCCATGGACGCAGAGGCATCAGGTATCTCCCAGGAAAGTCAGGTCAGCGAAGCGGTATCGAACCCGCCGGTGCGTCATTCAGCCCTCCCCTCGGACGTCGCCACAGGGGATGTTCAAACGTGCAAGGCGGTACAACAGCGTGCGCCGCGCAACGCCCAGCTCACGGGCGGTGCGGGTGCGGTTGCCACGGTTTTTGTGCAGGCAATCGATCAGGAAAACCCGCTCCACCCGCTCCAGGCGCTGGCGCAACGTGGCGTCGGCCGGCACCCCGCTCGGTGCTGGCGACAGGGACAAGTGCGCCGGCAGGATCACCGCGTCATCACAGAGCAGTACCGCGCGCTCCACCAGGCATTTGAGCTCACGGACATTGCCGGGAAACGCATGGTTCGACAGTTGGTCCAGGGCCGAACTCGACCACTCCACCGGCGTGCGGCCCAGCGCTGCACAGGCCTTTTGCGCAAAATCCCGGGCCAGCAGCAACACGTCGCCGTCCCGTTCACGCAAGGCCGGTAGCTCGATGGGAAACTGTGCCAGGCGGTAGTAAAGGTCCTCGCGAAAACTGCCGTCGGCCACCATCGCGGCGAGGTCGCGGTGGGTCGCCGCGATAATGCGCACATCGACCTTGTGCGCCGTGCTGGCGCCCAGTGGACGAATTTCGCCCTCCTGCAAAACCCGCAGCAGCTTGGCCTGCAGTGACAGCGGCATATCGCCGATTTCATCCAGCAACAGCGTGCCGCCGTGGGCGGCGTCAAACAGCCCCGTGTGGTGACGCCCCGCACCGGTGAAGGCACCTTTGCGATAGCCGAACAATTCACTTTCCAGCAGCCTTCGGGGAAGGCGGCACAGTTCTGCACCACAAACGCCTTGCCACTGCGTGGCCCTGCGCTGTGAATAGCCCGCGCCACCACCTCTTTACCGGTTCCGGTCTCCCCGCGTAGCAACACCGTGTAGGCGGTATTTAGAACCTTGCCGATCAACCGGCAGGTTTCATCCATGCGCGGGCTGTTGCCGATCAGCCCATGGGCGGCACAGGCTATCGACGCAGAGGGCTTGGCCGCAGCGCCGTTGCAGGCAGGACGCATACGCTGCAGTCGTTCCAGTTGACTCAGGGTGAAGCTGCCCAGCTGGCTCAAGGACGGCGAATAGTCCTGCGACACCGCCGTGCGCTGGCTGGCGCACAGCAGCACGCCGGCAACGGTTTTGCGCCGATCGAACAGGGGCATGCACGATATTGAACGCCAGGGCGTTGCCGTTGCCGGCAGGAACCCGCACTGGAACAGGCTGTTGGCCGGATCGTTGAGCGACAGGGAGCAACGCTGATCCACGACATATTGCAGCACCTGTTCATGTTGAAAGTCAGGGCCACGCGCCACCTCGCCCAGTGGCAATGCGCCGGGCCCATGCTGGGCAATCAAGTCGAGCCGACCTGTTGCTTCGTCGCGCCAATACAGCTGGCTGAGTTCGCACTGGCTCAGTTGTGCGACCGCCGCCACACACAGGTCGGGCAAGTTCGTCTCGTCGCCATCGATGCCCAGGCGAGTGAACCAGGCCAGCAGCGCTTCGGCGTAAGCCAGGGAATGAGGCACGGGTGTCAACAGGCTCTGCGTCATTGGCTGATCTCACAAACCGGTTGCCCGTTGCCATCCAGGCCGGCATGTGCCCGTGACAGGCTTTCACCGGCGGCCATGGCGCCCAGCAGTCGATCGACGATCTGCGGCAACAAATGGGCTTCAATCCAGTGATCGATGTAGCGCGCCCCGCTGTCGCTGTGGGTACAGCACTCGGCCATGTGCGTGACCAGTTCGGCGCTATAACTGAAGGCCAGGTTGCGTGACTGCAACCGCTGCCCAAGACGGTCCAGCTTGAGCCTCGTCAGGTCGTGCAACACTTCGCCCACCACCGGGTAATAGGGCACCACACACATACGCGCCAGCAACGCCGGCTTGAAATAATCGCGCAGCAGCGGACGAATCGCTTCCTGCACCGCCTGCGCATCCGGGCGCGAACCACCGGCGCAGACATCGACGATGCAATCGCTACCCAAGTTGGAGGTCATCAAAATAAGCGTGTTGCGAAAGTCGATTTCCCGCCCTTCACCGTCATTGGCCCGCCCCTTGTCGAAGACCTGATAGAACAGATTGAGCACCTCGGGGTCGGCTTTTTCGACTTCGTCGAGCAGCACCACCGAATAGGGACGCTGGCGCACGGCCTCGGTCAACACGCCGCCTTCGCCATACCCGACATAACCCGGTGGGGCACCGATCAATCGCGACAGGGAGTGCTTTTCCTGAAACTCAGACATATTGAGCGTGGTAACGAAGCGCTCACCGCCGTACATCAGGTCACCCAGTGCCATGGCTGTCTCGGTCTTGCCTACCCCACTGGGCCCCACCAGCAGGAATACGCCGAGGGGGGCATCGGGCTTGTGAAGTCCGGCAGCCACGGCGCGCAGACTGCGATCAAGCGCCTGCACGGCTTGCTCCTGGCCGAGAACGCGCGCGCGCAGAGCGTCGGCAAACCCCAGTACCCTTTCATTGTGTTCAAGGGACAGCTGTTGAACGGGGATACCGGTCCAGGCGCTGACGACCTGGGCCACCCCGCGCGGACACACCTCAAGATTGACCACCGGTTGCGCACCATGCAGCGTGATCAGCCGTTGGCGCTCGCACTCGACAGCCTCCAGGCGCAGATTCAACGCGTGCAGGGCTTGTTCATCCACCGCAAACCCGGCGTCGCGGTCACGGGCCAGTGCCTGGGCCCGCCGGACGCCCTCGGTCTGCTCAAGATCCAGGCACTGCAAGGCTTCGGGCAAGGCTTCGCGATTGATACGTACGCGAGCGCAGGCGGTATCCAGCACGTCCACTGCCTTGTCGGGCAACTGGCGCCCGGCCAGGTAACGGGCACTCATATGGGCGGCGGCAACCACGGCATCGTCGCGCACGTACACGCCATGGCTGGATTCGTACACCGAGACCAGCCCGCGCAGAATCGAAACCGCCTGCTCAACGCTGGGCTCGTCCACCTGCACAGGCTGGAAACGCCGCGCCAATGCCGGGTCCTTTTCAAAGTACTTTTTGTACTCCGACCAGGTGGTGGCGGCGATGGTGCGTAGCTCGCCGCGTGCCAGAGCCGGCTTGAGCAGGTTGGCGGCATCGGAGCCTCCCGCCTGGCCCCCCGCCCCCACCAGGGTATGGGCTTCGTCGATAAACAGGATGACACGCTGGGGTGAGGCATTGACCTCATCGATTACACCCCTTAGGCGCCGTTCGAATTCACCCTTCATACTGGCGCCGGCTTGCAGCAATCCCATATCGAGGGTAAGTACTCGCACATTCTTAAGAGGCTCCGGCACCTGCGACCGGGTAATGCGCAGGGCCAGGCCCTCGACCACGGCGGTTTTGCCCACTCCAGCTTCGCCAACCAGGATCGGGTTGTTTTTGCGTCGGCGAATCAGGATGTCGATCAACTGGCCAATCTCGCCATCGCGACACAACACGGGGTCGATACGCCCTTCTTGCGCCTGATGTGTGAGGTCGTGGGTAAACCGCGCCAACAATGACTCACTGCTCGCTGCCGAGGCGGCTTGCGTCGCCTGGCTCAGCACAAAACCGAGCACGCGCTGCGCATCGAGGCGACTTAACCACTGTTGATAACCACTGCCCGCATGCTGCTGCGGGTGACGCAGCAATGCCAGTAACAGCGCACCGTGATCAACATCGGTTTGGCGCAACTCCAGGTGGGCAACCATCAACGCCTGTTGCAGCCATTGCACGAGGGTCTGGGCGAACACCGGATTGCGCGAAGCACTCGCCTCGCTTTTGGGTTGCAGTGTCGCTTCCAGCTCGCCGACCTCGAGCCCGGCGTCAGCCAGCGCCCGCACCAACAGGCCATCACGATGCTCCATCTGGGCCAGTAGAAGGTCTTCAACCAGAACTTCCCTGCCACCGCGTGTCACGCAACGTTCAGCCGAGCGTTCAAGGTCTCGACGTGCCCGCGGAGTCAACGTCTGTATCAGTTGTTGCAGGTCTACATTCATCATGATCAATTGTCCCTAATGCGTATCGCCGGCCACGATGACCACGCCGTCGGCGCATTCGTGTGCCAGCCAACTGGTCCAGCCCAGTCGGCAGATGTTGTGTTCACCCAGGTGCAGCGGCCGCACGTGCTCTTTGGCCAAGACCAACCGCAAGTCATATTCCAGGGGGTCCCGCACCGTCAGCCGCACCAACGAACACAGCAGCGGGTAGTCGGGGCCGGTGGGCAAAAAATCGTGAAAGCGCTGCCAGTCCAGGCCCTCCAGATGCACCCTGAATTTGCCGCCGCAGTCGGCAACGCGGCTTCCCAACACCTGGTCCTGGCCCAGCGCGCTATTGGCCTCCCCCAACCGGTTTCGCTGTGAGTCGGCGATGACCACCGAACGCTCGACCCATTGCTCGATAAACAAGCGGTTATGTTTGAAGTAGTACCGCAGCACGGTCTCGATCAAGGCTGCCGAATGCGCCCGCAGGCCAAGCAATCCCAAATAGGGCAATAGCCGTTTACAGTCCAATTGCGCAGCACCACGGATCTTCTTCCCGCGCAAACCGATCAGGGCAAACATCTGCTCGGAAAACGCATCTCGCGCCCCGGCCTGAAAACACGCCCGGTAGCGGTATTTGCGCCAGATTGGCAACATCAATCGCTGCAGGCGATGATGAAACAGGTCCAGGAAATCCCGGGTCGCGTTCCCATGCGCACCATCGGCAAACGCCTGCTCGCCATAAAAGGCCGGCAATGGCGAGGCCGCACCGCACAGGCCCAGCACGTTCAGGCGCAGGCGAGCACGCAATTGGCCGTGCTCGATAAAAAACTCCAGTCGATCGATGTCGTGGCCGGGAAACCCAAGGCCCGGATTGGCTTGAAACTCCAACCGGTCATACAGCGCGTTGTCATCCAGCAACGGATGGGCATCGCGCAGGCGTTCGATCACTTGCAAAATCGCTTGGAACAGCGAGTACTCGCGGATGACGCGAGACAGGTCGGTCAAAGCAGGGGTTGCAGGCCCATACGGGGTGGCCATAGGTACACGTTTCCTTGTGTGCTGATGACTTGTAGTTCGTGGTAGGCATTCAGGCTGGCGTACAGCGCAAAGAACTCATTGAGTACCGACGCGAACACAAACACTTCGCCCTGGCCCAGGAAGCCCTGGGCATCGATGGCCAGGTCGATCCGCACGCCTCGAAAGGGCATGCCACGGTGCAGGCGGTCGACGGCTGTATGACTGATCGATTGCAGTGCACCGAGCTTTCTTTGGCTGACCTTCCGCGCCTGCCGGTCGTGATAACGCGGCAGATCGTAGGTTTCGAGAATCAGCTTCAGCGCGTTGATATCGCTCAGCGACAGGTAGTTGAGCGACATGTTGCTTATAAGCCGCCAGAGAAAATCCTGATCCAGGGGTGGCGCAAAACTAGCGGTCGGCGCGCAGATATTGCGAAACGACAAGCCCTGGGGCGTGTGTTCGCACGGCTGGTTGATATCGCCCGCCTGGAGTTGCCGAGGCAGGTTGTGGTTCGTGCACGTCAGCTCGATCGACAGCGTTTCCTGGCCATGGCCCTGACCACCATCAAAGGCCAGCCAGGTGTCGAGGCCTTCGTGATGGGCCGAGGTGCGCTGGCGAATGCTGTAGCTGGAGGCGCCTGCCGATCCGCCGTCACCACGGTCATGCTCAAAGGATTCAAACGGCACGTACACCTGATGCCCCAGGCCGCCAGGACGCCAACCTGTAACCTCGTCTACGGAAAATACACAAGCGTTTCCCCGTGAGTACTCATTCGGAATCAGCAGGTATTCATCCTGCTTGCCATCCAGGCGAATCGGCACCGCATCGTGCTTGAACAGATTGACGATGGGCGTGCAGTGCAACTTCACGTTATCCAACGTCGGGCGCTGGGCGTCCTGGCACGGGGTGCGCAGCTCGAAGCACAAGGTCATGCCGCAGACCTGCCCGAGCACCTCATGATGCAGTCGCTGCAGAACGTCCAGACCCAGCACATCGACAAACAGGTATTTGTCCGCGAAGGCAAAGTACTCTTGCAGATGGCGATACCCACCAAAGGTATTACGCGGGTAGGGAATCAGTGCCTGATCCTCGGCAAACCCCACCGGCTGCACCTGGTCGGCGCCAAGCCGCAGCGCCAGAGTCTGGCCGTGCGCATCATTGACCGCACGCCCGTTGCGGTCGAACGGCAGCAGCACGATGCCTTCCAGTTGGCGCAACAGGCTCAGGTACAGCCCCTGGCTGATGTAGCGATCACCCGCCAGGTGCAGGCGCAATTGATCGAACGCGCACTCACTGAAGTTGCCCTCGGCACTCATTTCCAGACGCAGACTCAACAGCGCGCGTTCGCCCTGGACGGCGTATTCCAATGCACTCAGTTGCAGCGGCAAGACCTGTGTGGCGTAACAGGTTCGAAAGCGGCAGCGCTCACCATTGACTGCCGCGCTTTCGATGGGCGTGTCCCGTGCGACCATGACGCCGCGACCTGCGTGTTTCAACGAATCAAACTGCAGGATGCTGAACGCCGGCATCGGCCGCATATAATTGGGCCACAGCAAATGCATCAAGGCGTGAGTCAGTTCGGGCAACTCATCGTCCAGCTTCTGACGCAGGCGACCGGTGAGAAAGGCAAAGCCTTCGAGCAAGCGCTCCACATCCGGATCCTGGCCGGCTTGCGCAAGAAACGGCGCGAGCGCTGGATTACGCTCGGAAAAGCGTCGCCCGAGCTGTCGCAACGCGCTGAGTTCACGTTGGTAGTAAGGGTTAAGAGACATCCGGCAAGACCTCGACCTGCCCCGCGTCACGCAGGCGCGCAGTGAACAGCACAGGCTGCGTGACACCGTCGATGCACAAGGTGGCCTCGATGGCAAACGCGAGGGCCAGGGCATCGTGGACACGGGGCAATGCCCTCACCCGAACGTGCTTCAATCGCGGTTCGTACGCGCGGATAAAGCGCTCGATCAGCAGCCGCGACTGGCTCAATGATTCGTGCAGGCTGCGGTTCATGTCATTGAGATCGGGCAAGCCGTAGTCGGGCAGCGTCTGCACGCTGCCTGCACGGATGCTGAGCATTTTTCCCAGATGAGCCGCCACAGACGTCGCGCCACACGCGGAGGTTTTTGCCGGGCCTTCGAGCCGCTCGAAAAGGCTTTGGTAGCGGGTCATCCGCAAGCCCCCGTTCATTCTTTATCGAGCTTGCCGACCAGGGACAGGGTGAAGTCCGCCCCCATGTACTTGAAATGCGGCCGTACACTCAGATTGACGCGATACCAGCCCGGCTCGCCCTCAACCTCGCTGACGAGGATGCGCGCCGCACGCAGCGGCCGCCGACCGCGCACTTCGGCACTGGGGTTTTCCTGGTCTGCGACGTACTGGCGAATCCACTTGTTGAGTTCCAGCTCCAGGTCGGTACGTTCCTTCCATGAGCCCAGTTGCTCGCGTTGCAGCACCTTGAGGTAATGTGCGAGGCGGTTGACCACCATCATGTAGGGCAACTGGGTGCCAAGGCGATAATTGAGCTCGGCCTCCCTGCCCTCGGCACTGATACCGAAATGCTTGGGTTTCTGCACGGAGCTGGCGGAGAAAAACGCGGCATTGTCACTGCCCTTGCGCATGGTCAAGGCAATGAAGCCCTCTTGCGCCAGTTCGTATTCGCGCCGGTCGGAAACCAGAACCTCGGTGGGAATCTTGGTTTCGATTTCGCCCATGCTGTGGAAGTGATGCAGGGGCAAGTCTTCCACGGCACCGCCGCTTTGGGGGCCAATGATATTCGGGCACCAGCGAAACCGCGCAAAGCTGTCGGTCAAGCGCGTGGCAAAGGCGTAGGCGGTATTGCCCCACAGGTAATGCTCGTGGCTGTTGACCACGTTTTCCCGGTAGGCAAAGGTCTTGACCGGACATTCAAGGGGATCATAGGGCGTGCGCAGCAAAAAGCGCGGTACGGTCAGCCCGATGTAGCGCGCGTCTTCGCTCTGGCGAAAGCTCTGCCATTTGGCAAACTGCGGTCCCTCGAAATGATCTCGCAGATCCTTGAGGTCAGGCAGGCCGGTGAAGCTTTCCAGCCCGAAGAATGCCGGCCCGGCTGCGGCGATAAACGGCGCGTGAGCCATGCAGGCCACGCTGGAAGCGTATTGCATCAGCTTCACATCGGGTGCGCTGGGGGAAAGAAAATAGTTGGCGATGATCGCGCCCACCGGCTGGCCACCGAACTGACCGTACTCGGCACTGTAGACATGCTTGTAGAGCCCGGACTGAGTCACCTCGGGCGAGTCTTCGAAGTCATCGAGCAAATCTTGTCGAGAGACGTTGAGCAGTTCGATCTTGATGTTTTCCCGAAAGTTGGTGCGGTCGATCAACAACTGCAACCCCTTCCAGGCGGACTCAAGGGCCTGGAAGTCCGGGTGATGCAAAATCTCGTCGATTTGCCGGCTGAGCTTTTCGTCAATCTCGGCAATCATTCGGTCAACCAGGCGTTTCTTGACCGGTTCCCCGCTGTTATGCGGCTTGATCAGTTCTTCGATAAATGCCGAGACGCCGCGCTTGGCAATGCCATAAGCCTCGTCGTCCGCACTCAGTAACGTCTGGGCGATGATGTTGTCGAGGATGCTGTATTCGTCTGCAGCCTGGACAGGTATGGGGGTGTGTTGCAGGGTCATGGGTCAGTGTCCTTTTACTGAAAATGTCAGGCGGTTTGGCTGCTCAGCCCGAGCTCGGCCAATACCCGGGCGCGGGATTCGTCGTCGGCCAGGGCCTGTTCGATGGCCTTGCGAAAGCTCGGCGTATTGCCCAGAGGCCCCTTGAGCGCCATCAGCGCCTCACGCAACGCCATCAACTTTTGCAGCTCGGGAATCTGCTCGACCAGCTGTGCCGGGTTGAAATCCTTCATCGAATTGATGTGAACCTGAATGCCCAACTCCTCGACGTCGGCGCATTCCTGCAGACGGTTGGGCACATTCAGGGTGAGGCTCAACGCCTGCTTGGCCAGCACTTCATCGAGGGTGTTTTTGTCGATGCCAATGGGCTTACGGTCTTCAAGCTTGCGTGGGTCCTCGCGTTGGATGAAATCCCCCAGCACCAGCAGTTTCAACGGCAGTTCAACGTCTTCCCGGGCATCGCCGATAGCGGGTTTGAAAGTGAGATTGATGCGTTCCTTGGGTGCTACCGAACCTTCTTTGGCCATGGTATTTCTCCTTGTTCGAGTGGCTCGAAAGCCTATTCAAGTACCGCTTCAAGATCGAAGAGGCACAGCCTGCGGTGGGTGTCTTCCTTGCGCTCACGCACGGCGTGATCCTGGGGTAACAGGTCGCAGCAGCGGTGCAGAAGCCGCGTTACTTGAAGCGCCAGCTCGGGCTCCCAGCGTTCCAGGCCCGTGCGCTGCAACTCATGGTCCAGATGTTCGAGCTGATTTTTGCCAACTCGTGCTTGCCGGCCTGGACACACACACGCGCCTGGGCCAGCCGCCAATGGAAGCGGGCGCGCTCGCTGCGGGCCGCATGCAGGCCTTGGTTGAGTTCATGGATGGCGGGCTTGAGTCCGTCTTTGCGTAGCCTGGGCATCAGGTCCTGCAAGGCGAGTTCCCAGGGTTCGGTAGCGGCCGCCACGCCGGGTATCTCGGTTTTTTGCAGATGATGGGAAACGTGCTGTGCAATCCAGTCGCGCGTCGTGGCGTCGGCAAACGGCGCACCGTCGTGAAAGCGAAACTCAGGCAGATTCGGCAGACGCTGCAACAGCAGGGCGAAGCTCACTTCCAACTCCGTCATGGCCAGGTCAGCCTGCAACGCCTCCAGGCATTGCCAGACCATACGAACGCCGTCCAGCCAGAACATCGCCGTTGAGACGCTGGCTTCGAGTTCCAGCATCAAGTCGGCAAAATGCCCCTGGGCGAAACGCTCTTGATAACGCTTGAGCTTGTCGGGCGCTGGGCCGCGCAATGCGGTGACCCGCTCACTGTCGGCATCCGGATAATTGACCAGAACCAGCCATGCCAGTGTCCGGTTCAAGCGTAAGGCCCGCAGGTCGGTGGCATTCTGGCGCAACCACCAGTTGCACAAAGGGCGTGCCTGTTCCTGCAAGGTGCGCAGTAATCGGTGGGCCTCTTTTTCGTTATCGATCGCCGGCTCCGGTTTCAGCAACTGTGTCGCAGCCTGTTTGACCTGGGCGATGACACCCGTCACCCCCATGGCCGCGGCGTTCGCCAAGTCGATACGCTCGGATCGCTGGTCCAATTGCCGGCGAATCGGCAGCAACCGCGGCGCGTCATCCCCCAGGTACTCGGTCCAAAGCCTATCGAGCCACGCCAGATGCTCACGCAGGGCACGTAGCAGAGGCCGCTGGTCCGGAGTCGACAGGCTTTGTTCGGGCAACGCTTCCAGGCGCAAGACCAACCAGCCAAAGGCTGCGCCACGCGTACGCAACTTTTGCGGGTAAACCGCCGGCCAGTGATGCTCGCACAGGTGGCACAGCACGCCGAGGCCCGCCAGCAAACCGGGGAAAGACTCGCGCTGATGCAGCGCCCAGGTCAGCCAGACGGCCACGCGCACATCCTTGGAATGCTCGCGCAACACAGATTCGCTGACCTCCAGAACCTTTTGCCAATCCGGCTGGCCGCAATGAATGGATTGCATCTTGCCCATTTCGGACTCCAGCGCCTCGTACTCATTTGAAAAGCGCATATCACTGCCCGAAAAACCATTTTGCAAACACGGCTGCCTTGCAAGTTCAAGGTAATAAGCGCTGAGTTTTTCCGAATAATCCATTTGGCAACACACGCAACTAATCAAGGCATGAGCGACACCTTCATTGCGCTTTAAACCGCGCAACATGGCGTCATATAAACTTCAGTAACTGCATCACGAAGTTCGCAAACCTTAGCCACCCTCACACCATTCGGCAAGCAACACAGCGACACTTAAGAACTTTCCTACACTCCAGAAAATACGCTGCCTGCGCAGCATTTTGCACAGTAAAAATCCTACACTAAGCCAGAACACCAGGTGAGAACCATTGATTTAACGGGCAATAACCTTGAGCAACCAAATGCACACTTATGCGCAAATACAACCCGGCTATCCCGCTAAAAAAAACATCCAAACTTATCAAACTAACAGCGCACTCCAACGCCACCTGCCGTATTCATTGGCGCTCGCACTTTCCGGCATGCTTTTTGTTATAGGCATTCAGCCCAGCCGGCACAGTGGTCGGTGGGCACTACCTCTTCAATCAGGCAAGGAAACCCGTCATGCCAACACCCGCGTATCTCTCCATCACCGGTGTCAAACAAGGTTTGATTACGGCAGGCACGTTCACTCAGGACTCGGTAGGCAACATTTATCAGGAAGGCCACGAGGATCAGATTCTGGTCCAGGCTTTTTCCCATCAGGTCATCATTCCTCGTGACCCGCAGTCGGGTCAGCCAACGGGCCAGAGGGTTCACAAGCCGTTGATGATCAGCAAGGTCTTCGATAAATCCTCACCGTTGCTGTTCAGCGCATTGACCAGCGGCGAAGAGGTCAAGTGCAGGTTGGAATGGTTCCGCACCTCTTCGGCCGGCACCCAGGAGCATTACTTCACCATTGAACTGGAGGGCGCGACCCTGGTGGATATCCAGTCACGCATGCCCAACTGCCAGGACCCGGACAACGCCCACTTCACCCACCTGGAGGATGTGTACTTCACCTATCGCAAGATTGTGTGGACCCATGAAGTGTCCGGCACCTCAGGTTCGGATGACTGGCGCAGCCCGATAGCCGGTTAAGCCGCCCCCCCACAAACGGCTGCCAGGGACGGCAGCGTTTGTGTCGAGCCGCTACACCATTGCCAGGGGATGCTTGCGTTTGGGCGCACCGAACACCCGGTCGATGGCGTCCAGGTCGTGTTCGTCGAGTTTCAGGTTGGCGGCGGCGGCGTTAAGACGCACGTGCGCAGGCGTTACGGCCTTGGGAATGGCGATCACCCCGTCCTGGCGCAGCACCCAGGCCAGGGAAACCTGGGCAGGTGTAACCCCGTGGCGCTGGGCAATCTGCTTGAGCGTCGGGCTGGAAAGCAGTTGACCACCCTGGGCGATCGGACAGTACGCCATCAACGGCAAATGGTGCTGTTGCCACCAGGGCAACAGGTCGAATTCGATGCCGCGCTCCTCGATGTTGTAGAGCACCTGGTTAGTGGCGCAGGCCGCAGATGCGAGTTCCTGCAGGTCGGCCACGTCAAAATTGGAGACGCCCCAACGGCCGATCTTGCCGGCCTCGCGCAGGCGTTCGAAGGCTTCGACGGTTTCTTCAAGGGGGTATTGGCCCCGCCAATGCAGCAGGTACAAATCGATATGCTCGGTCCCCAGGCGCCGCAAGCTGGCGTCGCAGGCACGCGGAACGCCCTTGTGGCTGGCATTGTGCGGATACACCTTGCTCACCAGGAACACCTGGTCACGCTTGCCACGAATGGCTTCACCGACGACCTCTTCAGCGCCACCCTCGCCGTACATTTCGGCGGTATCGATCAGGGTCATGCCTTCGTCGATTCCCAGTTGCAACGCAGCGACTTCCTCCCGGCGCCGGCCCGAGTCTTCGCCCATGCGCCAGGTGCCCTGGCCGATGACAGGAACGGGAACGCCCGCCAGATCGATGGTACGCATGACAACCTCCTGATGAGTTCACGGATTAAACAGTGTGGCATTGACCGGACAAAAGGGTTCAACCGAAGTATGGTTGCGTCCGCCAAGTCGCCAGGAAGGACCTGCAATGCTGTTTGTCGTGATGCTCGGGGGCAAGCACCCAAGGGCCAGGATCGAAGTCCATGATGTGGTGTTCACCGCCGCGGACACGCTGGAAGCCACCTATGCGCAACTGCGCGATGCGTGGTTCGGCAGCCCCAAGGGCGTGCACATCGATTCGTGGATGGCGGTCGACGGCGTGGACGGCTGGAGAGTCGAACTCAGCCACCTGGCGCCACAGGCAGATGCGCATCACCTGTACTTCATCAACCTCGGTGGTTATGAAGCCAATAGTTTTGGCGAAGCGCACCACTATTCACTGGTGGTCGCCCGCAACAAACAGGAAGCCAAAAGCAAGGGCAAGCAACAGATGCTGCGGCATTGGTCCCAGGCGCATACGGACGCGGTGATGGACGTCGACGACTGCCTGCCCATCGACCTGGTGGACGGTCGTTATGTGCACCTGGTGCCAGGCCCGCACCGCCCGATCCTGCAGCGCAACGACTATATCGTCCTGGGTTGAGTCGCCAGGTGCGCCACTCAGGCAATCCGTGGGAACTTTGCCAGGAAATAACCGCCTGAATCCGGTACGCTCACCCTTTTCATTCAAGGAGTTACTCATCATGGCCAAAGCCACCGCCCGTCACATCCTCGTTTCCACTGAAGCCAAGTGCAACGAACTGAAGACCCAAATCGAAGGCGGCGCTGATTTCGCAGAAGTTGCCAAAACCAATTCCAGCTGCCCATCGAGCCGTCAGGGCGGCGACCTGGGTTCGTTCGGTCCAGGCCAGATGGTCAAGGAGTTCGACACTGTCGTATTCAGCGCCCCGGTCAATACCGTGCAAGGTCCGGTCAAGACTCAGTTCGGCTACCACCTGTTGGAAGTCACCAGCCGTCAGGACTGATCCCGACGTGCACTGATGCGAGAAACGACGCCCGCCTTTTGGTGGGCCGTTGTGCATGTGATGACTGGCGACGCTGCGGCCGTTAGCGTACAAATCCCTATCCTTCTTCACCCGGCATTCAAGGCTGACAATGCGATTGGCTTTTTCCACACCCCTGCTCAGTGCTGCATTGGCTATTCTGTTGGCCAGCACCGCTGTGATCGCAGCCCCGCAACCCTACCTCACGGTTTATGGCGAACCCGCCAAGTACCCCGCCGGCTTCAGCCATTTCGACTACGCCAACCCCAACGCCCCCAAGGGCGGCAGCCTGAAGCGTTCGGCGATCGAAATCGGCCGCTTCGACCATGTATTGCCCTATATCGACAAAGGCATCGGCGTGACCCAGGTCGACGGCTGGCTGTACGCGCCCCTGGCCCAGCGCTCCCTGGATGAGCCCTATACGGTCTATGGCCTGGTCGCCGAGAAGATGGAACGCGCCGATGACGGCCTGTCGCTGCGCTTCTACCTGAACCCCAAGGCGCGTTTCGCCGACGGCAAGCCGATTACCGCCGAAGACGTACGCTACAGCTTCGATTTGTTGATGACTCAAGGCAGCCTGCGCTTTCGCACACTGTTTGCCGACGTAAAACACGTCGAGGTGGAAGGTGAGCGCCAGGTGCGCTTCGATTTTTCCAGCAACGAAAACCGCACCCTGCCCCTGGATATCGCCACCCTGCCGGTGTTCCCCGAGCACTGGTGGAAAACCCGCGACTTCGCCAACGGCGGCGGCTACGAGGCGCCGCTAGGCAGCGGCCCGTACAAGATCAGCAAGATTGACTCCGGCAGCACCATCACCTTTACCCGCGACCCGGACTGGTGGGGCAAGGACCTGCCGGTGAGCCGTGGCCTGTACAACTTCGATCACCTGAGCCTGGAGTATTTCGGCGACACCGAAGTGGCGCGCCAGGTACTGCGTGGTGGCGCCTACGATTTCAACCGTGAATTCTCCGCCACCGGCTACTCCATCGGCTACAACGGACCGGCCCTCGACGACGGCCGCCTGCAACGTGCGCACTTGGCCAAGCAAATGCCACAACCGGCCCAGGGCTATGTGTTCAACGTGCAGAAGCCGATGTTCAAGGACCGCCGCGTACGCCAGGCTCTGGCAATGTTGTGGGACTTCGAATGGGCCAACCGGCAGATGATGCGCAATATGTACATCCGCCAGCAGAGCTTCTTCTCCAACAGCCCGTTGGCGGCCAGCCAACTGCCAACCAAGGAAGAACTGGCGATTCTCGAACCGCTGCGCGGGCAAGTGCCCGAGGAAGTCTTCACCCAGGTGTTCAAGGCGCCGGTCACCGATGGCAGCGGCATGATCCGCGACAAACAATTGCAAGCCCTGGCGCTGCTGGAAGACGCCGGCTGGAAACCGGACGGTGACAAGTTGGTCAATGCCGAGGGCGAACCACTGGAGTTCACCTTTCTCAACGCCCAGGCCGGCCTTGAGCGACTGTTGCTGCCATACAAGCGCAACCTGGCGCAGATCGGCATCACCCTGAACATCCGCCGTATCGATTCTTCCCAGTACGTCAACCGTTTGATGACGCGGGACTACGACATGATCGTCACCGGTTTTCCGGTCACCACCTCGCCAGGTATGGAGCTGTACAACTATTTTGGTTCAAGCGCAGCCTTCGATCCGGGTGCCAACAACTACATGGTGCTCAAGGACCCGGCCGTCGACAGCTTGATCAAGGGCCTGGTCAAAGCCGACACCCAGGCGCAGATGCTCACCTATGCCCATGCCCTGGACCGCGTGCTGCAATGGAATTACCTGTGGATCCCCAATTACTACCCGCCCGGCACCTCCGCTGCGTGGTGGAACCGTTTCGGTCGCCCGGCCATCGAGGCCAAAAACGATGAAGCCCTGGAAACCTGGTGGGAGATCAGCCCCACGCCGCTGACCAATGAGCAGATGAACGCCGAACTGAAAAAACGCGGAGGGGCCCGCTGATGTTTGCCTATATCGTGCGGCGCCTGCTGCTGATCATCCCGACCCTGGTGATCATCCTGCTGGTGAACTTCGTGATCGTGCAGGCCGCTCCCGGCGGCCCGGTGGAGCAGGCCATCGCCCATCTGCAAGGGATTGGCGGCGGTGGCGTCGGCGGCTCCTCCGGCGAAGGCATCGGCAGCGGTTCTCGCGCCAGCCGTGGCCTGGACCCGAAGCTGATCAAGGACATCGAAAAACAATACGGTTTCGACAAACCCGCGCCGGAACGCCTGTGGCTGATGCTCAAGAGCTACGCCCAACTGGACTTCGGCAACAGTTTTTTTCGTGGCAAGACCGTGATCGACCTGATCCTGGAAAAGATGCCCGTCACTATTTCCCTGGGCCTGTGGGCCACTCTGATCACCTATTTGGTATCGATTCCCCTGGGCATTCGCAAGGCAGTGCGCCACGGCAGCAGCTTTGATGTGTGGAGCAGCACCGCCATCGTGGTCGGCTATGCAATGCCCGCCTTCCTGTTTGCGATGTTCCTGATCGTGGTGTTCGCCGGCGGCACTTCGCTGAACTGGTTCCCGGTGCGCGGCCTGGTCTCGGAAAATTTCGAGGAACTGAGTACCGTGGGCAAGATTGCCGACTACTTCTGGCACCTAGTGCTGCCGGTGACCTCATTGGTGATCGGCGGCTTCGCCACCTTGACCATTCTCACCAAGAACTCCTTTCTCAATGAAATCACCCGCCAGTACGTGGTCACCGCGCGCGCCAAAGGCTTGAGCGAACGACGGGTGTTGTATGGCCATGTGTTCCGCAACGCCATGTTGCTGGTGATCTCCGGGATTCCACAGGCGTTTATCAGCGTGTTCTTTGCCGGCTCTTTGCTCATTGAAGTGATCTTCTCCCTCGACGGCCTGGGCCGCATGAGCTACGAAGCCGCCGTGTCGCGGGACTACCCGGTGGTGTTTGGTTCGCTGTTTATCTTCACCCTGTTCGGCCTCTTGATAAAACTGATCGGTGACCTCTGCTACACCCTGGTGGACCCGCGTATCGACTTCGTCGCGAGGAACGCCTGATGCTTAACCTGTCTCCCGTGGCCCGTCGGCGTTTCGAGCGGTTCAAGAAAAACCGTCGGGGCTGGTGGTCGCTGTGGCTGTTTATCGGCCTGTTTATCCTGACCCTCGGCGGCGAGTTGATCGCCAACGACAAACCGTTGGTGCTCAGCTACAAAAACGAGCTGTATTTCCCGGTGTTCAAGCGCTACACCGAGCAGCAGTTTGGCGGGCAATTGCCATTCCAGGCGGACTACCGCAGCGACTACGTGCAAAAGCTGATCAAGCAGGACGGCGGCTGGATGCTGTTCCCACCGATCCCGTTCAGTGACGACACGCCCAACTACGAACTGACCCGCCCTGCCCCCAGCCCACCCTCGGCGGTGAACTGGCTGGGCACCGATGACCAGTCGCGCGATGTGCTGGCGCGGGTGATCTTCGGCGCGCGGGTGTCGATCCTGTTTGCCCTGGCACTCACTGCGATCAGCGCCGCCATCGGCATTGCCGCCGGCGCCTTGCAGGGTTACTACGGCGGCTGGGTCGACTTGATCGGCCAGCGTGTCCTGGAGGTCTGGTCCGGCCTGCCGGTGCTGTACCTGCTGATCATCCTCTCAGGGTTCGTCGAGCCGAATTTCTGGTGGTTGCTGGGGATCATGGCGTTGTTTTCCTGGCTGGCGCTGGTGGACGTGGTACGCGCCGAGTTCCTGCGCGGGCGCAACCTGGAATACGTCAAGGCCGCCCGCGCGCTGGGCCTGGGCGATGGCAAGATCATCCGCCGGCATATCCTGCCCAATGCGATGACCGCCACGTTGAGCTATCTGCCGTTTATCCTGACCGGGGCGATTTCCACCCTCAGCGCCCTGGATTTCCTCGGCTTCGGCATGCCCGCCGGCAGCGCCTCGCTGGGCGAGTTGATCGCCCAGGGCAAGCAGAACCTGCAAGCGCCGTGGCTGGGTTTGACGGCGTTTTTCACCCTGGCGCTGATCCTGTCGCTGCTGGTCTTTATCGGCGAGGCGTTGCGTGACGCCTTCGACCCACGTTCATGAGCGAATCCCTATGAACCTGATCGAAATACGTGACCTCAATGTCGCTTTCAGCGGCCAGACCGTGGTGCGCAACCTGTGCCTGGACGTGCGCCCCGGCGAATGCCTGGCGCTGGTGGGCGAATCGGGTTCGGGCAAATCGGTGACCGCCCATTCGATCCTGCAACTGCTGCCCGAGGCCGGCACCGAAACCACCGGTTCCATCACGTATCGCGGCCAGGCGTTGATCGGCGCATCCACCGCCACGCTGCAAAAGCTGCGCGGCAACCGTATTGCGATGATCTTCCAGGAGCCGATGACCTCCCTCAACCCGCTGCACAGCATCGAAAAACAGATCGGCGAAACCCTGCTGCTGCACAAAGGCCTGGGCGGCAAGGCGGCGCAGGCGCGTATCCTCGAACTGCTTGAACTGGTGGGTATCCAGAAACCCCAGGAACGCCTCAAGGCCTATCCGCACCAACTGTCCGGCGGCCAACGCCAGCGGGTGATGATCGCCATGGCCCTGGCCTGCGAACCGGAACTGCTGATCGCCGACGAGCCCACCACCGCGCTGGATGTGACCGTGCAGCGCAAGATCCTGCTGCTGCTCAAGTCGCTGCAACAACGCCTGGGCATGTCGCTGCTGCTGATCAGCCATGACCTCAACCTGGTGCGCAGCATTGCCCAGCGCGTGTGCGTGATGCGCGCCGGCGAAATCGTCGAGCAGGCCGAGTGCGAAACCTTGTTCACCGCGCCGCAACACCCCTACAGCCGCCTGTTGCTGGACGCCGAACCTTCCGGCGATGTGTTGTGCAGTGACCCGCGCGAGACGGTACTGGAAGTGAACGACCTGAGCGTCCAATTCCCACTCGGCGGCGGACTGTTTCGGCGCAAGACTTATTTGCACGCTGTGGACGGCATCAGCCTCAGCGTGCAGCGCGGCAAGACCCTAGGGATTGTCGGCGAGTCCGGCTCAGGCAAGTCCACCCTCGGCCAGGCGATCCTGCGTTTACTCGACTCCACCGGCAGCATCCGCTTCCAGGGTGAAGCCCTCGACCCGCTCAACCACCAACAGATGCGTCCGTGGCGCAAGCAGATGCAGGTGGTGTTCCAGGACCCTTATGCAGCCTCAGCCCGCGCATGTCGGTGCAGCAGATCATCAGCGAAGGCCTGGAAGTGCATGCGCCGTGCAGCCTGGCCGACCGCGACGCCCAGGTGATCCAGGTGCTCAAGGATGTGGGTCTGGACCCTGCCAGCCGCCATCGCTACCCCCATGAATTTTCCGGAGGCCAGCGCCAGCGCATCGCCATCGCTCGCGCGCTGGTGCTCAAGCCGGCGCTGATGCTACTGGACGAACCCACCTCCGCCCTCGACCGGACCGTGCAGAAACAAGTGGTGGCGTTGCTGCGTGAGTTGCAGGAAAAGTACGGCCTGACCTACCTGTTCATCAGCCATGATCTGGCGGTGGTGCGAGCCATGGCACACGACATGATCGTGATCAAGGATGGCAAGGTAGTGGAGCGCGGCGCGAGCCATGACGTCTTTGAATCGCCGCAGCATCCATACACCCAGGAGTTGCTGGCCGCTGCGTGTGGACTGTCGACATGAACACCCGCCTGACGGACTACCAACACGTTCGGGGCCTGGCCATCCAGTCGCTGTTCGAGATCATCGAGCAGTCCAGCGAAGGCACGGTGATCGTCGACCGTGACGCGAATATCGTGTGGATGAACGAGCGCTACGCAAAGCGCTTCGGCCTCAAAAGCGCCGAAGAGGCCATCGGCCAACCGTGCGAACAGGTGATCTCCAACAGCCTGTTGCGCCAGGTGGTGCGCAACGACCGGCCGATTTTGCTGGATATCCAGGACACGCCCAAAGGCCCGTTGGTGGTGATGCGCCTGCCGATCCACGACGATGCCGGCGGGGTGATCGGGGCGATTGGTTTTGCGCTGTTCGACGAACTGCGCAACCTGTCGCCATTGATCGAACGCTACCTGAGCATGCAGCAGGAACTGGCTTCGACCCGCTCGCTGCTGCGTTCACGCCAGAGCAAGTACAACTTCGCGCACTTTATCGGCACCAGCGCCGCCAGCCTGGAAGTCAAACGCCGGGCGCGACGCAGTGCGAGTGCCGAATCGCCGGTCTTGCTGCTGGGGGAAACCGGCACCGGCAAGGAGCTGCTCGCCCAGGCCATCCACGGCGCCTCCACGCGGGCGCACAAGGCGTTTGTCAGTATCAACAGCGCCGCCATCCCGGCAGACCTGCTGGAAGCCGAGTTCTTCGGCACGGCGCCCGGTGCGTTTACCGGCGCCGACCGCAAGGGCCGCCCCGGCAAGTTCCAGATCGCTCAGGGCGGCACACTGTTCCTCGATGAAATCGGCGATATGCCCCTCGCCCTGCAAAGCAAACTGCTGCGGGTGTTGCAGGAAAAGGAATTCGAACCGGTCGGTTCCAACGAAATGCTGCACAGCGATGTGCGGGTGATCGCGGCCACGTCCATGGACCTGGAGGCAGCAATCAAGCGCGGCGAGTTTCGCGCGGATCTGTATTACCGGCTCAACGTGCTGCCGATTCAGGTGCCGCCGCTGCGGGAGCGGCTGGAGGATATTCCGGCGTTGAGCGAGGCGATCCTGGAAGAACTGCGCAGCCGGCATGAACTGGACCGCGAGGCCCTGGCGCTGTTGGCGCAACATGCCTGGCCGGGGAATATTCGTGAGTTGCGCAATGTGTTGGAGCGGGCGGCGTTGTTGACCGATGACCTGGTGCTGGATGCCGCGCAGATTCGCGCTGCGATTGGCACATTTACCCCGGTTGAGCGCAGTGAAGTGATGGCGATCGCGGGTGAAACCTTCGGTGCGGCGCGGGAGCGGTTTGATCGGCAGATCATTGGCGCGACGCTCAGGGACTGTGAGGGGAATGTGGTGGAGGCTGCCAGGCGATTGGGGCTTGGAAGATCGACCCTTTACAAAAAAATGGTTGCATTGGGTATCAGCGAATCTCAATAAAGAGACTTCATTCTCCATACAAAGACAAACCCTGTGGGAGGGGGCTTGCTCCCGATAGCAGTGTGACAGTCGCTGTAGTAGTTGACTGGTTCCACCGCTATCGGGAGCAAGCCCCCTCCTACATTTGATTTATGCACGTCTCAAAAAAGAGACAAGCGTAAAAATCGCTTAAACAAAATCAAAAAATACTCTTATATTTCAATAAGTTGCATAAGTGGCATAGATCTCGCTTTAGCTTCCAAAGCTTTATCCCACAACAATAACAATCCGATGGAGACACACCATGAGTGTGATCATTGCCCTGGCCGCGCTCGCGCTGCTGATGCTGGCTGCCTACCGTGGCTATAGCGTTATCCTGTTCGCCCCCATCGCCGCGCTCGGCGCTGTGCTGCTCACCGACCCGTCCGCTGTCGCTCCTGCCTTTACCGGGGTGTTCATGGAGAAAATGGTCGGCTTCATCAAGCTGTATTTCCCAGTGTTCCTGCTCGGTGCGGTGTTCGGCAAATTGATCGAGCTGTCGGGGTTTTCGCGCTCGATCGTCGCGGCCGCGATCCGCTTGCTTGGCACGCGCCAGGCGATGCTGGTGATCGTGCTGGTCTGCGCCCTGCTCACCTACGGCGGCGTGTCGTTGTTTGTGGTGGTGTTTGCGGTGTACCCGTTCGCGGCGGAGATGTTCCGCCAGAGCAATATCCCCAAGCGCCTGATCCCGGCGACCATCGCCCTCGGCGCGTTTTCGTTCACCATGGATGCCCTGCCCGGCACGCCGCAGATCCAGAACATCATCCCCAGCACCTTCTTCAACACCACCGCCTGGGCGGCGCCATGGCTGGGCTTGATCGGCACGATTTTCGTGTTCTGCGCCGGCATGCTCTACCTGTCGCGCCAGCGCAACAAGGCGCAGCGCGCCGGTGAAGGTTACGGCACCGAGCTGCGCAACGAGCCGGAAACCGCCGAGAACCTGAGCCTGCCCAACCCGTGGGTCGCGCTGTCGCCGCTGCTTCTGGTGGGGGTGATGAACCTGTTGTTCACTCACTGGATCCCGCTGTGGTACGGCAAGACCCACAGCCTCAGCCTGGCCGGCATGAGCACCCCGGTGACCACCGACATCGCCAAGCTCACCGCGATCTGGGCGGTGCAGGCGGCGTTGCTGGTGGGGATTATCGTGGTGTTGGTGTTCGGTTTTTCGGCAATCAAAAGCAAGCTGGCCGAGGGCAGTAAAAGTGCCGTCAGCGGTGCGCTGCTGGCGGCGATGAACACCGCCTCGGAATACGGCTTTGGCGCGGTGATCGCCTCGCTGCCGGGTTTTCTGGTGCTGGCGGACTGGCTCAAGGGCATTCCCAACCCGTTGGTCAACGAAGCGATTACCGTGACCTTGCTGGCAGGTATCACCGGTTCCGCTTCGGGCGGCATGAGCATCGCCCTGGCGGCCATGTCCGAGAGCTTTATTGCGGCGGCCCACGCGGCCAATATCCCCCTTGAAGTGCTGCACCGGGTCGCGGCCATGGCCAGCGGCGGCATGGACACCCTGCCCCACAACGGCGCGGTGATCACGTTGCTGGCGGTCACCGGGCTGACCCACCGCGAAGCCTACAAGGACATTTTCGGCATCACGATCATCAAGACCCTCGCGGTGTTCGTGGTGATCGGTACTTTCTACGCCACTGGCATTGTGTGAGGTTTGTATGACGACATTGAACGGCAAGACTGCGCTGGTCACCGGCTCCACCAGCGGCATCGGCCTGGGCATCGCTCTCAGCCTGGCCAAGGCCGGCGCCAACCTGATTCTTAACGGCTTCGGCGACGCCAGTGCAGTGATCGCCCAGGTGCAGGCGTTTGGCGGCAAGGTCGGGCATCACCCGGCGGACGTCAGCGACCCGGCGCAGATCGCCGACATGCTCGCCTACGCCGAACGTGAGTTCGGCGGTGTGGACATCCTGGTCAATAACGCCGGGATCCAGCACGTGGCGGCGGTGGAAGACTTCCCGGCCGAGCGCTGGGACCAGATCATCGCGATCAACCTGTCCTCGGTGTTCCACAGCACACGCTTGAGCCTGCCGGGCATGAAGGCCAAAGGCTGGGGACGTATCGTCAATATTGCCTCGGTGCATGGCCAGGTCGGCTCGGTGGGCAAGGCGGCGTATGTGGCGGCCAAGCACGGCGTGATCGGCCTGACCAAAGTGGTGGGCCTGGAGACGGCTACCAGCAATGTGACCTGCAATGCGATCTGCCCGGGCTGGGTACTGACGCCGCTGGTACAGAAACAGATCGATGACCGCATCGCCACGGGCGTCGACCCGCAACAGGCACAGCATGATTTACTGGCCGAGAAGCAGCCATCGCTGGAGTTCGTGACGCCGCCGCAATTGGGTGAGTTGGTGTTGTTTTTGTGCAGTGAGGCCGGCGCCCAGGTGCGTGGTGCGGCGTGGAATATTGATGGCGGCTGGCTGGCCCAATAAGACCAGACACATTGATCTATGTTGTCAGGTAGATTTTTACAAGAACAAGAGACTTTGCTGATGTCCGACATCCTCTGGCAGCCCTCCCCGGAACGCATCGCCAACACCCGAATGGACCAGTTCCGGCGCTTCATCAATGACCGCCACAACGTGCAGCTCAATGACTACCCCGCCCTGCACCAGTGGAGCATCGACCAGCGTCCCGACTTTTGGCGCGCCATCGTAGCGTTCTTCGACGTGCAGTTTCGCAGCCCGCCCAGGGCGGTGCTGCTCGAAGACGTCGAGATGCCCAGCGCGCAGTGGTTTCCCGGTGCGACGCTGAACTTCGCCGAACACCTGCTGCGCCGTCGCGACGATCACCCCGCAGTGGTCGCCATCAGCGAAGACGGCCAGCGCGAGCAACTGACTTACGCCGAACTGGCCGCCCATGTCGCCGGCCTGCAAAAAAGCCTGCTCGCAGCCGGTGTGACCCAGGGCGACCGCGTGGCGGCGTGCATGCCCAATACCTGGCAAACCCTGGTAGGCATGCTCGCCACTACCAGCCTGGGGGCGATCTGGTCGTGTTCCTCGCCGGAGTTCGGCACCCAGGGCGTCATCGACCGTTTCGGCCAGATCGAGCCCAAGGTGCTGATCACCTGCGCCGGCTACCACTACGCCGGTAAAACCATCGACCAGAGCGCCAAGCTCAATCAAATCCTCGACCGGCTGCCGTCCCTGCGGCAATTGATCGTGGTGCCCTATGCGCGCCCCCAGGCGCGGGTCGAGGACTACCGCACCCAGGCGAACGTCGCGCTGTGGCATGACTTTTACCAACCCGACGGCGAGCCGGAATTTGTCGCGGTGCCGTTCGACCATCCGCTGTACATCCTCTACTCCAGCGGCACCACCGGCGTGCCCAAGTGCATCATCCACGGCACCGGTGGTGTGTTGCTCACGCACCTCAAGGAACACGGCCTGCACGCCGACCTGTCACACGAGGACTGCCTGTTCTACTACACCACCTGTGGCTGGATGATGTGGAACTGGCTGGTGTCGGTGTTGGCGATCGGCGCCACGGCGGTGCTGTATGACGGTTCGCCGTTTCACCCAGGCCCTGAGCGTTTGATCGACCTGATCGATGCCGAACGGATCAGCGTGTTCGGCACCAGCCCCAAGTTCCTCGCCACCGTGGAAAAAGCCGGGCTGCAACCGCGCCTGAGCCATGACTTGAGCAGCTTGAAGACGCTGATTTCCACCGGTTCACCGCTGTCGCCGCAGAGCTACGACTACGTGTACCGCGAGATCAAGGGGGAGCTGTGTCTGTCGTCGATGTCCGGCGGCACCGATATCGTCTCCTGTTTTGTGATCGGCAACCCGGTGCTGCCGGTACGGCGCGGCGAAATGCAGTGCAAAAGCCTGGCGATGGCCATCGAGGTGTGGGACGACCAGGGCCATCCCTTGATCGGTGAGAAAGGCGAACTGGTGTGCACCCGGCACTTCCCGGCCATGCCCATTGGTTTGTGGAACGACCCGGATCGAAACAAGCTGCGCGCTTCTTATTTCAGCCAGTTTCCCGGCGTCTGGTCCCAGGGCGACTACGCCGAGCAACGCCCCAATGGCAGCCTGTTGATCCACGGACGTTCCGACGCGGTGCTCAACCCCGGCGGCGTGCGCATCGGCACGGCGGAGATCTACCGCCAGGTGGAAAAAGTCCCGCAGGTGCTGGAAAGCCTGGCCATCGGCCAGCGCTGGCAGGACGACGTGCGTGTGGTGCTGTTTGTGCGCCTCGATGACGGTATCGCGCTGGATGATGCGCTGGAACAGCAGATCCGCCAGGTGATCCGCGCCAACACCACCCCGCGCCATGTGCCGGCCAAGATCCTCGCCGTCACGGATATCCCACGCACCCTCAGCGGCAAGATCGTCGAGTTGGCGGTGCGCAACGTGGTGCACGGAGAACCGGTGAAGAACACCGACGCCCTGGCCAACCCGCACGCGCTGGAGGAGTTTCGCAACCGGCCCGAACTGGCGTAAAGATGAAAGGTTTCAGCCCAAACGCACACCGTTGAAGACAAACCCCCAATGCGTGCTATTTTTTGGGGGTAGTCACCCTTTCCCGGCTCACGGGATAATGGGTGTTGTCATTTTTCAAAGCGTTACGCTCAGGGCTTTTTATGAAGGAAACATCCACCGGTAGCGAAGCCGCTGCGTTGATTGCACGGCTGGACTGGGCACAAAGCCCGCTCGGTGAGGCCAATGACTGGCCGCAAAGCCTGCGCACAGCCATTAACATCGTCATCGATTCGCCGATGCCGATGCTCCTGCTGTGGGGCAGCCAACTCACCCAACTCTACAACGATGGCTTCGCCTTGCTGGCGGGCAACAAACACCCCGAGGCCATGGGCCAGCCGGCGCACCAGACATGGCCGGAGCTGGAGAGCTTCACCGCGCCGATCTACGCTGCCGGTTTCGGCGGCGAGGCGCGCACCTTCAGCGAGCAGCGCTTTGTGCTGCAACGCGATCATCGCGACACCGAGATCTGGCTCGACCTGACCTACAGCCCGGTCCGCGATGAAAGCGGCGATGTGGCCGGCATCCTGGTCACCGCCATCGAAACCAACGAACGGCGCAGCAAAGCGCTGGAGTTGCAGCAACGTTCCGAAGACAGCCTCAAGGCCCAGCACGACACCGAACAACGCCTGCAACTTGCACTGGCGGCGACCGACGCGGTGGGCACCTGGGACTGGGATATCGGCGAAGACCGCTTTATTGCCGATGCCCACTTCGCGTATCTGCATGGCGTCGACCCCAGCGATGCCAGCCTGCTGCCCATCAGCGACTACCTGCACGGCGTCCACCCCGAAGACCGTGGCACGGTGGCGCGCAGCATCAAGCATTGCATCACCCACGGCACCGAATACGCCGAGGAATACCGCCTGCTGCAAGCCGATGGCCAAGTGCGCTGGGTGTTTGCCCGGGGCCGTTGCTACAAGGATCGCCACGGTCGCCCGGCGCGATTCCTGGGCGCCGCGCTGGACCTCACCGAGCGCAAGAACATCGAGCAGGCCTTGCGCAACCTCAACGAAAACCTCGAAGAACGCGTGGCCCAGCGCACCCAGGCGCTGGCCGAAGCCAACCAACGCCTGCAAAACGAAATGTTCGAACGCGAGCGCGCCGAAGACGCACTGCGCCATGCGCAAAAGATGGAGGCGGTGGGCCAGCTCACCGGTGGCATCGCCCACGACTTTAACAACATGCTCACCGGGATTATCGGCAGTCTGGACCTGATGCAGCGCTATATCGCTGCCGGGCGCAGCGAGGAAATCGGCCGCTTTACCGATGCCGCCGTGTCTTCGGCCCATCGCGCCGCCGCCCTTACCCACCGCCTGCTGGCGTTCTCGCGCCGCCAGTCGCTGGACCTGCGCCCGCTCGATCCGAACCAACTGGTGGCGTCCCTCGAAGACCTGTTCCAGCGCACCAAAGGCGCGCATATCCACCTCAAGGTGCAACTGGGCCAAGACATCTGGCCGGTCAACACCGATGCCAGCCAACTGGAAAACGCCCTGCTCAACCTGGTGATCAACGCGCGCGATGCCATGCCGGATGGCGGCGAACTGCTGATCGAAACCGCCAACAGTTATTTGGACGGCACCGATATCACCACGCTCGAGCCGGTCAAGGCCGGTGACTACGTCATGCTTGGGGTGCGCGACAACGGCAGCGGCATGGCA
Source organism: Pseudomonas lactucae (assembly GCF_016937615.1). Lineage (GTDB taxonomy): Bacteria > Pseudomonadota > Gammaproteobacteria > Pseudomonadales > Pseudomonadaceae > Aquipseudomonas > Aquipseudomonas lactucae. Next base: position 21,144 of record NZ_JAFHKI010000059.1, on the reverse strand, counting down.
CCTAAAATCCTTGCCAAGGCGTTCGACCCGTTCTTTACCACCAAACCCATCGGCCAGGGCACCGGCCTGGGGCTGTCGATGATCTACGGCTTTGCCCAGCAGTCCGGCGGCCACGTAACCATCCAGAGCGAACCGGGCCAGGGCACCTGCGTGCGCCTGTACCTGCCGCGCCTGCACGGCACCGCGCTGGAGAGCAACTTGCCCGCCAGCCTCGGCGAAGCGCCGGTGGCCTTGGCCGGTGAAGCCGTGGTGGTGGTCGAGGACGACCCGGCGGTGCGCATGCTGGTAGTCAATGTGCTCGATGAACTGGGCTACACCGCGCACCAGGCGGCGGACTCGCGCACGGCATTGCCACTGCTGGAGTCGGACCTGCGGGTGGACTTGCTGGTGACCGATGTGGGCCTGCCGGGGATGAATGGTCGGCAACTGGCGGAAATCGCCCGCCAGCATCGTCCGGATCTCAAGGTGTTGTTCATGACCGGTTACGCCGAGACAGCCGCCGAGCGCCAAGGCTTCCTGGAGGCTGGCATGGACATGGTGGCCAAACCGTTTTCGATTGACCTGCTGGCCACTAAAATCCGCAGCATGATCAACGCCGATGATCCAGTTCAGGCATAATCGCGCGCCGTCGCACACCTGGTAGAGCCTTATGAAAGCCCAAGCCCGTCATATTCTGGTGAAAACCAGCGAAGAAGCCGAACAGCTCAAGCAGCGCATCGCCAAGGGTGAAGCCTTCGATGTGCTGGCCAAGAAATATTCCACCTGCCCGTCCGGCAAGCGCGGTGGAGACTTGGGTGAAGTGCGGCCTGGGCAGATGGTCGGGGCGATCGATGCGGTGATTTTCAAGAAGCCGGTGAAAGTGGTGCATGGGCCGATCAAGAGCAAGTTCGGGTATCACCTGGTGCAGGTGTTTTACCGCGATTGAGGGTTTGACTTGCTCCCGATCCGCTGTAAGCGGCCATTCACCTCGGTATCAAGGCCCCCGGCACCTGAATCACCCGACTCGCCAACCGATGCCCCGCCAACGCCGCCTCCTCCGGCGAACCGCCCTTGAGCCGGCTGGCCAAGTACGCCGCACTGAACGAATCCCCCGCCGCCGTGGTGTCCACCACCTTCTCCACCTTCAGCGCCGGCATCGCACAGTGCTCGCCGTTGCAACGGATCAGGCATGCATCCGCGCCACGCTTGAGCACCACTTCGGCAATCGCCGGGTACGCTGCAAACACCTGCTCACTGTCGGCATATCCAAACAGCGCCTGCTCGTCGTCCTCGGTCAGCAAGGCGATATCCACCTCGGCCAACACCTGGCGATAGGCCGCGCGCGCGGCCTCGATGCTGGCCCAGAGGCGTGGCCGGTAGTTATTGTCGAACACCACCCTGGCGCCGCGCCGACGGGCTTCGATCAGCGCGCGCAGTAAGCGCTCACGCCCGACTTCCCCCAGTACCGCCAGGGTAATGCCGCTGAAATACACTACGTCGTAACCCGGTAACGCCGCCAGAATCGGTTCGGCCGCAGGCGTGGTGAAGCAGTCGCGCACGGCGGCCTCGTTGCGCCAGTAGAGGAATTTGCGTTCGCCGTTGGCATCGGTCTGGATGCAATACAAGCCCGGCAAGCGCCCAGGCAACCGCTGGACCCTGCTCAGCCCCAGGCCTTCGTCGGCCCACTGCTGGCACATGGCGTCGCTGAAACTGTCATCGCCCAGGGCTGTGACGTAGTCGACGCTGCCGCTATCGCCCAACTCACGACACAGATACACCGCCGTGTTCAGGGTGTCGCCACCGAAGCTTTGCTGCAGGCTGCCGTCGGCGCGGTGTTGCAGTTCGATCATGCATTCGCCGATGAGGGCGATGCGGGGTGGAGTGTTCATGGCTTGTGATCTCTGGTGTGGCTGATGGCCTTCTAGAAGCAGGTATGCAGGGTTTCGATCACGCGCAACTCTGAATCCACCAGGCACCCGACCTGCCACTTATCGAACGTCAGGCACGGGTGGGAAGTACCGAAGGAAATGATGTCGCCGATGCGCAGTTCAACCCCTGGCGCCACGAGCATGAACGCGTGCTGGTCCATCACCGCCGTGACGGTGCAGGCGCTGACATCATCGCCTTCGGCCGGCACAATGCCCGCCTGGTAGCGCTTGAGCGGCACCGGCAAGCCCGCGTCGTAGGCCACGTCGCGCTTGCCCAGGGCGATCACCGCAAACCCAGGCTCAGGCAACGATTGCACATGGGCCCAGACTTCCAGGGCCGGGCGCAGGCCTTCGTTGAGATCACTGCGTCGATCAAGCACGCAGCACTGCGCGTCTTTGTAGATGCCGTGGTCGTGGGCCACATAGCTGCCGGGGCGCAGCACACTGAGGAAGCGGCCGGCGGCGTTCTGCTGTTCAAAGGACTCGGCGATCAGGTCATACCAGGCCGACCCCGACGCCGTGATGATCGGCTTGGGCAAGTCGAAAGAACCGCTGTTTTGCAGGTCTACCGCCAAACGCACCAGGCTCGCGGCGAAGTCGCGGATGCCGCTGATGGCATGCTCGCCATGGATCACGCCTTCATAACCTTCAATGCCGGTGAGGGCCAGGGCCGGCTGCGCCCTGATGGCTTTGGCGAGGTCGCGCACTTGCCGTTCGCTGCGGCAACCGCAACGGCCACCGACCACACCGTATTCGATCATCACGTTCAGGCGCAGGCCGCGAGCGGCGAAGAACAGCCCCAGGTCGGCGACATTGTCCGGGTGGTCGACCATGCAATGGAAGTCGAAATCCTTGTCCGCCAACAGGTCGGCGATCAACGCCATGTTCGGCGCGCCGACCAGTTGGTTGGCCATCAACACCCGGCGTACGCCACCGGCGTAGGCGGCACGGGTCTGCACCGCGTTGGCCAGGGTGATGCCCCAGGCGCCCGCCTCGAGCTGACGCTGGAACAGTGCCGGCATCATGCTGGTCTTGCCATGGGGCGCGAGTTCGGCGCCGCTGCTGCTGACAAAATCCTGCATCCAACGGATGTTGTGCTCCAGGGCCTCTCGATGCAGCACCAGGGCCGGCAGGCTGACGTCACGGACCAGGTGGGCACCGACGGCGGCGGCGCCTTTTTCAACGGCGTTGAGGGCAGACATGGAAAACTCCTATTCGTTAATACGACGGGCCAGGTTGTTGGCGCTTTCAATCAGAACCCGGCGATAGTCGTTGTAATTTTTGATAGCGTCGGCCCGTGGCGCGACGATGCACAGGGTGGCGATGCTGACGCCCTGCGCGTCCCGCACCGGGGCGGCAAAGCAGTGGGTGAAGGTGTCGGCCACGCTGTCGAAGGAGAAGAACCCTTCGAGGGTGGCCTGACGGATTTGCGCCAGGAACGTCTCCAGCGCCAGGCGCTGGCCGTCCGGCAGGATGAAATCCTCGGGGTCGATCAGGTCGACGATCTGCTGGTCGCTCAAGTGCCCCAGCAACAGGCGCCCGGAGGCGGTCCAGGGGATCGGCGCGTTTTCGCCGATGTCCGAAGAAATACGGAAATGCCGCTCGCCTTCGCGCATCAGCGCCACGGTGTATTTGCGCCCGTTGAGCAGGCACATCTGCGCGGTTTCGTGGGTCTGGCTGACGATCTCCTGCAAGGCCTGGTCGGCCTCGCGGGTCAGGTCGAAGTGACGCAAGTGCGCCTGGCCGAGAAAGTACAGCTGACGGCCCAAATACACGTGGCCGTCCTTGCCTACGGTTTCCAGGATGCGCCGCTCCAGCAGCGAGGCGACCAATTCGTAGACGGTGGACTTGGGGCTGCCGATGCCACTGGCAATATCATTCGGACGCAGGGGCTGGCCGATCTCCTTGAGAAAATCGAGGATATCGAATGCACGGTCCAGGCCTTTGGCGCGGCGTTTGATGGTGTCTTCGGTCATGACAGTTTTCGGTCCGGTAAAAGGGTTGTGCTGCACAGTGAACCCTGTGGGAGGGGAAAGCCCCTCCCACATTTGAGCTTCAGTGGGCTTCAAGAGTGGGGCAATTTAGCCCTTTTTCTTGTAGGCCACGCAATCGATCTCCACCTTGCAATCAACCATCATATTGGCCTGCACACAGGCCCGCGCCGGAGCGTGCTCGGGGGTGAAGTATTCGCCGAACACCTTGTTGAAACTCCAGAAATCGCGCGGGTCTTCCAGCCACACGCCCACGCGGACCACGTCCTTGAGTTCATAGCCGGCTTCTTCGAGGATCGCTACCACATTGCGCATAGTCTGCCGGGTTTGCTCGATGATGCCGCCGGTGATGATTTCACCGTCCACTGCTGGCACCTGGCCCGAGACGTAGAGCCAGCCGTCCGCTTCCACCGCGCGGGCAAAAGGACGTGGCTGGCCACCGCCGGCGGTGCTGCCGGCGCCGTAACGAGTAATGCTCATAAACTATGCTCCCTGATTAAAAACGAATGTTCTTTAAAAATTCCGCCAGGCGCGGCGACTGTGGTCGTTCGAATATATCCTTCGACGAGCCCTGCTCTTCAATGCGCCCCTGGTTCATGAATACGATCTGGTCCGAGACTTCATAGGCAAAACGCATTTCGTGGGTGACCAGCAACATGGTCATGCCCTCCTCCGCCAGGCCCTTGATCACACTGAGCACCTCGCCTACCAATTCCGGATCGAGGGCCGAGGTGACTTCGTCGAACAGCATCAGGCTGGGGTTCATCGCAATGGCGCGGGCAATCGCCACACGCTGTTGCTGACCACCGGATAACTGGCCGGGGAAGTGGTTGCGACGCTCCAGCAACCCTACGCGGTCCAGCCATTTTTCCGCCAACGCCACAGCCTCGTCCTTGCCCATTTTCTTGACCTTGAGCAGGCCCAGGGTGACGTTCTGCAACGCGGTCAGATGCGGGAACAGGTTGAACTGCTGGAATGCCATGCCGGTCATTGCACGGTGCTGGGCAATCACCCGCTCCGGGTGGCGCACGCGCTTGCCGCCGACGTCGCTATAGCCGATGGACTCGCCGTCCAGAGTGATCTGGCCACCCTGGAACTCTTCCAACAGGTTGACGCAACGCAATAACGTGGTCTTGCCCGAGCCGCTGGAGCCGATCAAGGTCACGACGTTGCCGCGCTGCATGGACAGGTCGACGCCTTTGAGCACTTCGACTTCGCCGTATTGTTTACGCAAACCGCGAATGTTCAACAGCGGCTCGATGGTTTGAGCTTGGTTCATGGCAAGGCCACCCGTTTTTCAATGTAGCGCCCGAATAACTCGATGGCGTAGTTGATGACAAAGAACATAAAGCCCGCGAACAGGTAGAACTCAAGGGTCATGAACGTGCGTGCGATCACTTGCTGGGTGCTCAGCAGCAACTCGGCCACGCCGATCACCGAGAGCAGGGTCGAGGCCTTGACGATTTCCGTGGAGGAATTGACCCAGGTCGGCAGGATCTGGCGCAGCGCCTGGGGCAACAGCACGTAGGCCAGGGACTGCGGGAACGTCAGGCCGATCGCCTTGCCCGCTTCGAGCTGCCCACGGGGAATGGCTTGCAGCGCGCCGCGCACGATTTCCGAGACGTGGGAGCCGCAAAACAACGTCAGCCCGACCGCACCGGCCTGGAACGCGGTGATCTGCCAACCAAGCGCCGGCAGCATGTAGAAACACGCCAGCACCAGCACGAACACCGGCGTACCCCGGATCAAATCCACATACAACCGAAACGGCGCACGCATCCAGAATGTGCCGTAGGTCAGCACCAGCCCGGCAAAAATACCGATCAGGGTGCCGAAGACAATCGCCAGCGCCGAGCAATAGATGCTGGTCTGAAACCCCGCCCAGAGGGTGTCCCGGGCGATCCACAATTCATGCAGCCAACTGGGGGACTCGTACATGCATACCCTCCTTTAACGACGGATCGCCAGACGCTGTTCCAGGTAACGGAGCAGCATGGCAATGAGGTAACAGGCCGCCACGTAGAGCGCGGTCGTGACCAGCCAGGTTTCGATCACCCGGTAGCTTTCAACGTTGATCTTGCGGGCGTAATACGTCAGTTCAGGTACCGCGATGGCAGCGGCCAGCGAGGTGTCCTTGAACAGCGAGATAAAGTTGTTCGACAGCGCGGGCAGCACGTTGCGCAGCATCACCGGCACGGTGATATAGGCGCGGATACGCCACTCGCCAAGGCCAATCGCCAGGCCGGCTTCACGCAGGCCCTTGGGAATATTCAACAACCCGGCGCGGAATACTTCGGTCAGATAGGCACCGGCGTAGAGCGACAGGGTGATGATGAACGACGGGATCTTGTTCAGCCGGATGCCCAGGCTCGGTAAGGCGAAGTAGATCAACAGGATCAGCACCAGGATCGGCGTATTGCGGATCACCGTCACGTACACCGAGGCAAAGACACGCAAGGCGCGGTGCCTGGACAGCATGGCAAATGCCATCAGCAGGCCGATCACGCAACCGATGGCGATCGACAGCACAGCCAGTTGCAGGCCCAGACCGAGCCCCGCCAGCAAGGTGTCGAAATCGCGCCACACGGCGGCAAAGTTCAACTGATAATTCATGGTCAACAGTACCTGGATGGGCGCCTTGACGGCGCCCCGGTTATTCCGAATCACTTGAATTCAACAGGGAAACCAATCGCCGGTTCCGGCAGATCGACGCCGAACCATTGTTTGAAAGACGCCTTGTAGGTGGGAAATTCCACGCCGGTCATGGCTTCATGCAGGGCGGTATTGACGAAGTTCAGCCAGTCCTGGTCGCCACGTTTGACAGCACACGCATAGGTTTGCGGGCTCCAGGCGTAGGCCGGGCTACGGTAGCGGCCCGGGTTCTGCACCATCAGGTATTTGACCGAGGACTGGTCGGTGGCGGCGGCATCGGCGCGACCGGAGTTCACGGCCTGGTACATCAGGTCGACGCTGTCGTACTGGTCGACCTTGGCCTTGGGCAGCGCCTGGTGCACCAGTTCTTCGGCATACACGTTCTGCAGCACGGCCACAGTCACGCCATCACCCGCCGCCTGCAGGTCTTCGATCTCTTTGTACTTGCTGTTGTTCGGCAGCAGCAGGCCCACGCCTTCGCGGTAGTACGGCAGGGTGAACGCCACTTGCTGCGCACGGCTGGCGGTGACGGTGATGAACTGGCAACTCATGTCGACCTTATCGGTCAGCAGGTTGGGAATACGCGCGTCGGACGACTGCACCACAAACTCGACTTTGGACGGGTCATTGAACAACCCCTTGGCCACGATGCGACCGATGTCGATATCGAACCCTTGCAACTTGCCATCCGCTCCCTGGAAGTGCCACGGCGCATTGGTACTGCCTGTACCCACGACCAGATGCCCACGCTTGAGCACGCTGTCGAGCTTGCTGTCAGCCGCCTGCGCGGTGCTCGCGAGGGAAGCCGATGCGGCGAAGAAAAAAACACACGCTTTGAACACAGAAGGTCGGTGATGCATGGCAAGCACTCCAGGGGTTGTGTATTCCGCTATACCGGAACTTGGTATGTAACAACGGAATAGACAGCAGAAAGTGTGCCATACGTTTCCACCGAAACCTATGAGAGCAATAAAAACGTTAACAATCAGTTGGATAAATCAGGGTATGAGAAAGCGTCGGGCGCCTGCGGCTGCAATCAAAATGCTACCCAGGGCCCCACGCGGCGGTGACAGCGCCATTGCAGTGCGTCACCGCCCTGTTACCGGGCACCTGTCAAGGTTGACAGTAGACGACAGCATTCCCTGGACCTAGCGTTGGCAAACCTCTTCGCTGCTCAAAGGAAGCTCATCATGGGAATTGCGACTGCGACCATTGCCAATGCCGAGGACTACCGACGCGCACTGAACACATCGCAGCCGGTGTTCATGCTATTTATTTCGCACCACTGCCCGGCGTGCGGCTCCTCCACCCCCCTGTTCGAGCGAATCGCGCGCGAGCACCCATCAGTCGTCAGCCTGGTGCTCAATTGCGCCGAGACGCCGAGGCACCCGAACGTTACAGGTACCCCGACATTGCTGATTTTCCTGAATGGCACCTTGATGGAGACCTTCAAGGGTTTCGGCCCCGAGGCTGAACAGGCTCAGGTGCTGACAGATATTTTCAAACGTTATGCTGACCGCAAGGCTGCAAAACCACCTGCGTCACCCGCCGCTCCTCCACCGCAGCCACCGTCAAGCGCCAGCCTGCATGCTCCAGGCTATCGCCCACCACCGGCAGGCGGTCGAGCAGACTCATTACCAAACCGGCCAGTGTCTGGTAATCCTCGGTCGCGACAGCCTTGAAGCCGGTGCGCTGACGCACCTGGTCAAGGTTCAGAGCGCCGTTGGCACGGAAGCCACCGGCCTCCTCGACGATATCCGGCCCTTCGATTTCGCTGGCATCCGGTAATTCACCGGCGATGGACTCAAGAATGTCGGTCATGCTCAACACGCCCATGAAGTCGCCGAATTCGTTGATTACGAAGGCGATGTGGGTCGACTCCTGGCGCATCTGCTCCAGGGCATTGAGGATCGAGAAACTCTCCAGCAGGTTGATCGCCCGACGTGCCAGGTGCGCAAGGTTCGGCTCGCTGCCGGCCAGGTATTCCTTGAGCAGCTCCTTCTTGTGCACGAAGCCTAGAGGCTCATCCACCGCGCCATTGCGGATCAACGGCAGGCGCGAGTAGGACGAGTGCATGAGTTTCAGGCGGGTCGTGTCGGGAGCGTCCGCCAGGTCGATAAAGTCGACCTTGGCCCGTGGCGTCATCAACGTGCGGATCGCCGTTCGGCCAGTTGCAGCACGCCGCTGATCATCACCCGTTCCCGGCGTCGAACAGCGGACCCTGCGCAGCATCCGGTTCGCCCAGCAAATCGGCGACCTCTTCACCCACCTCATCCACCGCCAGGCTGCGGCCGCCGAGCAAGCGCATCACCGCGTGGGCGTACGCTCGCGCACCGGCAAAACACCCTGCGCCGACTTCCTGCGGCGGGCGCGGGCGATCTGGTTGAACACCTCGATCAGGATCGAGAAACCGATGGCCGCGTACAGGTAGCCTTTCGGAATATGAAAGCCCAGGCCTTCGGCGGTCAGGGCGAAACCGATCATCATCAAGAAGCCCAGGCACAACATGATCACCGTCGGGTGGGCGTTGACGAAACGTGTCAGTGGCTTGCTGGCGACAATCATCAAGCCGATGGAGATAATCACCGCGATCATCATCACCGCCAGCTCATCCACCATGCCCACGGCGGTGATGACCGCGTCCAGCGAGAACACCGCATCGAGCACCACGATCTGCGCCACGATCGGCCAGAACATCGCGTAAGCCACATTGCCCGTGCGCTGAGCCACGTGCCCCTCCAGGCGTTCGTGCAGCTCCATGGTGGCCTTGAACAGCAGAAAAACACCGCCAAACAGCATGATCAGGTCACGGCCGGAGAAGCTCTTGTCGAACACTTCGAACAGCGGCTGGGTGAGGGTTACCAACCAGGAAATACTCGCCAGCAGTCCCAGGCGCATCAGCAGCGCCAGGGACAAACCGATCAGCCGGGCGCGGTCACGCTGCTCCGGTGGCAGCTTGTCCGCCAGGATCGCGATAAACACCAGGTTGTCGATACCCAGCACCAGTTCCAGCACAATCAAGGTCAACAAGCCGAGCCAGGCCGTTGGATCCGCTAACCATTCCATTTATAGAGTCTCTGTATTCGGAATATTCAGAATGTCGGGCACGGCAAGGCGCGGCCATGGGACCAGAACAAGGTGAGTCGACGGAATACGGGGTGCTTGAGCGGAAACAGCGACAGCGGATGTCTTGGGGAAAGACGACTGGGGGGGCTCCGAGAGGGTGTTCATGCAAGTCCTGCGATTAAGAAAGGACTTGAATCGTACAGCCGAAAAGCAAAGTTCCTACAACGCAGAACTATTACAAAATCTGTATGCCACGGTTACCCGCTTGCCGGGTGGGGAGCGTTCCGCTGCAAAAAGCGGGAGTCTGCTGCGCAGACGGCGGGAGCAAGCTCCCTCGCCACAGCAATCCCCCTCACCAGAGCAAGCTCTCACAAGAAATCATCTGCGCATTCAGAATCAGCAGTTACCAGAAGCGCTGCTGGGTCAACCGGCTCCACCAGGTCAGCAGTACGCGGTCCACCGAGCCGCTGGCGGCCAGGCCCACGCGTTCCTGCAGGCTTTTGCGCTCGGCATAGTGCAGGTGGAACACCTCGGCGGTCTTGGCCTTGGTGGCCAGGTATTCGTCACTGGTCTGCAGTTCGTCGACCAATTGTTTGTCGAGCGCTGCAACACCCAGCCACACTTCCCCGGTCGCGACCTCATCAATCGCCAGTTGCGGGCGATAGCGCGACACGAAGTTCTTGAACAACTGATGGGTGATGTCCAGGTCTTCCTGGAACTTCTCGCGGCCCTTCTCGGTGTTTTCGCCGAACACCGTGAGGGTGCGCTTGTATTCGCCGGCGGTCAGCACTTCAAAGTCGATGTCGTGCTTTTTCAGCAGGCGGTTCACGTTGGGCAGCTGCGCCACCACACCGATGGAGCCCAGGATGGCGAACGGTGCGCTGATGATCTTCTCGCCGATGCACGCCATCATGTAGCCGCCGCTGGCCGCGACCTTGTCGATGCACACGGTCAACGGCACGCCCGCCTGGCGGATACGCGCCAGTTGCGACGACGCCAGGCCATAGCTGTGCACCATGCCGCCACCGCTTTCCAGGCGCAGCACCACTTCGTCCTTGGGCGTGGCCAGGCTCAATAGCGCGGTGATTTCATGACGCAGGCTCTCGGTGGCCGACGCCTTGATATCGCCATCGAAATCCAGCACAAACACCCGCGGCTTGGCCTCGGGCTGCTTTTTCTTGCTATTTTGCTTTTCGGTCTTGCTTTCGGATTTACGCAGGGCCTTGAGCTGATCCTTGTCGAGCAGGGTCGATTCCAGGCGCTCACGCAGGCCTTTGTAGAAATCATTGAGCTTGCTGACCTGCAATTGGCCGGCGGATTTGCGACGGCCTTTGCTGCGCAATGCCGCGAAGCTGATCAATACCACCAGAATAGCGACCACCAGGGTGACGGTCTTCGCCAGAAAGCTCGCGTATTCGGCCAGAAAATCCATGTTGCTCCTTACAAGTGCAGTGCGCCAGGCGCGGATTGCCCCAGCATACCGACGGCCAGGCGTTCGAGCCAGTGATCAAACCGCCAGCAATACAGCGCTCCAACAGCCTTTTAAAACAAGCGTATGTTTTTTCATTGACAGCTCCCTGGCATCCTCATAACCTCGCCAGACTTCAACGTACCGGGAAAACGGACGTGGGCAGCATCTATCTGATTCGACATGGCCAGGCCTCCTTCGGTGCAGACGACTATGACGTCCTGTCGCCCATTGGCGTGGAGCAAGCCCAAGTACTGGGCCGCCATCTGGCCGACATGGGTCTGGTATTCGACCGCTGCGTGGCCGGCGACCTGCGCCGCCAGCAGCACACCGCCAGCGCCGCCTTCGATCAATACAGCGCCCTTGGGCTGCCGGTCCCCGCCCTGGAAACCGACAGCGCCTTCAACGAGTTCGACGCCGACGCGATCATTCGCGCCCTGCTCCCCGACCTGCTTACCACCGAACCCGACGCCCTGGATACCCTGCGCAATGCCGCGCAAAACCGCAGTGAGTTCCAACGCATCTTTGCCTTGATCATCGACCGCTGGCTGGCCGGCACCTACGACCCGCCGGAGCTGGAAAGCTGGCTGGGGTTTGTCGAGCGCGTCCAGAGCGGTCTGCAACGCCTGCTGGAAACGGCGGACAACACGCAGAAGATCGCCGTGTTCACCTCCGGCGGTACCATTACCGCCCTGCTCCACCTGATTACCCGAATGCCTGCCGCCCAGGCCTTTGAACTTAACTGGCAAATTGTTAACACCTCGCTCAACCAGCTGAAGTTCCGCGGTCGCGAGGTGGCACTGGCTTCCTTCAACAGCCATACCCACTTGCAACTGTTGAAGGCGCCGCAGCTCATCACCTTCCGGTGAACTGCGGCCAACCGTGACCCCAAGGTCACTGGACTCTACCCTAAAGGATCGAAACCATGACTGACGTAGCTAAAGCCGTACAAGCAATGAAAGCCAAATTCAACCCAAGCGCTGCCGAAGGCTTGGACCTGGTATTCGGTTTCCGCATTGACGACACCAAGAACTTCTCCCTGGTTGTCAAAGACAAGACCTGCGAGCTGCAAGAAGGCGAAAATCCGGACGCCCAAGTGACCCTGGTCATGGACAGCGAAACCCTGGAAGGTATCGTCGACGGTTCCACCGACGGTATGCAGGCCTTCATGGGCGGCAAGCTGCGCACCGAAGGCGACATGATGCTGGCGATGAAGCTGAGCGAGCTGTTCCCGTCCTGATTCACGGGCAAGCCTAACTCAAAAAATGTGGGAGGGGGCTTGCTCCCTCCACATTGGGTTGTGGTGTTGGTTAAGATTTCGGTTGCAGCAGCAACGCCACCAACGCACTCCACCCCGTCTGGTGCGACGCCCCCAACCCACGCCCGGTTTCGCCATGAAAATACTCATGGAACAACACCAGGTCACAGCTGAGCGGGTCCGCTTGCAGCTGCGCATACCCCACCATCGACGCTCGCATGCCGTTTTCATCCCTTAAAAACAACCGGGTCAGCCGCTGACTCAGGCTGTCGGCCACTTCCTCCAGTGACGACAGATAACCGCTGCCTGTCGGGTACTCCACCGAGAAGTTGTCCGCGTAGTACCGGTGAAATTCACGCAACGATTCGATCAGCATGTAGTTCACCGGCATCCACAACGGCCCTCGCCAGTTCGAGTTGCCGCCGTACAAGCGCGAATCGGATTCGCCGGGCTGGTAGCACGCGCTCAAGGTATTGCCATTCATCTTCAACGCCAGGGGCTGCTCGGCGAAGGCTTTGGACAAGGAGCGCACCCCAAACGCCGAGAGGAACTCATCGTCAGCGAGCATGCGGCGCAGCAGGTCCTTGGTGCGCTCCCCCCGCAACAATGCCAGCAACAGTCGATTGCCCTGCCCCGGTTCATTCCAGCGCGAGACCAATTCAGCCAGGTCCGGCCGGTGTTTCATAAAACCTGACAAGCGCTCGCGCAACCCGTCCAGGCCCTCATGCTCGCGCTGCTCCAGCACCAGCACGGCGAACAACGGCATCAAGCCGACGATGGAACGCAGGCGCACCGGCTCGTTCTGGCCATCGGGACGATGCAGCACGTCGTAGAAGAACAGGTCCTGCTCGTCCCACAGGCCTTCGGCGCTGTCGTCGACACGGTTGATGGCGCCGGCGATGTACAGGAAGTGCTCGAAAAACTTCACCGCAATGTCGACATACACGCCATTGCGCTTGGCCAGTTCCAGGGCGATGCGCATCAGGTCCAGCGCATAGGCCGCGACCCAGGCCGTGCCGTCGGCCTGATCCAACTGATAGCCCGCCGGCAAGGCCGCCGAACGGTCGAACAAGGCGATGTTATCCAGCCCCAGGAAGCCGCCCTGGAACAGGTTGCGGCCCTCGGCGTCCTTGCGGTTGACCCACCAGGAAAAATTCAGCAGCAACTTGTGGAAAATCCGTTCCAGAAAGTCCATATCACCGACACCGGTCAGCGCCTTGTCCTGCTGATACACGCGCCAACTGGCCCAGGCATGCACCGGTGGGTTGGCGTCGTCAAAGCGCCATTCATACGCAGGCAGCTGGCCGTTTGGGTGCATGAAACGGTCCTTGACCAGTAACAGCAGTTGTTGCTTGGCGTACCCCGGATCGATCAGTGCGATAGCCACCGCCTGGAAGCCTTGGTCCCATGAGGCGTACCACGGGTATTCCCAGGTGTCGGGCATGGACAGGATGTCGAAGTTGGACAGGTGCCGCCAATGGGTATTGCGCAGGCGCAAGCGCTCGGACGGTGGTGCCGGTTGGGTCGGGTCGCCGTCGAGCCATCGGTTCACATCGAAGTAATAGAGTTGCTTGGACCACAGCAAACCCGCCAGGGCCTGACGCTGCACATTGCGTGCGTCCGCATCGGCGATACCATGTTGCAGGGCGGTGTAGAAATCATCCGCTTCCTGGCGACGCTGTTCGAACAGCTTGCGCGCGTTGACCGGCGGCGCAACGGCGGGAGCAAAGCGCAGATACAGGGTTTTGCTCTGCAGCCCGTCCAGTTCAACGATGAAGCGCGCGGCAACCTTGGTGCCGCTGTCACGCCGAATCGCCGCTTCAAGGCCCTGCACCACGTAATCGTTGATGCCATCCTTGAACGGCCCCGAGGCCATCAGCCCGTCCAGCTTGACGACATTGCTTTCATTTTCGCAGAACAACCACTCCAACCCATCCTGGCCCCATGCGCTCAGACGGCGATCCGGCAACTCATGATGACGGGCCAACACGTGCTCGCCGTCCATCGACAACTGTGGCTTGGGTGCGTCAAAGGTCCAGCTCCAGTCATTGCGCGCCCACAGCTGGGGCAGCACCTGCAAACGGGTTGGCTGATCCGAACGGTTATGCAGCGTGATCCGCATGAAAACATCGTCAGGCTGATGCTTGGCATACTCGACGCTGACATCGCAATAACGGTTGTCCTCGAACACGCCGGTATCGAGGATTTCATATTCGGCGTCAGCCAGCCCGCGACGGGCGTTTTCGGTGATCAGGTCGGTGTAGGGAAACGCTGCATGGGGGTATTTGTAGAGCATGCGCATATAGGCATGGCTCGGCACGCCATCGACGAAAAAGTACAGCTCCTTGACGTCTTCACCGTGGTTGCCCTCGGCGTTGTTCAGGCCGAACAGGCGCTCCTTGAGAATCGCGTCACGCTCATTCCACAGCGCCAGCCCCAGGCACCAGCGTTGCGCCTTGTCACTGAAACCGGCCAGGCCGTCCTCGCCCCAACGGTAGGCGCGACTGCGTGCGTGTTCATGGGGGAAGTAGCGCCAGGCATCGCCATCGGCGCTGTAGTCTTCGCGCACCGTGCCCCATTGGCGTTCGCTCAGGTAGGGGCCCCACTCGCGCCAGCGCTCGGCGTCTTCGGCTGCCAGGCGCTGACCTTCTATTGTTTGGGTTACGGGCGTGGCCGTCATTGAGTCCTCCAACACCTACACAGTGAGGTGCAGTGTAGGACCCATCCACGCCCGGTTGCACATGAAGACTTAGAAGATTGCGTAGGTGTAGTTGAAGATCAGACGGGTCTGGTCCTGGTCGGCGGTGCCGGTGTTTTTGCCGTGATAGGTGCCGGTACGCAAGGTGGTACCGAAGCCCTTCAGCGGACCTGCCTGCACCACGTAGTCCAGACGGAAGTCGGCTTCGTTTTCTTTCTGGTCAGGCCCACCGGCGACATTGGACTTGATGTCCTTGCCGTCCAGATAGGCCACGGACGCCTTCAGGCCCGGTACGTAGGCCTTGAAGTCATAGGCATACTGGCCGAAGTTGACCTGCTCGCCCGCGCGGGAGAACTGGCCGACCACCGCATCGGTGAACAGGTAGAAGTCGCTGCCGCCGGCGCCCTGCGCGTGCGGGTCGGCCAGGCTGCCCTGGTTGACCCAGACGAAGCCACCGTCATCCCCCACGCCGATGTGGCCGAGCATCAGGCTGCTGCCGCCCAACTGGTAGGTGAAGGCTGCACTGTAGGTTTTGTTGTCCACTTCGCCGGCATGCCGGGCAAAGCCGCCGTTGTTGTTGAACGCATAACCGCTCGAACCATTCTTGCCGTCGCTGGTGCTGTCGAAGTAGCGCAGGTCGGTCTTGAACGATTGGTCATTGCCCAACGGCAGCACATGCACCAGGCCTACATAGTTCTGTTTGTAGAAGTCCTGCAACTGCGCGTAGTAGTACTGCAGCGTCAGGTTTTTCGTAAGGGCGTTATCGGAGGAGCCGAAGGGTTTGTAGTCCACGCCACCGAACTTGAAGCTGTCGCTGTCGCGCTGGCCACCGGCAACGCTCAAGCCCGTGGAATTACTGGAAGCACGACCTTCGGCGCGGTTCAACTCACCACCGGTGAAGGTCACGTTAGGGATGTCGTTCGAAGTCAGGACGCCGCCGTCGAAGGTCTGCGGCGCCACACGGCTGTCGTTGGCCACCAGGATCGGCAACACCGGCGCCAGGCCGCCGCCCACATGCAGTTCGGTCTGGGAAATGCGGAACTTCACATTGCCCGCCGCGCGACCAAAGGCATCGGCAGGTTCGGTACCGTTGTTCTTGGTCGGGAAGAAGCTGTTGCCGTTGCCCGCCAGGCCTGGGCCCGCGGCATGACCATCGCCGCCATCCAGGCGCAGAGCGCCGAACGCCATCACATCGAAACCGACGCCGAGCGTGCCTTGGGTAAAGCCGGATTTGTAGTCAAAGCGCAGCGCGGTTGCGGCTTCGCGCAGGTCGTTATTGGTGCCCGAGCGGTTGTCTGCACTGTAGTACATGGTGCGTGAGCTGACGGACGCATGACTGTCCTCCACAAAACCGCTGTGACCATTGCCCGTGCCCAGCGAGCCAAGCCCGAAATCATCCGCGCAAGCGTGTTGTGCAAGCACGGCGGCGGTGATGGATAACGCCAATGTAGATATTTTCATTAACGACAGCCCCTGAATATTTTTTTATGTCGATTGTGTGCAAAACGGCGTTTCACCCCTACAAACGTGACGATTGTTTCATGGGGACCGGGGCCGACGCCGTGAAGAAAAAGTTAGGAAAAGGCGCGAAAAATGAAATTATCCGTATGCCGTTTTTTGTCATATTCCGTTCATTTCATTCATTTGAAGAATGAAGTTCAGAGGATTCTTCGTTTGCGCGGCGGCGCGGTGCCCAACAAAATCGGTGAATGGTCACGCCTCTCTCCATCGTCATCAGGAATTTTTCTATGCCCAATGCCGCCCATGTCAGCCCCGACGAGATCCGTAAAGGCTTTTCCAAGGCCATGTCCGATATGTACCGAGATGAAGTTCCCCTGTATGGCGCGCTGATGGAGCTGGTGGCTGAGGTCAACGCGCGTGTGCTCGACACCGAACCAAGCCTGGCGCACCAGCTGCAACGCACCGGTGAAATCCAGCGCCTGGACAGGGAACGACACGGCGCCATCCGCCTGGGCACCGCGGCGGAACTGGCGACCATCAACCGCTTGTTCGCCGTGATGGGCATGCAACCGGTGGGCTACTACGACCTCACGCCGGCGGGTGTACCGGTGCACTCCACGGCGTTTCGCGCGGTGCATGAGCACGCCCTGCAAACCAGCCCGTTTCGCGTGTTCACCTCATTGCTGCGCCTGGAGCTGATCGAAAATCCCGAGCTGCGCGCCTTCGCCGAAACCGCCCTGGCCAAGCGTTCGATCTTCACCCCAGGTGCCCTGGCGTTGATCGAACAAGCGCAGAACGACGGCGGCCTCGACGCCGAGGACGCCGCGCACTTCATCCGCGAGGCCCTGGAAACCTTCCGCTGGCACCACACCGCCACCGTCACTGCCGCGCAATACCAGCAACTGAGCGACCAGCACCGCCTGATCGCCGACGTCGTCGCCTTCAAGGGCCCGCACATCAACCACCTCACCCCGCGCACCTTGGACATCGACCAGGTACAGGCCGCCATGCCCGGCAAAGGCATCACCCCCAAGGCCGTGATCGAAGGCCCGCCGCGCCGCCAGTGCCCGATCCTGCTGCGCCAGACCAGCTTCAAGGCCCTCGACGAAGCCATCGCCTTCACCGACGCCCAAGGCAGCCACAGCGCACGCTTCGGCGAAATCGAACAACGTGGCGTCGCGCTCACCCCCAAGGGGCGCGCGCTCTATGACCAACTGCTGAACGCCGCACGCGACGAACTGGGTGCATTTCCCAACGAGGGCAACGCCGCACGCTATACGCAATTGATGGAACAGCACTTCCAGGCCTTCCCCGACAATCACACGCAAATGCGCGAACAGGGCCTGGCGTACTTCCGCTATTTCGTCACGCCCAAGGGCCTTGCGGCACGCGGCCACGCCGAGCAACCGCGGACCCTGGAGGCACTGGTCGCGGCCGGCCACGTCGATGTGGAGCCATTGGTGTATGAGGATTTCCTGCCGGTGAGCGCGGCGGGGATCTTCCAGTCGAACCTGGGGGATGCGGCGCAGAGTCACTACGCGGCCCCTTCGAACCAGGCGGCGTTCGAGCAAGCGCTGGGGCGTCAGACGATTGATGAACTGAAGCTGTATGCCGAAACGCAGCAGCGTTCAATGGATGCGTGCTTGGACGCACTGTTGGCCTGAAAACCGGTGCCCGCCCGCCTCACCGGCGCAATCATTGCGCCGATTCAATTGGGACGGATTGTTGTGGCGAGGGAGCTTGCTCCCGTTCGGCTGCGCAGCAGACGCCAAGGCCTGGGGGCGCTTCGCACCCCAGCGGGAGCAAGCTCCCTCGCCACGGTGGTTGCGGTGCTGCTTAGCCCAATCGCCCCACGATTTCATCTTTAATCAGAAGTCTCTTTTTCTTCAGTTTCTCAACATCCTCATCGCTGGCACTGGCTGATTCCGCCTTGAGCACCTCCCCGTCGGCAGCGTCATATTGCGTGAGCAGCGAGTCCAGGCGTTTATCTATCGCCCTGCGTTCGTGAACGACTTCCTTGCTCAACCCCAAGTCCTGATACAGGTCGTGTTTCACTGGCATGGCGTACCTCCGCATGTTGATCAATGGTCTACGCCCTTGAAACTAGCCCATTCCTGGCCGTCTTGTCATATTTGCGCTCAATACGTCCCCGTTCGTCGCGGTGACGGCGATGGGACCAAACCTTTGCGACGCCCGGCCCTCAACAGTAGATGACCGCTTGAGGGAGACCGTTTCATGACGCTTGCCGCCACCACTGTCGACACCCTGTGCATCAACACCCTGCGCACCCTGGCAATGGACGCCGTGCAGAAGGCCAATTCCGGCCACCCGGGTACGCCCATGGGCCTGGCGCCGGTGGGGTATACGCTGTGGAGCCGGTTCCTGCGGTATCACCCCGAACATCCCGACTGGCCCAACCGCGATCGGTTTGTGCTGTCGGTGGGGCATGCGTCGATGCTGTTGTATTCGCTGCTGCACCTGGCCGGTGTGGTGGAGATCGATGCCCAGGGCCAGCGCACCGGGCAGCCGGCGATCAGCCTGGACGACATCAAGCAGTTTCGCCAAGCCGAATCCAAAACCCCCGGGCATCCGGAATACCGCATGACCACTGGCGTCGAGACCACCACCGGCCCTCTCGGCCAGGGCTGCGCCAACAGTGTAGGCATGGCGATGGCCGAGCGTTGGCTGGCTGAGCGTTTCAATCGTGACGGCCAGGTGCTGTTCGACTACAACGTCTACACCCTGTGCGGCGACGGCGACATGATGGAAGGCATCAGCAGCGAAGCGGCGTCGATGGCCGGGCATCTGAAGCTGGATAACCTGTGCTGGATCTACGACAACAACACCATCAGCATCGAAGGCCACACCGAACTGGCGTTCAGCGAGGACGTGATCAAGCGCTTCCAGGCCTACGGCTGGCACACGCTGCACGTCACCGATGCCAATGACCTGCAGGCGCTGAGCACTGCCCTGGAGACCTTCCAGGCGAACATCGGCGCGCCGACGTTGATTGTGGTCGACAGCGTGATCGGCTACGGCTCGCCCCACAAGCACAATACCGCCGCCGCCCATGGCGAGCCGTTGGGTGATGAGGAAATCCGCCTGACCAAGGCCGCGTATGGCTGGCCGCAGGATTCGAGTTTCCTGGTGCCCGATGAAGCTCGCACGGTATTGCGCGATGCGCTGCACGCACGCGCCGAGCCGCTGTACCAGCAATGGAACCAGACCCTGGCCAATCTAGAGCCGCACCTGGCCGATGAACTGCGACGGATGCGCGCCGGCGAGATGCCCGAACAATGGCAGGCCGATCTACCGAGCTTTGCGGCGGATGCCAAAGGCGTCGCCAGTCGTGCGGCAGGCGGTGAGGTGTTGAATGCCTTCGCCCAGCAAATCCCCTGGCTGATCGGTGGCTCGGCTGATTTGTCGCCGTCGACCAAGACCAACCTCACCTTCGACGGCGCCGGACGCTTCAGCGCCGACGACTACAGCGGGCGCAACCTGCATTTCGGGATTCGCGAACACGCCATGGGCGCGATTGCCAATGGCATGGCGCTGTCCTATCTGCGCCCGTACACCTCGACGTTCCTGGTGTTCAGCGACTACATGAAACCGCCGATCCGCCTGGCGGCGATCATGGAATTGCCGGTGGTGTTCGTGTTTACCCATGACTCCATTGGCGTGGGTGAGGATGGGCCGACGCACCAGCCCATCGAACACTTGACTCAGTTGCGGGCGACCCCGGGGTTGCTGACCCTGCGCCCTGGCGACGCGAATGAAACCCTGGAATTGTGGAAAGTCGCCCTGGCGCAAACCCATCGGCCGAGCTGTGTGGTGCTGTCGCGTCAGCCGTTGCCGACATTGGACCGCACGAAATATGCAGCGCCAGCCGGTGCAGCCAAGGGCGCGTATGTATTGGCCGGGGCGGATAAGCCAGAAGTGATCCTGATCGGCACCGGCAGCGAAGTCAGCCTGGCGGTGGCGGCCTACGAACAGCTCACGAATGAAGGGGTGGCGGCGCAGGTGGTGTCGATGCCCAGCTGGGAATTGTTCGAAGAGCAGGACCAGGCTTACCGCGACAGCGTATTGCCGCCAGCGGTGAAAGCGCGGGTGGTGGTGGAACAGGCCGGGCCACTCGGATGGGACCGCTATGTCGGCCAGACCGGCGCCAAGGTAGTGATGAACAGCTTTGGCGCGTCGGCGCCGTTGGCCAAGTTGCAGGAGAAATTCGGGTTTACGGTGGAGCATGTGGTGAAGCAGGCCAAGGTGCAGATCCAACACAACTCAACTGAATAAACACAGTAACTGTGGGGGGAGCGGTGCGACGATTCGACTTGCTCCCGATAGCGGTGTGTCAGTCAATACATCTGGCACTGATATTCCGCCATCGGGAGCAGGTCGAATCGTCGCACCGCCCCTCCCACAGGTTCAGAGCCACGCCAACATTGTGTAGATACCTATGCTGCGCTGAGGTCCTGAAGGACGACGCTGTTACTGCGCTCGTGCCTCGCCGTATCCATCTACTACGCGATCAACCAGCAACTGCACGCCCTCTACCATTCGACAAAGCCCCAGCACCATACTGCGCTGCGGACCATCAACTTCAAAAGCGAGATAAGTCGCGATGCACTGATGGATTCCAGATC
>NZ_JAFHKI010000058.1 GCF_016937615.1 Pseudomonas lactucae | reverse complement strand
TTGTTTTGGGCGCTCGGAAACTGTCGGGACGCTCATCGCAGGCGCCTTCAGTGCTAAAGTCCATGCCTCGATTTTGCTTTTCCCAAGGAAGCCGTTATGCCGGATGCGACGTCCCTCAGTCCTGGATTCATGGTGGTTCACGGCAACCGCCTGGACGAACTGCGCAGCCTGGTGGTGAGCTGGATGCGTCGTTATCCACTGGCGCCCCTGGAAAACGAAATTGCTCTGGTGCAAAGCAATGGCATTGCCCAATGGCTCAAACTGGCGTTGGCCGAAGACCCGCAAGACGACGACATGGGTGGCTGCGGCATCGCCGCAGCCATCGACGTGCAACTGCCCGGCAGCTTCATGTGGCAGCTCTATCGCATGGTCCTGGGCCGTGATGAGATCCCCCCCAAGTCCCTGCTCGACAAAGCCCCGCTCACCTGGCGTCTGATGCGCCTGCTGCCGGAACTCATCAATCAGCCGCACTTCGAGCCGCTGCAGCGTTTCCTCACCAGCGACACAGACCTGCGTAAGCGCTATCAACTCGCCGAGCGCCTGGCGGATCTATTCGACCAATACCAAGTCTATCGCGCCGACTGGTTGGAAGATTGGGCGGCCGGGCGCACCAATTGCGCAATGGCCGAGGCGAATCCAAGCCCCTCGACCCAGCCAACTGCTGGCAGGCCGAATTGTGGCGTGCGCTCCTGCTGGATGTCGGTGAAGAGGGCATGGCCGAAAGCCGTGCCGGCGTTCACCAACGCTTTATCGAACGCATCAATACCCTTGAGGACGCTCCTCGTGGTCTGCCTTCTCGCGTGATCGTTTTCGGGATTTCGTCGCTACCCGCCCAAGCCCTGGAAGCCCTGGCCGGCCTGGCCCGTTTCAGCCAAGTGCTGCTGTGCGTGCACAACCCTTGTCGCCATCACTGGTCCGACATCGTTGCCGACAAAGACCTGCTGCGTAACGAATATAAACGCCAGGCGCGCAAGGCCGGCATGCCGGTCACCCTCGACCCACAAACCCTGCACCAGCATGCTCATCCGCTGCTGGCCGCCTGGGGCAAACAAGGTCGTGACTACATCAGCCTGTTGGACAGCTACGATGACCCCAACAGCTATCGCGCCGCCTTTCGCGATGGGCGCATCGACCTGTTCAGTGACAGCGAACCCACCTCACTGCTCAATCAACTCCAGGACGATATCCTCGAGTTGCGCCCACTCAATGAGACACGTGAACGCTGGCCCGCTGTTGAGCTGGAACATGACACATCAGTGCGCTTCCACATCGCCCACAGCGCCCAACGCGAAGTGGAGATTCTTCACGACCAACTGCTCCAGCGTTTCAGCGCCGACCCTGCGCTACGCCCGCGGGACATCATCGTCATGGTCCCCGATGTGGACAGCTACGCGCCGCACATTCGCGCAGTGTTCGGCCAGTTGGACAGAAGCGATCCGCGCTTCATTCCCTTCACCCTGACCGACCAGGGCCAACGCGGTCGCGATCCCTTGCTGATCGCTGTTGAGCATTTGCTCAAACTCCCCGATAGCCGCTTCCCAGTCAGTGAGATTCTTGACCTGCTCGACGTTCCCGCGCTGCGTGAGCGTTTTGCCATCAAGGAGCGCGACCTGCCCACGCTGCACCGCTGGATCGAAGGCGCTGGCATCCGTTGGGGGCTCAACGCCGAACAACGCGCCGGCCTCGGTCTGCCGGGAGACTTGGAACAAAACAGCTGGCGATTTGGCCTACGCCGCATGCTTCTCGGGTATGCCGTCGGTACCGGCGTCGCCTGCAACGGCATTGAACCCTACGATGAAATCGGCGGCCTCGACGCGGCGTTGATCGGCCCCCTGGTGGCCTTGCTCGACGCCTTGCATGACGCGCATCAAGCCTTCTCCCAACCGGCCGCCCCGCAGGAATGGGGCGAACGTCTGCAACGCCTGATGCAACTGTTCTTTCTGCCCAGCAGCGAACACGACGACTACTTGCTGGGCCAACTCGAACAACTCCGGGAAACCTGGCTGGAAACCTGCGAATCCGTTGGCTTGCAGGACGAGCTACCGCTCACCGTCGTCCGCGAAGCCTGGCTGGCCGGGCTGGACCAGGGCCGTTTGTCTCAACGCTTCCTGGCCGGTGCTGTCAATTTCTGTACGCTGATGCCCATGCGCGCCATCCCCTTCAAGCTCGTTTGCCTGCTCGGCATGAACGACGGCGACTACCCACGCGCGCAACCGCCGCTGGATTTCGACCTGATGGGCAGCGACTACCGCCCCGGTGACCGTTCCCGCCGTGAGGACGATCGCTATCTGCTGCTCGAAGCCCTGTTGTCCGCCCGCGATCAGCTCTATATCAGCTGGGTCGGCCGCAGCATTCGCGATAACAGCGAACGCCCGGCATCGGTACTGATTGGTCAACTGCGCGACCATCTCGCCAGCGGCTGGCATAACGCGCAAGAACAGCCGCTGCTGGACGCAATGACCCAGGAACACCCGCTCCAGCCTTTCAGTGCCCGTTACTTCCATGAAGGTGACGCATTATTCAGTTACGCCCGCGAGTGGCAGTTACTCCACGAGGCGGTGGATGCCGTCCCGACAGAAGATGAATTACCGCCGCATCAACAGGAAGAGCCCCTGAGCCTGGGCCAGCTACAAGACTTCCTGCGCAACCCGGTCAAACACTTCTTCAGCCAGCGCCTGAAAGTATTTTTCGAGGCGGCCGACGTACCCCTGGCCGATGAAGAGCCCTTCGTCCTCGATGCTCTGCAACGCTATAGCCTGAGCGACAGCCTATTGAACGCAGCGCTGTCCCAGCCGGCTGATCTCGACCAGGCCCTCAACGCCCAAGCCTTGCGTTTGCAAGGCAGTGGCCTGCTGCCGATGGTCGGTTTCGGCGAGTGCCTGCGTAACGAACTGATTGAGCCCTTGCCCGATCTGCTGCAACGTTACCAACAACTGCTGGCCCTTTGGCCAACCCCGCATACGGGTGCCGAACCCATCAGTTTCGAGCGTCAAGGCATTGCATTGGACGGCTGGGTCAGTGGCCTGCATCGACGCGGTGATGGCGGATTGCTAAGCGTCACTACCATTCCCAACAGCATCGGTTCGATCAAGGCCCGCAAATGGCACCGCCTGATTCGCCCGTGGGTCAATCATGTGGTGGCCTGCGCCTGCGGCCTGCCGCTGAGCACCGGCCTGGTGGCCAGCGACGACACCTTGCTGTTGGCCCCGCTGGATCAATCCGCCGCCCAGGAAACCCTTGGCAACCTGCTGCTGGCCTGGCAACACGGCATGCAAAAACCGCTGCCGGTAGCCGTCAAAACCGCTTTCGCCTGGCTCAGCCAAACCGACCCGGCCAAAGCTCACGCCGCCGCGAGCAAAGCCTACGAAGGCGATGGCCTGACTACCGACGGCGAGCGGCGTGAATCTGCGGCGCTCACCCGCCAATTTCCCGATTACGCAGCCCTGGTCGCCAGCGAAGAATTCGAAGGCTGGTGCGAAACCCTGTATCGCCCACTGATCAACGCCCCTTGGCGATCACTCACAGGCGAGGAGGCCGGCGCATGAGCAGCAAACCCTTGGCCCTGGCGTTCCCGCTAAAAGGTAGCCAGCTGATTGAAGCCAGCGCCGGTACTGGCAAGACCTTTACCATTTCTGCGTTGTACCTGCGCCTGGTGCTTGGCCACGGCGGTGAATCGTCCGGTTTTGGTCGCGAACTGCTACCTCCGCAAATCCTGGTGGTGACCTTCACAGATGCCGCCACCAAGGAGCTGCGTGAACGTATCCGCATTCGCCTGGCCGAAGCCGCGCGGTTTTTTCGCGACGAAATCGATCAACCGGATGCGCTGATCGCTGATCTGCGCGAGGAATATCCTGCCGAACAATGGCCCGCCTGCGCCAACCGCCTGGATATCGCTGCCCAATGGATGGACGAAGCCGCCGTCTCGACCATCCACAGTTGGTGCCAGCGCATGCTGCGCGAGCACGCGTTCGACAGTGGCAGCCTGTTTACCCAGACCCTCGAAACCGACCACAGCGACCTGCTGGGCGAAGTGCTGCGCGACTACTGGCGGCTGTTCTGTTACCCGATGCACGACGACGCGCTCAACTGGGTGCGCAACAACTGGGGCGGCCCGGCCGCGCTGATGCCGAAGGTGCGCGCATTGTTCGGCAGCGAGCGGCCCACGGATGAAGCCCGTGAGCCCGCCGAGCTGATCAACGCCTGCCTGCAAGAACGTCGCCAAGCGCTGATCAACATCAAGGCGCCCTGGCAGCAATGGGCCGCCGAACTGCGCGATATCTGTCTGCAGGCCGTGGCCGCCAAAGCAGTGGACGGGCGCAAGATGCAAGCTCGTTACTTCGAACCCTGGTTCGAAAAGATCAGCCTCTGGGCCGCGGACAAAACCCTGGAACACCTCGACATCGGCACTGGCTTCAGTCGCCTCACCCCCGACGGCATGGCCGAAGCCTGGAAGGGCGACCCGCCGCAGCACCCCGGCATCGACGCCATGGCCAGCCTTAAAGCCAGTCTTGATGCCCTGCCGACCCCCGATGCCGCCGTGCTGCAACACGCCGCCGGCTGGGTGGGCAAGCGCTTTGAAGAAGAAAAGCGCCGTCGCGCCGAAATGGGCTTCGACGACATGCTGACCCGCCTTAACGCCGCCCTGCAAGCCGACGGCGGCGAGCGTCTGGCCAGCGTGATCCGCGAACAGTTCCCGGTGGCCCTGATCGATGAGTTCCAGGACACCGACCCGGTGCAATACAGCATCTTCGACAGTATCTACCGCATCGACGAAAACCACCCCGAAAGCGGCCTGTTCCTGATCGGTGATCCCAAGCAGGCGATCTACGCCTTCCGTGGCGCCGACATCTACACCTACTTGCGTGCTCGTAAATCCACGCTCGGCCGCCACCACACCCTGGGCACCAACTTCCGTTCCAGCCACGCCATGGTCGAGGCGGTAAACCATGTGTTCCAGCGCGCCGAAACCGGCCGCGGTGCGTTCCTCTTCCGCGAACCCAATGGCGATAACCCAGTGCCGTTCCAGCCGGTGCTGTCCCAAGGACGCAAGGAACAACTCCAGGTCGACGGCCAAACGCTGCCGGCGATGAACCTCTGGCACCTGCCCACCGACCAACCTGTGTCCAACGCGGTGTACCGACAACAACTGGCCGCGGCCTGCGCCACGCAGATTGTCGAGTTGCTCAACGGCGGCCAACAGGGTAAGGCCGGTTTCCGGCAACCGGACGACAGCTTCAGAGGCGTACTGCCGTCGGACATCGCCATCCTGGTACGCGACGGCAAGGAAGCCCAAGCCGTGCGCGCCGAATTGGCCGCCCGTGGCGTGCGCAGTGTGTACCTGTCCGACAAGGATTCGGTATTCGCCGCCCAGGAAGCCCACGATCTGCTGGCCTGGCTCAAGGCCTGCGCCGAACCGGATGTCGAACGCCCACTGCGTGCCGCCCTGGCCTGCGTCACCCTGGATTTGTCACTGCCGGAACTGGAGCGTCTGAACCAGGACGAACTGGCGTGGGAATCGCGCGTGATGCAGTTCCGCGGCTACCGCGCCATCTGGCGGACCCAAGGCGTGCTACCGATGCTGCGTCGCCTGCTTCACGACTTCAAGTTGCCGCAAACCCTGATCGCCCGCAGTGACGGCGAGCGCGTGTTGACCAACCTGTTGCACCTCAGCGAATTGTTACAGCAAGCTGCCTCGGAGCTGGACGCGAACAGGCGCTGATCCGCCATCTCGCCGAGCACTTGGCGTTGTCGGGCCAGGCCGGCGAAGAACAGATCCTGCGCCTGGAAAGCGATGAGCAACTGGTCAAAGTA
The DNA here is from genome assembly GCF_016937615.1 of Pseudomonas lactucae. Taxonomy (GTDB): domain Bacteria; phylum Pseudomonadota; class Gammaproteobacteria; order Pseudomonadales; family Pseudomonadaceae; genus Aquipseudomonas; species Aquipseudomonas lactucae. Next base: position 65,711 of record NZ_JAFHKI010000058.1, on the reverse strand, counting down.
GTGACCATCCACAAGTCCAAGGGCCTGGAGTACGACCTGGTCTTCCTGCCGTTCATCTGTTCGGCCAAGCCGGTAGATGGCAGCCGATTGCCGCTGCACTACCACGATGAATACGGCAAATCCCAAGTCAGCCTGCGCCCCACCACCGAGTTGATCGCCCAGGCGGACGATGAGCGTCTGGCCGAAGACCTGCGTTTGTTCTACGTCGCCCTGACCCGCGCCAAGCACGCCTGCTGGCTTGGAATTGCCGACCTCAAGCGCGGCAACACCCACAGTTCGGTGTTGCACCTGTCGGCGCTCGGCTACTTGCTCGGTGGTGGAGCATCGCTGGGCGAACCCGCCGGCCTGGCACGCTGGCTGCTGGATCTGCAGCAAGGCTGCCCGGCCATCCACTACGCCCACGTACCCGAAGCGCAAGACAGCGTGTTCCATCCGCCGCGTAACCAGGCCACCTTGCTCGCGCCGTTATTGCCCAAGCGCAAGGCCGCCGAGAATTGGTGGATCGCGTCCTACAGCGCCTTGCGCATTGGCGACAGCATGAGCGTCGCCAACCTCGAAGCGCCGGAAAGCCCGCAAGCGCAAAAACTGTTCGATGACGAACGCCTCGACCCCGACGCACCGCGTGAAGTGGCGGCGTCCGGCGGCGATATACATCGTTTCCCACGCGGTCCCAACCCCGGCACCTTCCTCCACGGCCTGTTGGAGTGGGCGGGCGAGGAAGGCTTCAACGCGACGCCGCCGGCCATCGAAAACGCCGTAGGTGCCCGCTGCAATCGTCGCAACTGGGAAGGCTGGATCATCACCCTAAGCGATTGGCTGGGCCATCTGTTGCAAACGCCGCTGCCGGTGGATAACACTCACGTCGCCCTCAGCAGCCTGCAGCGGTACCAGGTCGAAATGGAATTCTGGTTCGCCAGCCATAAAGTCGACGTGCTCGCCCTCGACAAACTGGTGTGTCAGTACACCCATCACGGGGTCTCCCGGGTCGCCGCCGAGTCCGTGCTGCTTAACGGCATGTTCAAAGGCTTTATCGACCTGACCTTCGAACACGACGGCCGCTATTACGTGGCCGACTACAAATCCAACTGGCTTGGTCCTGATGATTCGGCCTACACGCTGGAGGCCATGGAGCAGTCGATCCTCGAGCATCGGTATGACCTGCAATACGTACTTTACCTGCTGGCCCTGCACCGCCAGCTCAAGGCCCGCCTGCCGGACTACGACTACGATCGCCACATCGGCGGTGCGCTGTATGTGTTCCTGCGTGGCACCCAATCGGCGAGCCGGGGAGCGTATTTCACCCGGCCGCCACGGGAATTGATCGAAGGCCTCGACCTGTTGTTTCAGGGCAAGCCCATCCCTCCCAAGGTTGAGCCCGCCTGGGAACAAGGAGTGCTGTTATGAGCCTGTCGCCGCTACCGCTTGAGGCACTGGAACCCCTGAGCCGCGCCACCGACCTGGTGCAATTGCTTGACCGATGGGTTGACCGCGGTTGGCTGCGGGCGTTGGACAAGGCCTTTGTCGGCTTCCTGCACGAACTCGACCCGCAGGCCGACCCCTTGGTTCTGCTCGCGGCGGCCTTGACCAGTCATCAGTTGGGCCACGGTCATGTGTGCCTCGACCTGTTCGAAACCCTCAAGGCGCCGGACTTTGCGCTGTCCTTGCCACCCGAAGGCGACCTGCACACCGGCGCCATGCTGCAGCCCTCGCAATTGCTCGACGGTCTGGACGGTGCCCACTGGTGCCATGCCCTGGCCGCCAGTCCATTGGTCGCCTTGGCGGTCGATGGTAACGAGAGCGCACAAAGCCGTCCGCTGGTGCTGTCCGGCAAACGCCTGTACCTGCGCCGTTACTGGACCTACGAGCGACGCATCGACACCGCGTTACGCCAGCGCCTGGCGACCCGGGAAACCGTTACCACCGACTTGCCCCAGCGCTTGAACGGCCTGTTTGACCAACCGGCGCCCGACGGGGTGATCGACTGGCAAAAGCTCGCGTGCGCCCTGGCCACCCGAGGTGCCTTCAGCATCGTCACCGGTGGCCCCGGCACCGGCAAGACCACCACCGTGGTGCGCTTGCTGGCGCTGTTGCAGGCGCCCGCTGTAGAGGCCGGCAGCCCGTTGCGCATTCGCCTGGCCGCGCCTACCGGCAAAGCCGCCGCACGCCTCACCGAGTCCATCAGCCAACAAGTGCTGTCGCTCAAAGTGCCGCAAAGCGTGAAGGACAAAATCCCGACCCAGGTCACCACCGTTCACCGCTTGCTGGGCAGCCGTCCAGGCACCCGGCACTTCCGCCATCACTTGGGCAACCCGTTGCCTCTGGACGTATTGGTGGTGGACGAAGCCTCGATGATCGACCTGGAAATGATGGCCAACCTGCTGGACGCGTTGCCGCCCCATGCCCGCTTGGTGTTGCTGGGTGACAAGGACCAGCTCGCCTCGGTGGAGGCCGGTGCCGTACTCGGCGACTTGTGCCGCGACGCCGAAGCCGGCTGGTACAGCCCCCACACCCGCCAATGGCTGCAAACCGTCAGCGGTGAAGACCTCAGTGCCAGCGGCCTGCACGAAGACATCGATGGCAGTCACCCCTTGGCCCAGCAAGTGGTGATGCTGCGTTACTCGCGGCGTTTCGGCGAAGGCAGCGGTATCGGTCAACTGGCGCGCTGGGTCAACCAGCAGAACGCAGAAGAGGCGCGCAAATTGTTGGCCGCGCGCACCCACGGCGACCTGTTCTGCGTCAGCCTCAAGGGCGAGCACGACCACGCCCTGGAACGTCTGGTGCTGGACGGGCAGGGCGAGGGTGCCGAGGGCTATCGCTACTACCTCAACCTGTTGCACAGCACGCGCCCCGCGCTCGAAACCCCGCGCGAAGACCTTGCCTGGACCCACTGGGCGCAACAATTGTTGCGAGCCTTCGATGCATTCCAGCTGCTCTGCGCCGTGCGCAAAGGCCCCTGGGGCGTGGAAGGGCTGAACCTGCGCATTACGGCGGCCTTGCGCAAGGTGCGACTGATCGAGGGCGACGAGCAATGGTACGAAGGCCGCCCGGTGCTGATGACCCGTAATGACTACGGCCTGGGTCTGATGAACGGCGATATCGGCATCGCCCTCAAATTGCCCGAAAGCGATGGCGGCCCCCAGGTGCTGCGCGTGGCGTTCCCGCGTAACGATGGCCAGGGCGGCGTGCGGTTTGTCTTGCCCAGCCGTCTCAACGATGTAGAAACCGTGTACGCCATGACCGTGCACAAATCCCAGGGTTCGGAGTTCACCCACACCGCGCTGATCCTGCCGGATGCTTTGAATCCGGTGTTGACCAAAGAGCTGATCTACACCGGTATCACCCGCGCCAAGCGTTGGTTCAGCCTGATCGAACCGCGTGGCGGCGTGTTTGAGGAGGCCGTGCGGCGCAAGGTCAAGCGATTGAGTGGGTTGATGCTGGAGCTGGGTCAGGAGCCGGGAATAGCTGATTGAATGGTCATTTAATCTGGTTGAGTTGTGGGCATTTTCTGAAAAAATAGCAGGACCCTTCGAGGTGGCGCCTCACGGGGTTTTCTTGCCGTGTGCTATCGTTGCGGCATCATTCCGATAAGATCGAAGAGAATCGCTGCATGAACGTGGCTGTCTCGCCTGTAGGCCGTAGCTTGAGCTGGAGACGCGTGTTGCGGGTGGCGATTCTCTGCCTGCTGGCACCGTGCGCGTTTGCCGAGGCGCCGAGCGCTGCGGATCAGCGCGCCCAGGCGGTGACCCAGGTGGTGCTCGGCATTCTCAGCTATGCCCGCTGGCCGGTGGAACCCGAACAACTGCACCTGTGCATCGTCGGCCCCACGCAATACACCGATGACCTGATCAAAGGCACCACCCAAGCCACTGGGCGTGCGGTGGTGGTGCGGCGTCTGCTGGCCGACCATCCCGATATCGCCAACGCCTGTGATGCGGTGTACATCGGCAAACTCAGCAATGACGAACGTAGCCGCCTGTTTACCTCGTTGATCGGCCATCCGGTGCTCAGCATCAGCGAAGGTGGCGACCAGTGCACCGTGGGCAGTTTGTTCTGTTTGCGAGTGGGCGATGAGCAAGTGTCGTTCGAGGTCAACCTCGACTCGGTGGCGCGCAGCGGCGTGCGCATTCATCCCAGCGTGTTGCAGCTGTCACGTCGTCGGGCTCCCGTCCCATGACCGCCATCAAAGCGCGACCGACCCTGCGTTCCGTGATCGGCCGAGGGCACCTGATCCTGGCGCTGGTGGCGGTGATCCTGGCCAGCGTGTCCCTGACGCTGCTCGGCGTATTGGCGCTTCGGGTCTACGCCGAACACAACCTGCACCTGATCGCGCGCTCCATCAACTACACCGTGGAAGCGGCGGTGGTGTTCAACGACCGCGCCGCCGCCACCGAAGCCCTCAGCCTGATCGCCTCCACCGAAGAAGTGGCTGAAGCCGAGGTGTTCAATGCCAATGGCCAGTTGCTTGCGAACTGGGAACGGCCGGAAACCGGCATGCTCTCGCGGGTCGAACTGGCGCTGGCGCATACCCTGCTCGAACAGCCGATCAACCAGCCGATCCTGCACCAGGGCCGCGCCATCGGCAGCATTCATCTGACCGGTCACGGCGGCAGCTTGCTGCGCTTCCTGCTCAGTGGCCTGGCCGGGATTCTGGTCTGTACCGCCCTCAGCGCCTGGGTCGCCCTGCACTTGGCGCGGCGCCTGTTACGTGGCATCACCGAGCCGCTGCAAAGCCTTGCCGCCGTGGCCCACGCCGCCCGTAGCGAGCGCGACTTTGACCGTCGAGTACCGCCGGCGCGCATTGCCGAACTCGACAATCTGGGCAGCGACTTCAACGCCTTGCTCGGTGAGATGGGCGTCTGGCAAAACCATCTGCAAAGCGAAAACGAAACCCTGGCCCACCAGGCCAACCACGACAGCCTCACCGGCCTGCCCAACCGGTCGTTCTTCGAAGGCCGCTTGATCCGTGCCTTGCGCAGCGCCGCCAAGGCCAAGGAGCGCCTGGCAGTGCTTTACCTCGACAGTGACCGTTTCAAAGAGATCAACGACAGCTTTGGTCACGCCGCCGGTGATGCGGTCCTCGTCGCCGTCGCCAACCGCGTGCGTGCGCAGTTGCGTGAGGATGACCTGGTGGCGCGCCTGGGCGGTGATGAGTTCGCCATTCTGCTGGCGCCGTTGCACTCGCTCGAAGATGCCCGGCGCATCGCCGACAAGATCATCGCCAGCATGGACGCACCCATCGCTGTGCCCGGCAGCGCCCAGGTATTGACTTCCCTCAGTATCGGCATCGCCCTCTACCCCGATCATGGCGCCACTCCCGGCGCCTTGCTCAACGCCGCCGACGCGGCGATGTACCAGGCCAAACGGTTTGCTCAGGGCGGCCAGCAAACGGCGGAATCGGAGCATTCCGCCGTCAATGTTCAACACAGGAGTTGATCCCTTGTTCTCGATTGCGCGCGTTATGTTCTTCACATTATTGGTGGCACTGCTGGCCCTTGGCGGCTGCCAGACACCTCCCCCCAAAGGCCTGACGCCCGCGCAAGTTGCCGTCCTCAAACAGCAAGGCTTCGAACTTACCGACGAAGGCTGGGCGTTCGGCCTGTCCGGCAAAGTGCTGTTTGGCAGCGACGTCGAAACCCTCAACCCTCCCAGCACCGAAATCGTCCAGCGCATCGGCAAGGCCCTGCTGGGCGTAGGCATCGAACGCGTGCGCGTCGACGGCCACACCGACGCCTCGGGCAAGGAAATCTACAATCAGCAACTCTCCCTGCGCCGCGCCAAAAGTGTGGCAACGGTGCTGGTCGGGGTGGGCATGAAAGAACAAAACGTCCAACTGCGCGGGTTGGGCAGTGGCGAGCCGGTGGCGTCCAACGACACGGCAGCAGGGCGCACCGAGAATCGGCGGGTGTCGATCGTGGTGATTGCTGACTGACTGGAATCATCCCGCCCCAATCTGAAATGCAATCCAATGTGGGGCGGTGCGACGATTCGACGTGCTCCCACATTCACACCGCCGTGTGCTGGCCTTTAGTCCGCAAAACGCATCTCCCGCGTCTCCCCCATCAACAACCCCTGGTTCTGCTCCGTCACTTCCCGGATGTAATCCCACAACAACGTAATCCGCTTCAGCTTCCGCAGATCCTCCCGGCAATACATCCAGAACTACAGGACGTAAGGGTTCCACCCAATGAATACGGGACCCTAACGCCATGAAGGTCAACGATAAGCTCTACCCTGTTACAAGTGCTGTCACAAATACGCTGGCTTTGCTGAGCCCACGTACACGACTCGCTAAGCTCTATCACTACCGACGCAACGGCGTTTACTATCTGCGCCTTCGCCGGACAGGCAGCACTACTGAAACTGTTTCCGTCTCCCTCAAGACCACTGACCGTAAGGCCGCTATGGACGCTTCACGCCGACTTGCAGATACCATTAAGTCTTTCCATCTGGACCACCCTGACGCGTCTTGGAATGAATTACGTGAGCATCTGATCTGGGTCGCTGAAGGTCTTCTGGCCTGTGCGCACGATGTTCACTCACTACGTGACTGGGGTGACCTGTATGAGGACGTTAGGACAAACCTAACGGAGATCGCCGCTACGATGCCTCTCAGCGTTGACCAGCATGAACATGTTGCCAAGGCCCGTGAGGTAATGAGCGCCGCCCAGATGCGCTTGCAGGGTGACTCTGTGCCACTGGTTAGGATCATCAGGGATCTTGAGGGCCGTACTGACCCCAGCTTGAAGCTCTCCGCAAACGAGCCTCTCTCCCTCTCCCAATCTGTAAGTGCCCCTGAGCTTACCTTTGAGGCCCTGTCCGCTCTCTACATGGCTGACCGTGCGCAGGACCAGAAGGCTTCTACCCTGAAGGAAACCAAGGTGTGCCACGGAACACTCGCCACGTCGCTGGGTGGGTTGGACCTGCGGAGCCACTCAAGGGAGGACCTTGTGGCCCTTCGTGATCGTCTGTCCGATGGTCGTATGCCATCCACGGTCAACAAGCTGCTGGTGAAACTATCGGCTGTATTGACCTGGGCGAAGGACAACGGTCACTTGGTCAATACCTATGACAAGAAGCTCAAGCTCACCAAGGGCCTTGAGTCCACCCGCAAGGCGTTCACCCAGGCGCAGGTGGGTCAGTTGATGGATTACGCGAACAAGCTGCCAGAGACCTCATGGAAGCGCTGGCTGCTGAGCCTCGGTGTCATTACTGGTGGGCGACTGAATGAAATATCTCAGCTTACTGTAGGTGACGTGCAGACTCTTGAGTCAGGCATTACCGTCATTCATATCAACGAAGCCGGTGAAGGTAAATCCATCAAGAATAAGCGCAGTGAGCGGCTGGTGCCATTGACTGACGGTGCCTATGGATTCGACCTTGCGGCGTTTCTACGATACGTCGAGGCGTGCAAGCTATCTGGGTCAGAAGCGTTAGCCCAGATTGGCTACAAAACAGCCGGTGAATGGGCGAACCAACAAGCTATACCCGCAGCACTTGGTGATTCATTTACTGGGGGGCTGACCTTCCATTCACTGCGTCACGCTCTGGCGTCTTTGATGCAGGTCAAAGGGGTTCCTACAGTCCACGCCCAGGCGGTCATGGGCCATGCGTCTGGCACTATTACGTTTGATACATACGGTTCTGGCGTCCCCGTCGATGTGATCGCGGAGATGCTCCGTGGAATGTTTGGTCGGTGTCCATGAGAGCTTTGACATAAACACTTACAGTTGTGATGTGGCCAAGTGCCTTGAAAAGGCCAGCATTGGATCCATATTGGCTCTCGCACGCTGAAGTTTCATCGTGTGGTCATGATGTCTCTCCGACAAGGAAGAAGTTGGCCCTTTAGCTTTGATTAGAGGTGGCTGAGCATGAACGATACTTGGGATTTTTATAAAGACAACGCTGGCGAGTGGCGCTGGAACCGTACGGCACCTAATGGCCGTATCGTAGGGGCCTCTTCGCAAGGCTATGCAAATCGCGTTGATTGTGTTTCTAACGCTCAGCGTAACGGCTACAAGGGTTCGTAAGAATCATCGCAAGTGGAGGGCGGCCCGTACGGCGTCCCTTCATGGGCGAACGAAGATCCAAAAACCCTCACAAGAACACGGTGGCCGCAACGGTCGCCAATTTGATCTTGTGAGGGCACCCTATGACTTTGCTTACTCAACCCGGACCACTTCACCGTCACGTTGATTATGAGACGGGGCACATCCTTCACGCCGATCCGACCACGGGCGAGGTCATCACTCAAAGCGAGATGGTCCGGCCCAAGAATCCTGAGGCACAGTATAAAGCCTGGACTGCTGAGCGTAGGGCTGATAGTCGCCTCGCGGCGGACCATGGCAATGTCACCCTGTCAAAGGTTGAGCCAACTGCTGAAGCTGTCGAGCCAGCCAAGTCAGTCCGTGGCAGACCCAAGACCAGTTTTGCTAATCCAGTAGCTGCCTACATGTATCTCCTTGCGGTGCCTGACCTACTGCCGTGGGTCGAACACATCATCACGGGGTCGATCATCACCAGTGCCGGGGTTACGAATGGCAAGATCAACGTAAAGGCCCGTGCAGTCATCGGTGCGTTGTTTGCTACGGAGATCACGACTGAAGCCTGCAAGACCAGCGAGATCAGTTCACGGACCGCACAGCGCATCGCCAAGGCTGCCCGACATGCTGCTCATGGAATCGCCTCCTACGTTGAGCGGCACCCTTCAATCAAGGCTGAATTGGACGCGGAGGCTCTATTCCGGGCCTTTCCGAATTAACGCCGGATAATATAAAAGAAAACTTTATGACCTCTTCTTTACGTGTCTTGGGTAAAAACTCACTGGGTGCTCATTGAGGACCCCAAGGGCGTTAGGTGACCCAGGGTGAAGGGATTTGCTATTTTGCAAAATAATCCCTACTCATAGAGTGGACTTTAAGATCCCATAAGGAACTCCCTCCCCTTTGGGTCTGCCAACGGGTCTCCCCATCCGGTACGGACTTCATGATTCCCTAAAGGAATATAAGCGGTTCGTCAAGTGGATTTAAAAACCCTCACAATAACAGGGACAGCTCGGTTTATTTTGAAATAAATATCAGCAGCCATTCCCTGGTCACACACGCCCGTCGCTGGGCTTATATCCATCCAGTCTTTCTGATAGTGCCTTCCATGCCACGCCGGGTCCCTTTGTCGGGGTCTGGATGCTCGGTGGTGGGTGCGACCTGGAGGGCACTACCAAAAAGGACACGACAACTATGCTAACCACCAACCAAGCCGACCTGATGCCCATTGTGATTGAGGGGCAAACCTTCAAGCCGAATGAAGATGGAATGTGGAGTCTCACCGGGATCCATAAAACACTGACACTGCCGGATAACAAACGTCCGGGGCAATGGAACAACGCCGTACAGGCTGAGCTGCACCGATGTGGAAATTTCAACATCGTCCATGGCGACAACGGCGGGACCATGGCAACCGAGGCTGCGACTATAGCTTACGCCATGTGGGTCTCGACTGACTTCTATCTGATGGTCATCCATGCTTTCGTGGCTATGCGTAACGATTCTATCCTCAGTGCCCGCATGGCTCTTCTTGCAGCCGCTGATGCAGAGTCACGGCTGGCTACGGCGGCACCCAAAGTTGACCTTGTTGACCGCCGCCTGCTTGGCATTGGAGTTCCGTGGAATGAAGCTTGCCGTATGGCCGGGGTGACCAAGCCTCAACTGGCTAAGCGTTATCTGGTCCAAACCAAGGCGTTTGTTTGCCTGGAGCATCCCACCGAGTACCGTCAAATCCTTAAGCCAAAGGCGAGTGGGTTCGAGGGCGGTTGGTTCAAATACTGCGCGACTCAACACGGGAACGATGACGGTTTCCGGGTCACCGCCAAAGGCCTCTCCTGGCTCCAGGGGAAAGCTATGGAAATCAACACCGCTATCGCTGATCGAGCCCGTAAAAAGGCTTCTGATGCTCGTGCCAAGAAGATGAAGAAGGTGGTCGAGTGAGTAACCGCCAACGCCACCTACTTTGCCTGACTCTGAAACTAATGCTCGCCGGGACTCCTGAAGATGAACGTCGCGCCATCGTTGAGCGGAGGCTTCACTACTACCGGGAGGCCCGTAAGCGTCAGCGCTACCCGTATCACCAGCGGGAGCAACTTCCATGACCTTTGCCGACCAGCTCAACGCATTCTTCACGTCCCCTTCAAGTCGAACAAAGCTGATCACCCTGCGCACAATCTGGCGTGATTGGCATGTCCGCGAACAGGTCATCACTAACGATGAATATGGAGTGGACTACCAGAAACTTATAGGACACCTGAAGGCGACCAATCCGGTCATGGTCTCATTCGTTGAGTCCATCACTACAACAACCAGCATGAACCTCGATGCAGTAATGCGCGCCCCTATGCGAATCCCACTGACCGGCCAACCGATCACTTCCCCGCTTTAACGTACCGCCGTCCGCCATCGGCACCGGATCACACCCGCCAAGCTACAGCCCCGTGATCGCACCAACCAACCAAAACCCAGAAGATATTGATCATGACCTTGAGAGGCCCGTGCGGCTACTCCTTGCCATCTGGTCACGTTGCCTCTATGCGGCAAGGCCATGAATCAATGTCTCGATGTAGGAGACCCAACACCATGCAACTGAATATCCAAAACGTAACCCCTGAAACCGTTGAAGTACAAGGTCAGGTCGTAGCTCGTGCGTATGCCGAGGGCGTCATGCTGGCGACCCTGATTGCCACCGCTGGGAGCAGCAAGCCAGCCCAAGAGGCAATCGTAAGCCAATACCTGGACGCTGGTCTGAGCGCTGCTACCTTCCCGGCCATCGTGAGGTCCATCGAGACCCGCAAGTTGACCGCTGAGCGTGAACATGCAGAGCGCCTCAAAGACGCTCGTGAGCATGCAGAGCGCTTCAAGTCCTACGAGTCCACCCCTTTGGACGAAGCGCGTCGCCGTGCCAAGCGTGAAGACCGTGAGCGCAAGTATCAAGACATGGGCCGCGCTATCCGCAGTGCCAATGGTCGTAGCGACTTCTCGTCTGGCAACTGGCTCGACAACAACTAAGCCTGTCCTTTCTCAACTTATTCAGGAGACGTATCTCATGTCCAAATCTACCGATCACCGCGACCAACGCGACCGCTACACCACGCCGACCTCCTATGAGACCGCCGTATGGGGCAATGGCGGTAACCTTCAGTTCACCACCCAGGCCTCTATGGGCGCCCAGGCGACTGACTCAAGTGTCCTGGCTCAGGTCATCACCCAAGCCATGGACGAATTCTTCAATGGTGGCGAGTGGCACGACAACGCCGCCGATGCGATCCCCTGTGAGTTCCGCCCTAAGGGCACCGAGCCGACCCCCGTTCAACTGGTCAACATGGTCAATCGCAACGTCGAGTTTGACCCGCGCCAGTCGATCTACGATCACTCCAAGATCACTAAAGGGGAGGCCGTAGCGGGCGACTTCATCTTCACTGAGCCGACCAATACCGCTGCATTCTTCTCGCACCGGTTCACCCTTCTGGATGCCCACGTTGTTGCTGGCTTCACTGGCAACGGCATGGAGCAGATGATGGACAAGATGCTGGCCGACTTCGAGAAGGCCTGTGGTTCTACCGTTGTGGACATCCTCATTAAGTCCCCAAGCACCGAAGCCAAGGAGGTCACCATTGCGGGCACCACTCCGCGTGATCGTGCTGAGGACTGGATCGACGCTTTGACCATGAGCATTAACCAGTCGGTAGGTAACTCTCTGAGCGACTTCGTGTTGCTGATGCACATGACCGAGCAGGCAATGCTTGAACGTGCTGCCCAGCGCGCCGGTGTCGAATCCATTGAGGACCTGTTGGGTTGCCGCACCCAGTTCTATTCTGGGTCTGATCGTGGCGTCTTCATGCTGCCTAAGGGCTTTGCCTCGCTGTCGTTCCGCCATGATCAAGAAGGCGACGTATGGAAGATCCTGGCGAGCCGTAACGCTGGCGTACAGGGCTGGGACTTTGAGGTGAGCGGTGTGGCTGACGTAATGGCTCAGGCCAAGGTCAGGATCAAGTTGGCAAACCCGGCGGACCCTACCGAGAAACTTCAGGTCGAGACCGTAGACTTCCCGCTGATCACCCGCGTGGTCGCCAAGCCGTAACACCCGCTGTATCCATGGGGCCCGTAATGGGCCTCGTGGGCTGACCTGAGCGCCTATCTAAACTGATGGACCTTCAGATCAGCCCATGTGAAATGCGTTGCTATGCAAAATGTGCAGGGCAATGCCCCACATTCTTTATCAGACTTCACGTAGGAGACCGCTATGGCCGCCAAGAAACAATGGTTGGCCGTCCTCAAGGCTATCGCTATGTCGAAAGCCACATGGAAGCTGGTCGGGACCGTAGCGGTTCTTTATGGCTGCGCTCATGGCGAGCTAATCGCTGGACTGGTCGGAGAGGTCATATCGGACGTGTCGGGAGCTCTTTAAGGATCTGAAAGAAATTTCTGTGAGACCACCTGTCATAGCTAACCTGCGCGCCTACCCCCGTAGGCCCCTGCGCGCGTAACGGATCGCCTGGGCGCGTGGGGGTCTCTATCGTGTGCCTGTACGCCACTGTAAGTCATGACTCCGCTGTCACAAACCGTGTACCAACCGCTGTCACAAACGGTTGCCAAGGGCCTGAGGACGCCGTTAGGATAGGTCTCCCTTACGCCTTGTAGGCTCTCAGTCTACGAACCGTTGGACTCGCGTTTCGCCCAGCAATAGCGGGCCATTAAGCTCAGTGACCTCTCTTATGTAATCCCACAACAGGGTGATCCGTTTGAGCTTGCGCAAGTCCTCCCGGCAGTACATCCAGAACTGCCGGGTGATCGCAATCTGCTCACCCAGCACCGGCAACAACCGTGGGTCCTGCGCCGCCAGAAAGCACGGCAATATTGCCATCGACCGACCCTGCTGCGCCGCCACGTACTGTGCGATCACGCTGGTACTGCGCAGGCTCGCACTGGCGCCGGGCACGACGTTGGCCAGGTAGAGCAACTCTGAGCTGAACGCCAGGTCATCCACATAGCTGATAAACGGATGCTCGGCCAAATCCGCCGGGCGTTGGATCGGCGGGTGCTGGTCGAGGTAGTCCTGGGTCGCATACAGCTGCAGTTTGTAGTCGCACAGTTTGCAGCACACGTAGGGCCCGTGTTCCGGGCGTTCCAGGGCGATGACGATGTCGGCTTCGCGCTTGGACAGGCTGATGAAGTGGGGCAGGGGCAGGATGTCTACCGAGATCGCCGGGTAAGTGTCGACGAAGTGGCTCAACTGCGGCGTGACGAAGAAGCTGCCGAAGCCTTCGGTGCAGCCCATGCGCACATGCCCGGACAGCGCCACGCCGGAGCCGGAGACTTGCTCGCAGGCCATGTGCAGGGTGCTTTCGATGGACTCGGCATAGCCCAGCAAACGCTGGCCTTCGGCGGTGAGCACAAAGCCGTTGGTCCGGGATTTTTCGAACAGCAGCGTGCCGAGCGACACTTCCAGTGAGCTGATGCGTCGCGACACGGTGGTGTAGTCCACCGCCAGGCGCTTGGCGGCGACGCTGGCCTTGCGGGTGCGGGCCACTTCAAGGAAAAACTTCAGGTCATCCCAGTTCAGGGAACCCAGCGATGTGATGTTTTTTTGCATGTTGGACCGGCTTTTATGTGCGTTCTTATTAGAGATTTGCACATCTATACTCCAAAAACCGACCGAACGCCTCATTCTTCAAGGCGATTCACTCTCTGTATAACAACAAGATTCTGGAGACCCCATGAACGCATCTGCCGACATTTCCGTACAACAGGTCAAATTGCTGATCAACGGCGAGTGGGTCGAGTCCAAGACCACCCAGTGGCAAGACATCGTCAACCCGGCCACCCAGCAAGTACTGGCCAAAGTCCCGTTCGCCACCGCTGATGAAGTCAACGCCGCCATCGACGCCGCCCACCGCGCCTTCCAGACCTGGAAGCTCACGCCGATCGGCGCGCGCATGCGCATCATGCTCAAGCTGCAAGCCTTGATCCGCGAACATTCCAAACGTATCGCCGTGGTCCTCAGCGCCGAACAGGGCAAGACCATTGCCGACGCCGAGGGCGATATTTTCCGTGGCCTGGAAGTGGTGGAACACGCCTGTTCCATCGGCACCCTGCAAATGGGCGAGTTCGCCGAGAACGTCGCCGGTGGTGTCGACACTTACACCCTGCGCCAGCCCATCGGCGTGTGCGCCGGCATCACGCCGTTCAACTTCCCGGCGATGATTCCGCTGTGGATGTTCCCGATGGCCATCGCCTGCGGTAACACCTTCGTCCTCAAGCCATCCGAGCAGGACCCGCTGTCGACTCTGCTGCTGGTGGAGCTGGCACTGGAGGCCGGTGTTCCGGCGGGTGTGCTCAACGTGGTGCATGGTGGCAAGGACGTGGTGGATGCGCTCTGTACTCATAAAGACATCAAGGCCGTGTCCTTTGTCGGCTCGACGGCGGTCGGCACCCACGTCTATGACCTGGCCGGCAAACATGGCAAGCGCGTGCAATCGATGATGGGCGCCAAAAACCATGCCGTGGTGCTGCCGGATGCCAATCGCGAACACACGCTCAACGCCCTGGTAGGTGCCGGTTTCGGCGCGGCGGGCCAGCGTTGCATGGCCACCTCGGTGGTGGTGCTGGTGGGCGCGTCCAAGCAATGGTTGCCGGACCTCAAGGCGCTGGCGCAAAAGCTCAAGGTCAATGCGGGCAGCGAAGCCGGTACCGACGTGGGGCCGGTGATTTCCAAGCGCGCCAAGGCACGCATCCTGGAGCTGATCGAAAGCGGCGTGAAAGAAGGCGCCAAGCTGGAGCTGGACGGTCGCGACATTCAAGTTCCGGGCTTCGAGCAGGGCAACTTCGTCGGCCCGACCCTGTTTTCGGGCGTGACCACGGACATGCAGATCTATACCCAGGAAATCTTCGGCCCGGTGCTTGTGGTGCTGGAAGTCGACACCCTTGACGAGGCCATCGCGCTGGTCAACGCCAACCCGTTCGGCAACGGCACCGGCCTGTTCACCCAGAGCGGGGCGGCAGCGCGTAAGTTCCAGAGCGAAATCGATGTGGGCCAGGTCGGCATCAATATCCCGATCCCGGTACCGGTGCCGTTCTTCAGCTTCACTGGTTCGCGTGGCTCCAAGCTGGGGGATCTGGGGCCTTACGGCAAGCAAGTGGTGCAGTTCTATACCCAGACCAAAACCGTCACCAGCCGCTGGTTCGATGACGACACGGTCAACGATGGCGTCAACACCACCATCAACCTGCGCTGAACCCGGGAGACGACCATGAAAATTGCATTTATCGGCCTGGGTAACATGGGCGCGCCCATGGCCCGCAACCTGATCAAGGCCGGCCATGCGCTGAACCTGTTCGACCTCAACCAGACCGTGCTTCAGGAACTCGCCGAACTGGGTGGCAGTATCAGCGATTCTCCGCGTGATGCGGCCCAAGGTGCCGAGCTGGTGATTACCATGCTGCCGGCCGCCGCCCATGTGCGCAGCGTCTGGCTGAATGAGGACGGCGTGCTTGCCGGTATCGGCAAAGGCGTGCCGGCGGTGGATTGCAGTACCATCGACCCGCAAACCGCTCGCGATGTGGCGGCGGCTGCCGCCAAATACGGCGTGGTGATGGCCGACGCACCGGTCTCCGGCGGCACCGGCGGTGCACAGGCCGGCACCCTGACCTTCATGGTCGGCGCCACCCCGGCACTGTTTGCCACCCTGCAACCGGTGCTGGCGCAGATGGGCCGTAACATCGTGCACTGCGGTGAGGTCGGCACGGGGCAGATCGCCAAGATCTGCAACAACCTGCTGCTGGGCATCAGCATGGTCGGCGTCAGCGAAGCCATGGCGCTGGGCGACGCGCTGGGCATCGACACCCAAGTGCTGGCCGGCATCATCAACAGCTCTACCGGACGCTGCTGGAGTTCCGACACCTACAACCCATGGCCGGGCGTGATCGAAACCGCGCCGTCATCGCGCGGCTACACCGGCGGGTTCGGTGCGGACCTGATGCTCAAAGACCTGGGGCTGGCCACCGAAGCGGCGCGCCAGGCCAGGCAACCGGTGATTCTTGGCGCGGTGGCCCAGCAGTTGTATCAATCGATGAGCCAGCGTGGGGAAGGGGGCAAGGACTTCTCGGCGATCATCAACAGCTATCGCAAGCCCAAATAACCCGTCGGGGTGGGCGGGCTTGCCGTGGCAAGCCCGCCCACTACAAAACAGTTTCAGGCAAATACAAAATACTTACGTACCGTCTCGACCACTTCCCACGTCCCCTTCATCCCCGGTTCCACCACAAAGATATCCCCAGCCCGCAGGTGGATCGGCGCCATGCCTTCAGGGGTGATGATGCAGTAGCCTTCCTGGAAGTGGCAGTATTCCCACTTCACGTAGTCCACGTACCACTTGCCCGGGGTACAGATCCACGTGCCCATGATCTTGCTGCCGTCTTCGCTGGTGTAGGCGTTGAGGTTGACGGTGTGCGGGTCACCTTCGAGCTTTTCCCATTTGCAGGCATCCAGGACCGGCAGGGGATGGGTGTCGCGCAGTACGGTGATGGGTGTGGACATGATGACTCCGAGGCAGTGAATGCAAAGCTGCACCCTAAGGCCTTGGGCGCCGGGCCAGTGGTCTGAACTCGACATCGGGATGCCCAGAAGCGCTGGCGATACGGTTCTACTGGCACATTGATCTTCGAGAGCCGAAACTTTTGAGCGTGAATCAGCTATTTCCTCGCAGTAAGTGCGAAAGAAATCACTCTCGCCGCAGGAATTCGCAAGAAAATTCACGTCTGGCCCTCGTATCATTCACCCGAGTAACGAGTGAGAGCCTTGCAATGAACCCAATAAAAACGTGGTGGGATATCAGCCCGCCCTTGAGCACGGCGACCCCGACCTGGCCGGGCGATACGCCGTTCCAAGAGGAGCGTGTGTGGCAGTTCGGTCCCGAGTGCCCGGTGAATGTCGGGCGCATTACCCTGTCGCCGCATACCGGCGCCCATGTGGATGCGCCGCTGCATTACAGCGCCGACGGTGCGCCGATCGGTGAGGTGTCGCTGGATGTGTACATGGGCCCCTGCCGCGTGCTGCATTGCCTGGACAGCGGCGCGCTGGTGCAGCCGCATCAGTTGCAAGGGCGTGTGGATAACTTGCCGGCGCGTGTGCTGCTGCGCACTTATCCACAAGCGCCGCTGACCGAATGGGACTCTAATTTCACCGCCATCGCGCCGCAAACCATCGAGCTGCTCGCCAGCCTGGGCGTGCGCTTGATCGGCATCGATACCCCTTCCCTGGACCCGCAGCAGTCCAAGACCATGGATTCTCACAACGCCGTGGCCCGCCATGGCATGGCGATTCTCGAAGGCATCGTGCTCGATGACGTACCGGAAGGTGACTACGAACTGATCGCCCTGCCGCTGCGTTTTGCCAACCTCGATGCCAGCCCGGTCCGCGCAATCCTGCGTCCGCTCAAGGAGCCCACGCGATGAGCCAATGTCCCTTCTCTGCCGATTACCAACCCCCGGAAGAATGGCATAACGCCGAACTGAATTTTTCCGAGTCCATGAGCTACGGCGACTACCTGGACCTGGGTAAAGTGCTCAGCGCCCAGCACCCGCTGTCGCCGGACCACAACGAAATGCTCTTCATCATCCAGCACCAGACCTCCGAGCTGTGGATGAAACTGATGCTCCACGAACTCAAGGCCGCCCGCGAACACGTGCGCCTGGGCGAGTTGCCGCCGGCGTTCAAGATGCTGGCGCGGGTCTCGCGGATCTTCGATCAACTGGTGCACGCCTGGGCAGTGCTGGCGACCATGACGCCGTCGGAATACAAGGCGATCCGTCCGTTCCTGGGGCAGTCGTCGGGGTTCCAGTCGTTCCAGTACCGCGAGATCGAATTTATCCTCGGCAATAAAAGCGCGGCGCTGCTGCGCCCGCATGCCCATCGGCCGGAGCTGTTGAACGAGTTGAAAGTGGCGATTGCCACGCCGTCGCTGTATGACGAGGCGATCAACCTGATGATCAAGGCGGGCCTGGCGATTGATCCGCAGCGTGCCGAACGCGACCCGACGGCGGCCACGGTGCATGATGAGTCGGTGGAAGCGGCATGGCGCGAGGTGTATCGCGATCCGAACCGGTATTGGGATTTGTATCAGTTGGCCGAGAAGTTTATCGACCTGGAGGACTCGTTCCGTCAGTGGCGCTTTCGGCATGTGACCACCGTGGAGCGGATTATCGGGTTCCAGCCGGGTACTGGCGGCACCGAAGGCGTGGGCTACCTGCGCAAGATGCTCGACACGGTGTTGTTCCCCGAGCTGTGGCGAGTGCGCTCTACCCTGTAAACAAAAAGCCCCGGATCACCGGGGCTTTTGATTTGCACTGCAATTACATGTGGGTTATTACGCGACGGCAACTTTCGCGTTTCGGCTCCGCAACCGGTAGGCCACATAGATAACCCCCACCCAAATCGGCATCGCATACACCGACTCGCGAATCCCCGGAATCGCCAGCATCACGCTGATGATCATCAGCATGAACGCCAGGCACAGGTAGTTGCTGAACGGGAACCAGAAGGTCTTGAACGACGGCGTCACGCCTTGCTCGCCCATGGCCTTGCGGAACTTGAGGTGGGTGATGCTGATCAGCGCCCAGTTGATCATCAGCGAGGCAACCACCAGCGCAAACAACAACTCCAGGGCGCTTTGCGGCGCGACGTAGTTGACCACCACGCACAGCATCGTCACCAACGCCGAGATCGCCAGCGCCCGCAGCGGTACGCCTTGCTTGTTGAGTTTCATCAGCGCCTTGGGCGCGTCGCCCTGCTCGGCCAGGCCGAACAGCATGCGGCTGTTGCAGTACACGCCGCTGTTGTACACCGACAGCGCCGCGGTCAGCACCACGAAGTTGAGGATGTGGGCAGCGGTGTCGTTACCGATCAGCGAGAAGATCTGCACAAACGGGCTGCCGCTGTAGGCATCGCCCGAGGCGCCGAGGGTTTGCAGCAGTTGGTCCCAGGGGTACAGCGACAGCAGCACGGTCAGGGCGCCGACGTAGAAGATCAGGATGCGGTAGACCACCTGGTTGATCGCCTTGGGAATCACCTTGCGCGGCTCGCTGGCTTCGGCGGCGGTGATGCCCACCAGCTCCAGGCCACCGAACGAGAACATGATGAACGCCATGGACATCAACAGGCCCATGCCGCCATTCGGGAAGAACCCGCCATGGCTCCACAGGTTGCTGATGGACGCCTGCGGGCCGCCGGTACCGCTGAACAGCAGGTAGCAACCGAGCACGATCATGCCGACAATCGCGACCACCTTGATGATCGCGAACCAGAACTCGGTTTCACCGAAGAACTTCACGTTCAGCGTGTTGATCAGGTTCACCGCGACGAAGAACACCAGTGCGCTGACCCAGGTCGGGATCTCGGGCCACCAGAACTGGATGTACTTGCCCACGGCCGTCAGTTCGGCCATGCCCACCAGCACGTACAGGACCCAGTAGTTCCAACCGGCCAGAAAGCCTGCGTAACCGCCCCAGTATTTATGCGCGAAGTGGCTGAAGGACCCGGCCACCGGCTCTTCGACGATCATCTCGCCAAGCTGGCGCATGATCAGGAACGCAATGAAACCGGCAATCGCGTAGCCGAGAATCATCGACGGCCCCGCCGACTTGAGTACCCCGGCCGAGCCGAGGAACAACCCCGTACCGATCGCCCCTCCCAAGGCGATCAGCTGAATATGCCGGTTCTTCAGGCCACGCTTGAGGCCCACCGGGTTAACCATGTCATCCGCCATTAAGGTTCCCTTTTACTTGTTTTTCTTGGGGTTGATTGCACGCCGCACCAGCCCCTCAGAAGTGCTGAGGGGTCAGATATTACTCTGGGTAAACTTTTCGTAATACAGCTGAACGCCATCAAGTGCCTGATCCGCCAGCCATTGTTGTATCGACTCGACCATCGGCGGCGGGCCGCACACGTACATATCCGCCGATCTGTCCCGCAATTCGGCCAGGTCGAAATGTTCGGTGAGGTAACCGCGCTTGCCGGTCCACTCCGGTGAGGCGTCGCTGAGCACCTCGGTGTAGCGAAACCCCGGAATGTGTGCGGCATAGGCAGCGATGCGCGCCGCCTCGCATAAGTCCTCGGCACCGCGCACGCCGTAATACAGGTGCACGGGTTGTTCGCAGCCCGTGGCGACCAGTTCGTCGAGCATGGCCAGCAATGCCGACAGGCCGGTGCGCCCGCCACCAGCACCACCGGCCGAGCGACATGGCGCAGGTAGAACGCGCCCAGCGGCGCCTCCATCAGCAGCGCATCGCCGACCTGGCAGCGTTCACGCATATAGTTGCTCATCACCCCGTCCGGCAGCAGGCGGATCAGGAATTGCAATTGATTGCCCGGCTGATTGGCGAAGGAGTATGAGCGCCATCTTGAGGTGCCCGGCACCGCCAGCCGCGCATATTGGCCCGGCAGAAAATCCAGCGGTGCGTCCAAACGCACCTGCAGGATCGCGGTACTGGCCGACACCACCTGCACTGCGCTGACCGTGCCGCACACTTGCACCGGCCCTGGCGCATTGCACAGGCTCGAATCGAAGTCGAAGTAGAACGTGGCGTCGGACTTCACGCGTGTCTGGCAGCTGAGCATCTTGCGCTGTTGCAGGTCGAGGCTTGAGAGTGCTTCGTCGTCCACATAATCCTGGCTGTAATCGCCCGACTCGCAGCGGCCCTGACAGGTGCCGCACACACCTTCGCGGCAGTCCAAGGGGATCTTGATGCCGTTGCGCAGGGCGGCATCCAGCAGGATTTCATTGGCACCCACCGGAAAAAACAGGGTCTTGCCGTCGGCAAAACTGAAGGCCACTTTGTGATTCATCTACACGACTCCGTATCACTGTGGTGATGGGCTAAAGGTGATAGAAATCCAGCACCGAGTTGATGGTGTCGTTGAGCAGCAAGGCGTGCTTGCGCGTGATCAGCCAGCTGCCGCCGTCGGGCTTCAGGGTGTAAGTCGCGGGCCCATAAAACTGCTCCGAAGTCGCCAACCGATAGAACAACGTGTGCCAGTTCAGCTTCACTTCCAGCGTGCCATCCGCCTGCTCGGCAATGCGCACGTTATTGATCAGGTGCAGCGTGCGCGGCATCGGCGTGGCCGACGCGGCCTTGCCGGTGCGCAAGCGAAACACGCGGTCTTCCAGGCCGGAACGGTTGGCGTAATAGATCAACGACATTTCGCGCTTGGGGTCGCGGGTGTACACGTGTTCCGAGTCCCATTGCGGCAGGTGGAATTCGCTCAGCGGGTCGAACAACTGCACATACGCGTCCCAGTCCTGGGCGTCGCACAGCTCGGATTTACGGTAAAAAAACTGCTCGATCCGGTACTGCAACTCGGCATTCATCATTCCACCTCCCGCAGTGTCAGTGCTTGTCGGTCCAGCCCCTTGAGCAGGAACTGCTGCCAGTTGCGGTGCTGGTTCACATACAACCCTTCGTGGGTGAATTCGGTGCCGGTCATGGCCGGTTGAATGTCGATGGCTTCGCTGTTGGGCGTCGGGCCGGTTTTCCAACGATGGCTGCCCCGCGAAATATCGCTCCAGCGCTCCAGGCGGCCCTGGAAACCGCGTTGGGCTTCCCGGAACTCCACCAGGTCATCCGGCGTGCCCATGCCCGACACGTTAAAGAAATCTTCGAACTGGCGAATGCGGTTTTCGCGGTCGGCGTCGGACTCATTCTTCACCCCCAGGCACTGGCTGATGATCTCGGTCTTGTTCCACGCCACCGGGCGGATGATGCGCAGCTGCGAGCTGATCTGGTCGAGGAAGAACAGGCTCGGGTAGATGTTCAGGTTGCGCAGGCGGTGCATCATCCATTCGGCTTTTGGCTGGCCGTGCTCTTCCACCAGGCGCGGCATGATGGTGGCGTAGCCGGAGCGCACGCTGGGGTTGGGCATGTCGCTGAACAGCAGGCTGTGGCCGTTGTTGAACGCAAACCAGCCGTCGTCGGTATTCGCATCACCCGCGCCGAGTTTGCTGTAGTCCAACGTGGCGCTTGAGCCCGTGCCGTTTTCGGTATTCACCTGTTGGCGATGCTGCACCGTGGCCACGTAGTTGTAGTGCACGGTGCTGACGTGATAACCGTCCAGGCCGTTTTCGTTCTGCAGCTTCCAGTTGCCGTCGTAGGTGTAGGCGGATTTACCCGGCAGCACTTCCAGCTCACCGGTGGCGGATTGTGCAACCATCATGTCGAAGAACACTTTGGCGTCGCCGAGGAAGTCTTCCAGGCTGTCGGTGCCGTTCACGTCCAGGCTGATAAACACAAACCCCTTGTAGCTTTCGATGCGCGCCTTTTTCAGGCCGCGCGTGGCTTTGTCGAAGCCTTCCGGGTATTCCCCCGGCGCCTTGACCTTCACCAGCCGGCCATCGCTTTTGTAGCACCAGGCGTGGAAGGGGCACGTGAACGTGGACTGGTTGCCCTTGCCGACGCGGGTGAGGGTGGTGCCGCGATGCTGGCAGGCGTTGATCAACGCGTTAAGACGACCTTCGCCGTCGCGGGTGATGATCATCGGCTGGCGGCCTGCGCGCATCGTCACGAAGTCGTGGTTATTGGCCAGCTCACTTTCGTGGCAGGCGTAGATCCAGTTCTTCTCGAAGATCAGTTCCATCTCCAGGTCGAACAGTTGCGGCTCGGTGAACATGTCGCGGGCGATGCGAAACACTTCATCGGCCGGGCGAAAATCCAGGCAGCTTTCGATAAAGCTTTTCCACTGCTCGACGCTTCTTGCACCACTCATGGGAGGCACCTTTTTTTGATAGGGGCTGATCGGTGGTTCATTAAAGGCAGCCGGGCAGGGCGCGGGCTATCCGCTTAATGGGGGAAGATGGGCCGCAAAGTTGGGCAGCAAATACTCACAACGGTGCAGCGCGGTGACGTCATGCGCTACCGTCCTGCGGGATGGTTGTGGGAAACGACTGGGTTTTATCCACATAGTCGGCCGTTGCTATCCACCCGGTTGCAACACCGCCGGCGTGGCGTGGAACTTGCTGTCCAACACCGATAGACGCGCCGCCAGAGCGCGCAAACGCCTAACCGCCGTGGGTGCACCCTGATGAGTAGCCAGACACGCGATATCCGTATTCAACGCTTCGACCTTGAAGGCGCCCGCAGCTGGATGTCCGGCATCTGCGGGCCGCATCGCCTGGCGACGAGCACGCCGGAACGCCTGCGCTTTCATCACAGCGCCAACGTGTTCAAATCCCGCGCCACCACGTTGGGGGTGATCGAATACGGCACCGACGTGACCATCGACATCGAAGACGCCGAGCACTTCAGCAGCTACAGCCTGAGCCTGCCGCTGGTGGGCGAGCAGGAGCTGTGCAAGAACGGAAAGCACCTGAGTTCCAACCGTGATCAGGGTGTGATCATTTCGCCCCATGAACACCAGGTACTGGCGATCTCCGGGGACTGCCGCAAGCTGCAAGTGGTGATCACGCGGGCGGCGATGAGTGAGTCCCTGGAAGGTCTGCTGCAACGGCCAATCGATGCGCCGCTGCGCTTTGAACCGGTGATGGATGCGGTGGACGGCGCGCCGGCCTCGTGGTGGCGTATGGCGCGCTACTTTATCGCCGAGTTGGAACGCAGCAGCGAATTATATGAGCAGGCTGCGTTCACCCGCGACCTGGAAAGCTCGCTGATCAAAGGGCTGATCCTGGCCCAGCCGAACAATTATTCCGAAGAACTGCGCGATGTACTCGGGGTGAAACTGCCGCACTATTTGATTCGTGCGCGCCAGTACATTCACGACAATGCACGTGAGGCGGTGCACCTGGAAGACCTGGAAGCGGCGGCGGGCGTGTCGCGTTTCAAGTTGTTCGATGCGTTTCGCAAGTACTTCGCGCTGTCGCCCATGGCCTATTTGAAAAAATACCGGCTGGGGGGTGTGCGCCAGGACATTCTTGAGCAAGGTTCCACGAGTACCATCTCCGAGATTGCCTTGGGGTGGGGGTTTACCCACTTGGGGCGGTTTTCGGCGGAGTACAGAAAGCTGTTCGATGAATCCCCCAGCCAGACTTTGCAGCGCAAGCGCCTGCGCAGTCTTTGAAAGCAATGAAGATCAAAATGTGGGAGGGATCAAGCCCCCCCACAGGGTATTTGTGGTGTTTGGACGACCTTAGATCAGCTCTTCAACCAACTGCAAACAATGCCTCAACCCCGGCGACTGATCATTCACCCGCCGACTCAAAATAATCGGCGAAGTCGCCGTGGCCTCCACCACCGGCGTGTAACCGATATCCGCCCGATGCAGCACCTGCACCGACGCCGGCACCAGCGTCACGCCCATGCCTGCACCGACCAGGCCGATGGCGGTCTGCAGTTCGTTGGTCCATTGCGCGACCTTGAGGCTCAAACCGTGGGCATCGAACAGTGCAATCACATGGTCTGCATAGCTGGGGCGCGGGTTGCCGGGGTACAGCACAAACGGCTCGGCGGCCAATTGGGCGAGGGTGGCGGGCGCGGCGAGCAACGGATGACCGGCGGGCAACACCGCCACCAGACGGTCCTCCACCAGCACGCGCTGGACGATGGCCGGGTCGTCGATGCGAATCCGTCCGAAACCCACATCGATACGCCCGGCCTTGAGCGCTTCGACCTGTTGCAGGGTAGTCATCTCCGACAGCCCCAATTCCAGCTCCAGCGCCTCATGGGTACGCAGCCGTCGAATCAGCTCCGGCAACACGCCATACAGGGTCGACGGCGCAAAACCGATGCCCAGCCAGGTTTTTTCACCCTGGCCGATGCGTCGCGTGCTGTCGCACACCTTGTTCAACTGTTCGAGCAACACAGTGGCGTGTTCGTAGAAAAACCGTCCGGCCTCGGTCAGCCGCAACGGCCTGCCGCGCTCCAGCAGGATCACCCCCAGTTCCTCTTCCAATTGCTGGATCTGCCGGCTCAGTGGCGGCTGGGCGATGTGCAGGCGTTCGGCGGCGCGGGTGAAGTTGAGGGTTTCGCCCAGCACTTGGAAGTAGCGCAGGTGACGCAGTTCCATGACGACTCCTTCTATACCTTGAGGGTATTGATCAAGACTAATTCTATATTGGAAGCCCGCAAAGATGCAGCACAGAATCAGCCAAGACCTATAAAGAACCCAGCGGGTATTGCCATGCCGATTTGCGCCATCGAGTCGATCGAGACGATTATCGTCGACCTCCCCACCATCCGCCCGCACAAGCTGGCGATGCATACCCTGCAAAACCAGACCCTGGTGATCATCCGCGTGCGCTGCGCCGACGGTATCGAAGGCATCGGCGAGTCCACCACCATTGGCGGTCTGAGCTACGGCAACGAAAGCCCCGACAGCATCAAGATCAACATAGACCGCCACTTCGCGCCGCTGTTGATCGGCCAGGACGCCAGCAATATCAACGCCGCCATGCTGCGCCTGGAGCGCAGTATCCGCGGTAATACCTTTGCCAAGTCCGGCGTGGAAAGCGCCTTGCTCGATGCGTTGGGCAAACGCTTGAATCTTCCCGTGAGCGAACTGCTCGGCGGTCGTGTGCGTGACGCCTTGCCGGTGGCCAGGACCCTGGCCAGCGGCAACACCGAGCAAGACATCGCCGAAGCCGAGAAGATGCTCGACCTGCGCCGCCATCGCATCTTCAAGTTGAAGATCGGTGCCGGTGAAGTGAGCCGCGACCTGGCCCACGTGATTGCGATCAAAAAGGCCCTGGGTGAGCGTGCCAGTGTGCGCGTCGACGTCAACCAGGCCTGGGACGAAGCCGTGGCGCTGCGGGCCTGCAAGGTCTTGGGCGATAACGGTATCGACCTGATCGAGCAGCCTATCTCGCGTAACAACCGTGGCGGCATGGCGCGGCTGAACCTGTCGAGCCCGGTGCCGATCATGGCCGATGAATCCATCGAGTGTGTCGAAGATGCCTTCAACCTGGCCCGTGAAGGTGCGGCGTCGGTGTTTGCGCTCAAGATCGCCAAGAACGGTGGCCCGCGTGCGGTGTTGCGCACAGCGGCGATTGCCGAGGCGGCCGGCATCGGTCTGTACGGGGGCACCATGCTCGAAGGCGGTATCGGCACGCTGGCCTCGGCCCACGCCTTCCTGACCCTGAACAAACTGGCCTGGGACACCGAGCTGTTCGGCCCGCTGCTGCTCACCGAAGACATCCTCAGCGAGCCGCTGGTGTATCGCGACTTCCAGCTGCATGTCTCCACCGCGCCGGGCCTGGGCCTGGCCATCGATGAAGAGCGCCTGGCGTTCTTCCGTCGTGATAAACACTAAGAGGCGCCCGCCATGTTGTTCCACGTAAAAATGACCGTGAACCTGCCCGTCGACATGAACCCCGAGCGCGCCGCCCGCCTCAAGGCCGACGAAAAAGCCCTTGCGCAGCAGTTGCAACAAACGGGCAAATGGCGCCACTTGTGGCGTATCGCCGGGCTCTACGCCAATTACAGCGTGTTCGATGTCGACAGCGTGCAAGAACTGCACGACCTGCTGATGCAACTGCCGCTCTACCCCTACATGGCCATCGAAGTGAACGCCCTGTGCCGGCACCCTTCGTCGATCCATGAGGACGACCGTTAAGCCTGTCCTACACCTGATAATTACAAGATGAGGAGTGCACCATGTCCATCCGACTGTCCCAGACTGCCCACGCCCAACAGTTTCTCGAAGAAGCCAGCGGCAACCTGAATGACGGCGGTAACCCGCGCACCAAAGCGCTGGTCTACCGCATTCTGCGCGACACCGTGAACATCATCGAAGACTTGGACGTGACCCCGGAAGAGTTCTGGAAGGCGGTCAACTACCTCAATGAACTGGGCAAGAACCAGGAGGCCGGGCTGCTGGCCGCCGGGCTGGGTCTGGAGCACTACCTGGACATGTTGATGGATGCCGCCGACGAAGAAGCCGGTAAATCCGGCGGTACTCCGCGCACCATCGAAGGCCCGTTGTATGTGGCCGGTGCACCGCTGTCCCACTACGAAGCGCGCCTGGATGACGGGACGGATGCAGCGGTGCCGCTGTTCATGCGCGGCCAGGTGCGCGACACCGATGGTAAACCGCTGGCCGGGGCGATTGTGGATGTGTGGCAGGCCAACACCGGCGGTACGTATTCCTGGTTTGACGGCAGCCAATCGGAGTTCAACCTGCGCCGCCGTATCGAGACCGACGCCCAGGGCAACTACCGGTTTCGCAGCATCGTGCCGTCGGGCTATGGCTGCCCGCCGACCGGTCCGACCCAACAGTTGCTCGATCAACTGGGGCGCCATGGGCAACGGCCGGCGCATATCCACTTCTTCATCTCGGCACCCGGGTATCGTCACCTGACCACCCAGATCAACCTGTCCGACGACCCGTACCTGCATGACGATTTTGCGTACGCGACACGCGATGAACTGATCGCCGAAATCCGCTTCAGTGACGATCAACAGCTGGCGCGGGAATTTGGGGTGCAAGGGCGCTTTGCGCAGATAGATTTTGACTTTGAATTGCAGGTGGCTGATGCACCGCTGGAACAGAAACGCATGCAGCGCGTCCGAGCCCTCGAAGACTAAATGCTGTCAAAAATGTGGGAGGGGGCTGGCTCCCACATTTGATCTTTGTTGTCGTCGCTATTTGCGTACGACCAGATCCAGCACCTCATCCCGATCCTTGATCTTCTGCAACACAATCTCCGACCGTATATCCATCACCCCCGCCGTGCGGTTCAGGTGGTTCACGATAAAGTCCGAAAAGTGCTTGAGGTTCCTCGCCTGCACCCGCAGCACATAGTTGCTCGCGCCGGTGATCACGTAGGCGCTGGCCACCTCCGGCCAGCCCTGGACCTTCTTGATGAACGTCTCATGCCAATCCTCGACATCCTGGCGCAACGACAGGTGCACGATGGCCTCCAGCTCGATGCCCAGTTGCTCGGCGTTCAATACCGCGCGGTAGCCGCTGATGATTCCCTCGCTCTCCAGCAGGCGCAAACGGCGCAGGCAGGCGGACGGGGACAGTGCGACTTTTTCCGCCAGTTCCTGGTTGCTGATACGGCCATCCTGTTGCAGGAAATGCAGGAGGCGCAGGTCGGTGGCGTCGAGAATCATGATTAGAATAAATCCGCGTGTTCTGGAGGTAAATTCGAATTTCCTACAGCTTAATTAGCCTGTTACCCACCACTTTGCACGAAAATTCTGTAAATCTTCGTTCATTATTTGGTCCATCTTCACTGATAAACACCAGGACCTGCCATGATCACCCGAAGCCATTGCCAAACCCTCGACGCCCAGGACCCGCTGGCGCCTCTGCGCGATCAGTTCGCGCTGCCTGTGGGCGTGATCTACCTCGACGGCAACTCCCTCGGCGCGCGACCCGTGGCATCGTTGGCGCGGGCGCAACAGGTGATTGCCGAGGAATGGGGCAATGGTTTGATCCGCAGTTGGAACAGCGCCGGCTGGGCGAATTTGTCGCTGCGCCTGGGCGATCGCCTGGCACCGCTGATCGGCGCAGGCGAAGGCGAAGTGGCGATCACCGATACCACCTCGATCAACCTGTTCAAAGTGCTCAGTGCCGCATTGACCGTGCAGCGCCAACGCGAACCCGCGCGCAAGGTAATCGTCAGCGAAGCGAGCAACTTTCCTACCGACCTGTACATCGCCGAAGGCCTGGCCGACTTGCTGCAGCAGGGCTATTCCCTGCGCCTGGTGAACAGTCCGGACGAACTGCCCCAGGCCATCGACGACGACGTGGCGGTGGTGATGCTCACCCACGTCAACTACAAGTCCGGCTATATGTACGACATGCAGGCACTCACCGCCCTGAGCCACGAGTGCGGCGCGCTGAGCATCTGGGACCTGGCGCACTCGGCCGGCGCGGTGCCCATCGACCTGCACGCCGCCGGGGCCGATTACGCGATTGGCTGCACCTACAAATACCTCAACGGCGGGCCCGGTTCCCAGGCGTTCGTGTGGGTTAACCCGGCGCTGGTGGACCTGGTCCGCCAGCCGCTGTCGGGCTGGTTCGGGCACACCCGGCAGTTCGCCATGGAGTCCAACTATGCACCGAGCGCCGGCATCGCCCGCTACCTGTGCGGCACCCAACCGATCACCTCGCTGGCCATGGTGGAAAGCGGCCTGGAAATTTTTGAACAGACCGACATGGGCAGCCTGCGCAGCAAATCTCTGGCGCTGACGGATATGTTCATCGAGCGGGTCGAAGCCCGCTGCGCCAGCCACGGCTTGAAGCTGATCACCCCGCGTGAACACGCCCGGCGCGGAAGTCATGTGAGCTTTGAACATCCTGAAGGTTACGCGGTGATCCAGGCGTTGATCGCCCGAGGCGTGATCGGCGATTACCGTGAGCCGCGCATCATGCGGTTCGGTTTTACGCCGTTGTACACGAGCTTCACCGAAGTGTGGGACGCGGTGGAAATCCTCGGTGAAATCCTCGATGAGAACACCTGGGACCAGCCGCAGTTCAAGGTCCGCCACAGCGTCACCTGAATAAAACACCGATCAAAATGTGGGAGGGGCGGTGCGACAACAGCAAAAACAGTGCAATCACAATAATAAGGGGCACACCAACGTGACTACGCCAGACCAAGGCTTTGCAGACATCACCCACCGCGAACTGGGCCTGCGGCGCCAGCTCACCTCCGGCCAGATGAGCATGATCGCCATCGGTGGCGCCATTGGCACCGGGCTGTTCATGGGCAGCGCCTATGCCATCGGTTATGCCGGGCCCAGCGTGTTGGTGAGCTATGCCATTGGTGCGTTGATCACCTTGCTGTTGATGGGCTGCCTGGCGGAGATGACGGTGGCGCATTCCACCTCGGGGTCGTTTGGCGCCTACGCCGAGTTCTACATCAGCCCGCTGGCCGGGTTTCTGGTGCGTTATGCGTATTGGGCGGCGATTGTGCTGGCGGTGGGCGCCGAGGTCACGGCGGTGGCGATGTACATGAAGTACTGGTTCGCCAACGTGCCGGAGTGGGTGTGGATCGTGTCGTTTTCCAGTGTGCTGGTTGTGCTCAACGCCATCAGCGTGAAGACCTTCGGCAACTTCGAATACTGGTTTTCCACGATCAAGATCAGTGCCATCGTCGGTTTCATCATCCTGGCGGTGTATGTGGTGTTCGGTTCCGGCAACCCGGATTACGGCGTGCATAACTACACGGCCCACGACGCTTTTTCCCGCACGGGTTGAGCGGCATGTGGATCGCGGTGATCGTGTCGATCTTCAGCTACCTGAGCGTGGAAATGATCGCCGTGGCCGCCGGTGAGGCCGCCGACCCGGAGCAGGCGGTGAAAAAAGCCTTTCGCGCGACCATCGTGCGCCTGGTGGTGTTTTACCTGCTGACCCTGGCGCTGATGCTGGCCATCGTGCCGTGGAACCAGGCCGGGCAGACCCAGAGCCCGTTCGTCACGGTGATGCAGACCATCGGCATTCCGGGCGCTACCGGGGTGATGAACTTCGTGATCCTGATCGCCGCGTTGTCGGCGATGAACAGCCAGCTCTACATCACCACGCGCATGATGTTCAGCCTGTCCCGTGCGGGCTTTGCGCCCAAGTCCATGGGCGCCCTGAGCAAGAGCGGCATCCCGCTGAACGCGTTACTGTTGTCCAGCTCGGGCATCGCGCTGGCGACCTTGCTCAACGTGGTGTACCCGGAAAGTTCGTTCACGCTGATGATGGCGATCTCGATGTTCGGCGCGATCTTCACTTGGTTCATGATCTTTCTGACGCACTTGTTTTTCCGCCGTTATCGCAAGCGCCATGGCGGGCCGAAATTGTCGTTCCAACTGCGCTTGTTTCCCTACAGCACGCTGCTGGGCCTGGTGCTGATGGGCGCGGTGATGATCACCACCTACTTCACCGAGGCGTTCAAGATGACATTGGTCTTCGGCGTGCCGTTCCTGCTGTTTCTGAGCTCGGTGTACTACGGGTTTTTCCGCAAGGGCAGGGCCAAGGCCTCGAACAAGGCTTTGGCGTAACCCGGCAACTGCTCGAACGAGCGCGCGCACAGCAACAATTGGCGGCAGGCCCAGTCTTCTCGCAGAGGCTGGGCCTTGAAGTCGCGCGGCAACGCCCAGCGCTCCAGCGCCGCCTGGGGCACGATGCCCAGGCCGGCCCCTCGGGCGACCATGCGAATCACACCATCAAAGTTGTCGGCGCGGATGCGCGTCTGCAAGCGAAAGCCTGCGTGTAATGCCTGCTCCTCGAGGTACACCGCCAGCGCGCTATGAGCCGCCAGGCCGACGTAATCGTGTTGCAGGCTGTCGATAAAACTTACCGTTTCATTCGCCAGCGGGTGCTCCAGCGGCAGGATCAGCACCAGCGGGTCGTCGCGAAAGGGCAGGGTCTGCAAGCCGTGGGTGTCGACGGCGTCGGAAATAATCCCGAGATCCGCCGTGCCCTGGCGCAACGCCTGGGTGATGCGCAGACTGGGCCACTCCTGCAGGTCGATCTCAAGGTTGGGCTGTTCGCGCAGAAAATCCGCCAGTGGTTCCGGCAGGTATTCACTCAACGCTGTGCTGTTGCACAGCAGGCGCACCTGGCCTTTGATGCCCTTGGCGTACTCGGCCAAGTCCTGTTGCAGATGGTCGGCCTGTTGCAGCAGCAGGCGTGCGTGGCGGGCCAGTGCCTTACCGGCGGGGGTTGGGGTGACGCCACGACGCCGCGCTCAAGCAGCTCGATGCCCAGCGAGGCTTCCATGGCACGAATGCGCGCACTCGCGGCGGCCAGGGATAAATGGCTGCGGCCGGCGCCGGCGGTGATGTTGCCGGTGTCGAGGGTGTGCAGGTAGAGGCGCAGGTCGATCAGGTCAAAGTGCATGGCTGGAGTTCTCGAGTGGCTTCACTGGCTCCCGATGGGGCCCTCAGCCTCACACAAAACAAGAGGCTGCCTCAGTATATGGCGAATTTGCAGCTTCACTTCAAGGCCTCACAATCCCCCCATGAATACCCTCCTAACCTTCTACCAGAACCTCGGCCCGACCCTGACCCTGCTGGTGATCGCCACCTTCCTCTTGGCCGGCACCGTCAAGGGTGTCATCGGCCTGGGCTTGCCTACTGTCGCGATGGGCCTGCTCGGCCTGGCTATGTTGCCGGCGCAGGCTGCGGCGTTGCTGATCATTCCTTCAACGGTCACCAACCTGTGGCAACTGGCGTTCGGCGGCCACCTGAGTGCCTTGCTTAAGCGCCTGCGGCCGATGTTGTTGCTGATTTTCCTCGGCACCGGGCTTGGCACGGTGTGGCTGGGCATGGATGGCGGGCGTTGGGTGGTGTGCGCCTTGGGCGGGGCGTTGCTGGTGTACGCGTTGAGTGGATTGTTCATGCCCACCTTCAAGGTAAAAGCCTCGACTGAACGCTGGCTTGGACCGGTGTGTGGGCTGATCACCGGCCTGATCACCTCAGCCACTGGCGTGTTCGTGATTCCCGCGGTGCCGTACCTGCAAGCGCTGGGTTTGAATCGCGATCAACTGGTACAGGCGCTGGGGTTGTCGTTCACGGTGTCGACGCTCGCCTTGGCCGCCGGATTGGCCTGGCGGGGTACGTTGGGCGGTGGTGAAGTCAGTGCTTCATTGCTGGCGCTGGTGCCGGCGTTGCTGGGTATGTGGCTCGGCCAGGCGCTGCGCCAGCGCATCAGTGCCGTGCTGTTCAAGCGGATATTTTTCATCGGCATGGCGCTGTTGGGCGCGCATCTGCTGATCAGTGGTTAACAATGTGCTCGGTATTCGTGCCTTTTGATCAAAGGTATTTTGCTGCGTGGATGCTTATTCCGAGGGGCTGAGGTCGATAGTCTGCATCCAGACATTTCAACCTTCTGGATGCCCTCTTATGAAAAAAGTACTCCTGCTCAACGGCGGTAAAAAATTCGCCCACTCCGATGGCCGCTACAACAACACCCTGCATGACACCGCTTTGGCCGTGCTGGACCGTGGCGGCATCGACGTCAAGGTCACGCATATCGACCAGGGCTACGACGTGGCCGAAGAGGTCGCCAAATTCCTCTGGGCCGACGTGATCATCTACCAGATGCCCGGCTGGTGGATGGGCGCGCCGTGGATCGTCAAGAAGTACATCGACGAAGTCTTCACCGAAGGTCATGGCAGCCTGTACGCCAGTGACGGTCGCACTCGCTCCGATGCCTCGCAGAAATACGGCAGCGGCGGCCTGATCCAGGGCAAGCAGTACATGCTGTCGCTGACCTGGAACGCGCCACGGCAAGCCTTCGACGACCCGAGCGATTTCTTCGAGGCCAAGGGGGTGGACGCGGTGTACTTTCCGTTCCACAAGGCCAATCAGTTCCTCGGCATGACCGGCCTGCGACCTTCCTCTGTGTGGACGTGATGAAAAGCCCGGCGATCGAGGCTGACGTGGCGCGTTACGAGCAGCATCTGGCGCAGGTCTTCAACCTCTCGGTGTAAGCTGCGCGGAACCGATTGCGAGGACCGCCTGTGAAAGCCCGATCCGATGAGTTACAGATCTTCGTCAGCGTCATCGAGTGCGGCTCGATTTCGGCGGCGGCGGAGCAGGTCGGGCAGACGCCGTCGGCGGTCAGCCGCACCTTGTCGCGCCTGGAGGCCAAGCTCGACACCACGCTGATCAACCGCACCACGCGGCGCATGGACCTGACCGAGGAGGGCAAGTACTTCTTCGAGCAGGCCAAGCTGATCCTGGCGCAGATGGATGAGCTGGAAGAGCGCTTGTCATCGCGCCAGAGGAACCCCGCCGGGCGGTTGCGCATCAACGCTGCGGTGCCGTTCATGCTGCATGGGATCGTGCCGTACATCGCGGAGTTTCGCAGCCTCTATCCGGATATCCAGTTGGAGCTCAATAGCGATGACCTGATCATCGACTTGCTGGAGCAGAGCACCGACATCGCGATCCGTATCGGTGCCCTGGCGGATTCCACCCTGCACGCGCGTTCACTCGGCTGCACCCCGCTGCATATCCTCGCCAGCCCCGATTACCTCAAGCAGTACGGTGCGCCGCAGACCGTCGCCGACCTGGCGAAGCACACCTTGCTTGGCTTCACCCAGACCGAAACCCTCAACCACTGGCCGCTGCGCCATGTGGAAGGCGATCGTTGGCTGATCGAGCCGGGTATTGCCGCGTCCAGCGGCGAAACCCTGCGCCAGTTGGCACTGCAAGGGCAGGGTATTTGTTGTCTGTCGAACTTCATGACCAGCGCCGATATCGACGCCGGGCGCCTGGTGCCGGTGCTGGAAACGTTCAACAGTGGTTATCGCCAGCCGATCCACGCGGTGTTCTACCGCAATTCGCAGTTGGCGTTGCGCATCCAGTGTTTCCTGGATTTTATCCAGGCCAAGCTGGCGCGATATGCGTGCTGAATGGGGCTCCCGAAGAGTGCTATCCAATTTAACTCTCGTGACACATTACTGGCCCCACCGAGCGCAATTTCGTACCATTCCCCGCCTAATCCCCCGCAATGCCCTGGTACCTCATGAACCTCTCCCGTCTGCGCGCCGATGCCCTGGCCGGCCTTACTACGTCTTTCGCGCTGCTGCCCGAGTGCATCGCCTTTGCCTTGGTCGCCCATCTCAACCCGCTGATGGGCCTGTATGGCGCCTTTATCATCTGCACCCTCACTGCGTTGTTCGGTGGTCGTCCGGGCATGGTCTCGGGGGCGGCGGGATCGATGGCGGTGGTGATCGTCGCGCTGGTGGTGCAGCACGGCGTGGAGTACCTGCTGGCAACGGTGTTGTTGGGCGGGCTGATCATGATGACGTTCGGCCTGTTGCGCCTTGGCAAGCTGGTGCGCATGGTGCCGCACCCGGTGATGCTGGGGTTCGTCAACGGCCTGGCGATCATCATCGCGTTGGCGCAGCTGGAGCATTTCAAGAACGCTGAACAGTGGCTCAGCGGCACGCCGTTGTATGTAATGAGCGGGTTGGTCGTGGCGACCATGGCCATCGTCTACCTGTTGCCGCGCATCACCCGCGCGGTGCCGCCGGCCCTGGTGGCGATCCTCGGCGTGGGCCTGGCGGTGTACCTGCTAGGCTTGCCCACCCGCACCCTCGGCGACATGGCGCACATTGCCGGCGGCCTGCCTAGCTTCGCGTTGCCGCAGATCCCTTGGACCCTGGAAACCCTGGGCATCATTGCGCCTTATGCGTTCCTGATGGCGATGGTCGGCCTGCTGGAAACCCTGCTGACCCTCAACCTCACCGACGAAATCACCGAGACCCGTGGCTACCCCGACCGCGAAAGCGTGGCCCTGGGCGCGGCGAATATAGTCTCCGGCCTGTTCGGCGGCATGGGCGGTTGCGCGATGATCGGGCAAACCGTGATCAACCTCAGTTCCGGCGGGCGCGGGCGTTTCTCCGGGGTGTTTGCCGGGGTGATGATCCTGCTGTTCATCCTGTTTCTATCGCCGCTGATCGAGCGCATTCCGCTGGCGGCGCTGGTGGGGGTGATGTTCGTGGTGTCCCAGCAGACCTTTGCTTGGGCTTCATTGCGGGTGATCAACAAGGTGCCGGTCAATGACGTGCTGGTGATTATCGCGGTGACGGTGATCACGGTGTTCACTGACCTGGCCACCGCGGTGCTGTGTGGGATCGTGATCGCAGCGCTGAATTTTGCCTGGCAGCAGGCCCGTGAGTTGTATGCCGATGAACACCTGGAGGCCGACGGCAGCAAGCTCTATCGCCTGCACGGCACCTTGTTCTTTGCCTCGACCACGCCGTTTTTGAACCAGTTCGACCCCGCCAACGACCCGGCCGAGGTGACACTGGATTGCCGCCATCTGAGCTTCGTCGACTACTCCGCCATTGCCGCGCTGATGACCCTGCGCGAGCGTTACACCAAGGCCGGCAAGCACCTGCGCGTGCTGCATTTGTCGGAGCGCTGCAGGAAGCTGCTCAAGCGCGCTCGTGTGCATCACGAGTAAGTGATCAAGGCCCGACCAGGTCTTCCAGTTCCCGGGCTCGTGCCTGGGTCATATCAAGTACGCAGCCGGTGCCATTGACCTGGTCGATGGTGCCGCCGGTGGCCGAGCCGATAAATTGGCAATTGGCATCGCGGTACTTTATCCACAGGCGCTGCACGTCTTGCAGCTGCTGCTTGCGATTGCCTTCCTGAGCCGCGAGGGCCGTCTGGTAGGCCTTGTTCAGGCGCGTGTCCTGCACCTTGGTTTCCTTGATGTTGCAAGTGACCATGTCGGCGGTGGTGTCGGCGCCATCCATGCACTTTTTCAACGCCGGGTTCTCGGTGGCGGCAGCGGTGCCGCACAGGGCGAGCAGCAAGACGCTGACGGCGAATGTCGTACGAATCATGTCCGTTTTTCCTGGGCAATCAAGGGATGTGAATGTTAAGACTCAAGCGCGTCCGTTGAGTTTCCGACCTTTCTGATCTTCATGTAAGAACCCCCCTCGAATTTTCATACACAGGTGTTGGGCATATCCCGACGCGACAACCCTTATCCGTGGGCGAAAATAACTTTCATAGAAATTGAAAACGCTCCTTGGTAATGATTTATGAGTTTCACAACCCATTCGACGTGACCCTTTTCCGAGGAGTACCGCATGGCCGCATCACCGGGCTTCGGGCTATTGGCATACGCTGCCATCGCCATCATTGCTTTGATCGTGCTGATCGCACGTTACCGGCTCAACCCGTTTATCGTCATCACCCTGGTGTCCATCGGCCTGGCGCTGATGGCCGGGATGCCGGCGGACACCATCATGGGGTCCTATGAAGCCGGCGTCGGCAAGACCCTGGGGCATATCGCACTGGTGGTGGCGCTGGGCACCATGCTCGGCAAGATGATGGCCGAATCTGGCGGGGCCGAGCAGGTGGCGCGCACGTTGATCAACCGGTTTGGCGAGCGCAATGCCCATTGGGCCATGGTGTGCATCGCATTCCTGGTGGGGCTGCCGCTGTTTTTCGAAGTGGGATTTGTGTTGCTGGTGCCGATCGCCTTTACCGTGGCACGGCGGGTAGGGGTGTCGATCCTGATGGTCGGCTTGCCGATGGTCGCCGGCCTGTCGGTGGTGCATGCGCTGGTGCCGCCGCACCCGGCGGCGATGATGGCGGTGCTGGCGTATAACGCGTCAGTGGGGCAGACCGTGCTCTATGCGATCCTCATCGGTATCCCGACGGCGATCATCGCCGGCCCGGTGTACGCCAAATTCATTGTGCCGCGTATTCACCTGCCGGCGGAAAACCCGCTGGAACGCCAGTTCATCGAGCGCGAACCCCGTGAGCGTTTGCCGAGCTTTGCACTGACCATGGGCACCATCCTGTTGCCGGTGGTGCTGATGATGATCGGCGGTTGGGCCAACGTGATTTCCACCCCGGGTACGGGCTTCAACCAGTTCCTGCTGTTTATCGGCAACTCGGTGATCGCGCTGCTGGTGGCGACCCTGGTGAGTTTCTGGACCCTGGGCCTGGCGCAGGGCTTCAACCGCGAGTCGATCCTCAGGTTCACCAATGAATGCCTGGCGCCGACCGCGAGCATCACCTTGCTGGTGGGCGCGGGTGGCGGTTTGAACCGGATATTGGTGGACGCTGGCGTTACCAATGAAATTCTCGGCCTAGCCCATGCCTTCCACTTGTCGCCGCTGGTGATGGGCTGGCTGTTCGCGGCGTTGATGCGGATTGCGACGGGCTCAGCCACGGTAGCCATGACTACGGCTTCGGGCGTGGTAGCCCCGGTCGCCCTGGGCCTGGGTTATCCACATCCGGAATTGCTGGTGTTGGCTACTGGCGCGGGTTCGGTGATTTTTTCCCACGTCAATGACGGCGGCTTCTGGCTGATCAAGGAATACTTCAATATGACGGTGATCCAGACCTTCAAGACCTGGACCGTATTGGAGACCCTGATTTCGGTGGTGGCCTTCGCTCTGACCTACGGTCTGTCCTGCCTTCTGTAACCCGGAGCCCCCATGGACATCCTCTACCAGATCCGCGCCCGCCAGGCGTCCTTCAGCGCCGGCGAAGGGCGTATCGCCCAGCTTATGCTCGATGATGTGGGCTTTGCCGCATCGGCCAGCCTGGAGGAATTGTCCCAACGGGCCGAAGTCAGCACGGCGACCTTGTCGCGCTTTGCCCGCAGCGTCGGTTGCCGCGACCTGCGTGATTTGCGCCTGCAACTGGCCCAGGCCAGTGGTGTCGGCAGCCGCTTCCTCGACCCTGCCGGGTTACCCGAGCAGTCGGCCTTTCACCGGCAGATTCTCGGTGATATCGAGGCGACGTTGCGTCAGCATTTGTCGGGGTTCAGCCAGGCGAGTTTTGTCGATGCGGTCAGCCTGTTGGGCAAGGCGCGGATGATCCATGCCTTCGGCATGGGCGGCCCATCGAGCCTGTGCAGCGATGAGTTGCAGGTGCGCCTGGTGCGCCTGGGCTACCCGATTGCCGCCTGCCATGACCCGGTGATGATGCGCGTCACCGCCGCCACTTTGGGCCCGGACCATGCGTTGATCGTATGCTCGCTCAGTGGCCTCACCCCGGAGTTGCTGGCGGTGACGGAGCTGGCGCGCAACTACGACACGCGCATCATCGCCATCACCCTGACCGATTCGCCTCTGGCGCAATTGGCCGATGTGCTGCTGCCGCTGCAACCGGCCGAAACCAGTTTTATCTACAAGCCCACGGCGGCGCGCTACGGCATGCTGCTGGCCATTGACCTGCTCGCCACCGAGCTGGCGTTGGCCCTGCCGGACGACAACCAGGAACGCCTGCGCCGGATCAAGCTGGCCCTGGACGATTATCGCGGTGGCCCCGATAGCCTGCCGCTTGGAGACTGATATGAAGTACGACACGCTGATTCGCCAGGCGCTGGTGATTGATGGCAGCAACACGCCGGGGTACGTCGCCGATGTGGGACTGCGCGAGGGGCGTATCGAGGCGATTGGCGACTTGTCCACAGCTGTGGCCGAGCAGGTCATCGATGCCCGGGGCCGCGTGTTGGCGCCGGGCTTTATCGACGTGCACACCCACGATGATACTGTGGTGATCCGTTATCCGCAGATGCTGCCCAAGCTCAGCCAGGGTGTGACTACGGTGATCGTCGGCAATTGCGGCATCAGCGCGTCGCCGATCAGCCTGCGCAACGATCCGCCGGACCCGATGAACCTGCTGGGCACGCGCGAGGCGTTTACGTATCCGCGTTTCAGCGATTACCGCATCGCCGTCGAACACGCCCACCCGGCCGTCAATGTCGCGGCGCTGATCGGCCACACGGCGCTGCGCAGCAACCAAATGGACGACCTGCATCGTACGGCCACGCCGAATGAAATCGCGGCCATGCGTGTGCAGTTGCAAGAGAGCCTTGAAGCCGGCGCGCTCGGTTTATCCACAGGCCTGGCTTATGCCAGTGCGTTTAATGCCGAGACCGATGAAGTGCTGCAACTCAGTGAGGCGCTGACCGCATACGGCGCGGTGTACACCACCCATCTGCGCAGCGAATTCGAACCGGTGCTGGAGGCAATGGACGAGGCGTTTCTGATCGGCCGGCATGCCAGGGCGCCGGTGATTATTTCCCACCTCAAGTGTGCCGGTGCGGGGAACTGGGGACGTAGTCCGCAACTGCTGGCGGCGTTGGAAAATGCCGCGAAAACCCATCCTGTGGGCTGCGATTGTTATCCCTATGCGGCCAGCTCATCGACTCTGGACCTCAAGCAAGTGACCGATGCGTTTCGCATCACCATCACCTGGTCCACACCGCACCCTGACATGGGCGGGCGCGATCTGCAGGCTATCGCTGCCGAGTGGGATGTTTCGCTGATGGACGCCGCGCGTCGCCTGCAACCGGCGGGCGCGGTGTATTACGGCATGGACGAGGCGGATGTGCGACGCATCCTGGCGCATCCATTGTCGATGGTGGGCTCCGATGGCTTACCGGAAGATCCGTTTCCGCACCCACGGTTGTGGGGCGCGTTTCCACGCGTATTGGGGCATTTCAGCCGGGATGTCGGGTTGTTCCCGCTGCACACGGCAGTGCACAAGATGACCGGCTTGTCGGCGGCGCGTTTCGGTCTGTCGCAACGCGGAGAAATTCGTGAAGGGCACTGGGCGGACCTAGTGTTGTTCGATCCTTTGCGGGTGCGGGACGTGGCGGATTTCAAAACGCCGCAGCGCGCGGCAGAAGGCATCGATGGGGTGTGGGTCAATGGCGTGTTGAGCTACAGCGACGGGCAGGCAAACGGCGAGCGGGCGGGGCGGTTTCTGCAACGCAGTGGGGATTTGCGGGCTGGATTTTCGTAATCCGTGCCGGATTAATGCGGGAGGCCCATTAGCCCGGCCGCCTCACTGGAAGCGCTGACCCGCATCCAAAGGCTCACATGTTCCAGTAAGTGCGCTGGAGGTAAGGCCCAACTTACGGAGGGCCGAGTATGTCTAAGTTTGCACCTGTGGTGAGGAAGCTTGCTCCCGTTGGGCTGCGTAGCAGCCCCCAAGCGCCAGCGCAGGGCCGCTTCGCGACCCCACGGGAGCAATCTCCCTCGCCACGGTAATTTTGCCGGTTTTTAAACGCGGAAATGACTAACCATCTGCTGCAACTGGCTACCCAACCGCGCCAGTTCCACGCTCGATTTGGCCGTCTCGTCACTGGCGGTGGCGGTCTGTTCCGATACGTCACGCACATTCACAATGCTGCGGCTGATCTCTTCAGCCACCGCGCTTTGCTGTTCGGCCGCGGCGGCGATCTGCTGGTTCATCGACTGGATGTTCGACACCGTACGGGTGATGTTTTCCAGGGATACGCCGGCCTTGCGTGTCAGCTCGACGCTGCTGTCGGTGAGGCTGCGGCTGTTGTTCATCACGTTGGCCACTTGCTGGGTGCCGTTCTGCAAGCCGGCGACCAGGCCTTCGATTTCTTCGGTGGATTTCTGCGTGCGCTGGGCCAGGCCACGCACTTCGTCGGCCACCACGGCAAACCCGCGGCCGGCTTCACCGGCACGCGCCGCTTCAATCGCCGCGTTGAGCGCCAGCAGGTTGGTCTGTTCGGCCACGGCCTTGATCACGTCCATCACGCTGCCGATCTTGTTGCTCTCTTGTTGCAGATGGCTCATGGCGTCGGTGGAACGCGCCACTTCAGCGGCCAGGCGTTCGATCTGCGCGATGGCTTCAGCCACCACTTTGTCGCCTGCGCGGGCCTGGCCATCGGCATCCGCCGCCGCCAGCGAAGCCTGTTCGGCGTTGCGCGCCACTTCTTGTACGGTGGCGGTCATTTCATGCATTGCGGTGGCGACTTGATCGGTCTCGATCTTCTGGCTGTTCACCCCGGCGCTGGTTTGCTCGGTTACGGCCGACAGTTCTTCGGCGGCGCTGGCGATCTGGGTCACGCCGTCACGAATCCCACTGATCAGTTCGCGCAAGGTGCTGCCCATGCGCTGGATGCCTTGTTGCAGCACGCCCAGTTCATCACGGCGGGTGATTTGGATGTTGTGGCTCAGGTCGCCCGAGGCAATACGCTCGACCACGGCCAGGGTGTCTTGCAATGGACGGGTGATCTGGCGAGTGATCACCAGCGCGGCGATGATGCCGACCAGCAGTGCCAGCAAGGTGCTGATCAATTGCAGGCTACGGGCCTGGGCGCTTTCGGCGTCGCGGCGGTTGAGCTGGATCTCGTAGAGCTTGTCGCTGATGGTGACGATATCCGCGCCCTGGGTGGTCATTTCCGCACGGGCGGCGACGATGTTGGCGTTGGCCACCTTGTAGTTCTGCACGGCGGTGCGGTACGCGTTCAGGGCGGTTTCCAGCGCGCTCAACGCGCTTTGCTGGCTGGCGCCGAAGGCGACACTGAGGTCTTTCAAGCCACTGATGGTTTTTTCAATTTGCGCGGCGGCGCGGGCTTCGGTATCCGGGTTGACGTTACCGGTGTAGCCGCGCACTTCGTAGCGGGCCGACAGGAACTCGAACTTGGCATTGGTCACGGCCTGGAACTGAGCGAAGCGCTCCGGGCTCTCGGGCATCTGTTGCACCGTCGCATCCAGCGCGTTGATCTGCGCGTTGGCGATGTCGGCCTTGTCGCCCATCACCTGGCGCGAGGCGTTGCCGTTACGGTAAGCCTCGCGCATTTTGTTCAGCGATTGCTGGTAAGCGGTGATGACCGCTTTCTGCTCATTGAGCAGCTTGACGTTTTCCGGACTCTTGAAACTGTCGAGCAGTTTCTGTTGTTGGGCCGCGAAGGCGTCCAGGCTGGTCTGTACGTTCTGCGCTACGGCTTCGTCGCCATTGGCCAGCATGTATTGCAGGCGCACGATGCGCAGTTTGGTCAGCGAGGCGTTGAGCTGGGTGATGTCGCTCATCCAGTTGCTGCGGTCGATCAGACCGCCCAGGCTGGTCCAGCCGGTGAGGGCCAGGATCGAGGTGAGGACAAGTACCAGGCCAAAGCCCAGGCCCAGTTTGAGGTTGACGCTGATGTTACCGAACCAGCTGTTCATCTAATGCTCCACAAGAATGATGTCTGTTTGCTGGGCGGTATTGTTTTTTGAGCCAGCCAAGGTGTAGGCCGTTATCGGCGGCTGGGTGTGAATCTGAAGGGCTTAATTTTGGGCTGCGACGAAGGGTCATCCTCGTGGTGCGGCGATGGCGACCCAGGTGGATTACGGCGTCGCCGGGGCGGGCGCTATCGTGAGCCGCAGGCATGAAGCGGCTGCGCTGCTCATGTGCACGCTATTGCGCGCGATTCTTGGATGGCGGGCCTGACCTGGGGCTTCACCACTGTTGGGGTTGACGTCAAAACGCGGGAAATTGCTGCTGGCGATGTCCAGGCGTAACCGATGGCCGCGCTTGAACAGGTTGCAGGTGGCGAACGGTTCGATCAACACCTTCACCCGTTCGCCTGGCGTGAGCAGGGTGGGCTGTTCCCAGGAATCGCGATAACGACAGCGGCGTATGCCGTCGGTAATGTTCATCGCAAAGCCGTCCGGGTAATCGGCGCTGGGCGGGTACACGTCCACCAGTTTGGCGGTGAAGTCGGTGTCGGGCGCGTCGCTGTCGATCCACAGTTCGATCTGCACGTCTCCGGCGACGATCAGGTCGGCGGCGAGCGGTTCTGTCTGGAAGCTGAGCACGTCATCCCGTTCGCTCAGCGGGCGATTGTCGCCTCGCGTGCCGAAGAAGTCGGCGCGCTCGCGCTGGTCAAAAGCGCGCCCACGAATATCGGCGCACCGGAGGTCAGCGCGCCACCGATGGTCGGGACCGAGTGGGCCGGGTCGGTGGTGTAACTCAAGGCACCGTCGAGCGTGGAGGGCAGGGTTGGCGTCAGCTGTTTTTGCTCATTCAGGTAAAGGGTCAGGGTATGGCTGCCCGGCAGCGGCCAGCGCTCGGACTGCAGCCAGCGCCCGCCGTGTTGC
Organism: Pseudomonas lactucae; assembly: GCF_016937615.1. Taxonomy (GTDB): domain Bacteria; phylum Pseudomonadota; class Gammaproteobacteria; order Pseudomonadales; family Pseudomonadaceae; genus Aquipseudomonas; species Aquipseudomonas lactucae. Next base: position 22,399 of record NZ_JAFHKI010000058.1, on the reverse strand, counting down.
AGGCGACCGTTGTGATCGCGCTTGCCGCTGCCGCCGCCCATCAAAAACACCTGCACAGGTGCCGCCGAGGTCGGCGGCGAAGGCTTGAGGGTTTGCTCGAACCACGCCAGGCGGCAGGTCAGCCAGTCCCTGTCGACCTGACCGTCAAACGTCGCGTCAGGGCCGAACTCCACGTCGCCGCTGTGGCTGATATTGCGGTCGCCATGCAGCCACGGGCCCATGATCAGGCGCTGCTGTTTTGTGCCGTTTTGCTTGAAGGCGCTGTAGTTGGCCAATGTCGAACTGACGTAGGCGTCATACCAACTGGACATGAACAGCACCGGTATATCAGGCAGTTGCCCATAGTGGCCTTCGGCATAGATCCCGGTCTTGCGCCAATACTCACTGAAGGCGCCCTGGGCCCATTGTTCCAGCAGGTAGGTTTCGTACTCCGGCACATGCCGCAAGGGAGACTGGCCGGCTTGCCATGGCATACGCGTGAACCACTGGTGGATGTCTTCCTGCTCCAGCGCGTCGCGTACCTGCGGGTCGGCCAGGGCGGCGGGGCTTTCCTTGGCCTGGCGAAAGGCCCAGGTGGCCTGCTTGAGTTCGAACGCGCCGCCCTGGCGAATACCGCACTGGTAGGCACTGGCGAAGCCTCCGCTGTCGAGCACCATGCTGCTCAGGCCCGGTGGATGCAGGCACGCCATCGCCAATTGCGTGTGGGCGGCGTAAGACAGGCCCATGCTGCCGACCTTGCCGTTGCACCAGGGCTGTTGGACGATCCAGGCCAGGGTGTCGAAACCGTCTTCGCCCTCGGCGGTGTACTTGGTGAACACCCCTTCGGAGGCATAGCGCCCGCGACAGTCCTGGAAGATCGCAACAAAGCCCTGCTCAGTGAACCGGGCGGCCATTTGCTCCCGGCTGATGTGCTGGCCGTCGAGTTGTTTTTCCGAGCGCGAGGGTTTGCTTTTGTCATAAGGGGTGCGTTCGATCACCACCGCAAAAGCGCCTTCGCTGTGTGCCGGCAAGTAGATGTCGGTGGCCAAGTGGATGCCGTCGCGCATCGGGATCATCTGGTTGAGCAGGGTTTGCATAGGAAAAACACTCATCGACTCAGTACCCACTCGTCACCGCAATGGCCAGCAGTGCCATTGCCAGTGCGGCATAGATCAGGAACAACGGCAGGATGTAGCGCGCCCACTGGCCCCAGCCGACATTGGCGGTGGCCAGCAATACCAGCAAGCCGCTGGACGTTGGCGTGATCATGTTGGTCAGGCCGTTGCCCAGCAAAAATGCGAACACCGTGGTCTGCGGGCTGACACCGGACAATTGCCCCAGTGGGCCGAAAATCGGCATAGTCACGGCGGCCTGTCCGGAGGTGGACGGGATCAGCACATCCAGCCCCAACTGCGCGAAGAACATGCCATAGGCCGACACGATCGGGCCGTGATCGCCCACAAGGTTGCCAGGCTGTCGACGATGGTGTCGAGCACCTGGCCGGTACTGAGGATGATCTCCACGGCGGTGGCCAGGCCGATCAGCACACCGGCAATCAGCACTTTCTTCATGCCGTCGACAAAGGCACTGGCGGCCACGCTCGCACCAAGCCCGGCGATCACGCTGAAGGCCACCGTCAGCAACAGGTAGAACGCCGACAGCTCATGGTATTTCCAGCCCCAGCGGTTGGAGGCGAACACCAGAAAAGCGATGCCTGCCAGCAACACGACCAGGTTGATCAGGTGGCGCATGGGCAGCGGAGTGCTTTCGAAGGTGATCTGCGCGGTGGCATCGAAACCGTGTTTGCGAATGCTCCAGAGCACAAACGCAATGCCGACCAGCAGAAAGCTGCAGTACGCCAGCACGCGCATGCTCAAGCCGCTGAAGATCGGCAGCCCGACCATCGGTTGAGCGACCGACAACGCCACAGGGTTGGAAATCGACGCCAGGTAACCGATCTTCACCGAGATGGTCACGATGGCCAGACCGATCAGGTTCGACAACCCCAACCGATTGGCCATGGCCACCATCAGCGGCACGATCAGGATAAATTCCTTGGCCAGGCCCATGAAGGTGCTGCCGGCGGAGAACACCAGCATCAGGCTGGGGATCAGTACATAGATGTTGCCCCGGGTCAGCCCCAGCAGACGTTCCAGCCCGGCATCAATCACCCCGGCCTTGTTCAGTACCCCGAACATTCCGCCGATGAACAACACTATGAAAATCAGTGCCGCGCGTTTCTCGATGCCCTGGGGAATGGCCATGAAGCCTTCCACCAGCGATACCGGACGGGCCACGTTGTCGCCGGCCTTGCGCGGTTGCAGGGCAAACAGTTGGCTCAGGGAATTGTGTTTTTCCAGCACCTGGTAAGAGCCCGGTACCACCAGGCCATTCTGGCGCTGGAACTTGCCGGCGTTCACCGCATAGGTGAACGCCACTGCGAGCAGGACGATGCTCAGCAGCATGATGGCCGGGTTGATTTGTTTGCGTTGTGTGGTTTTTTCCGCCACCGCTCGGGTAGGGATGCTCTGCGATTCGCTCATGCTGGTAGCCCCGGCGTGCGCCGTTATTGTTGTGTGGGGGACACGTGTGGGGCGGACACTAGGGCAAAGTTTTCGCGGCGACAACGTTATGCGTACGCTGGGTTGGGCTATGCGTTTTGTGGGTTCAATCGCTGCTTGAGGTGTTCGGCAAACGCGGTGACCATCGGCGATCGGGCCTCATCGGCACGAAAAGCCAGGCCGAAGGCGTAGGGCAACGCCGGGCGAAACGGACGGATAACAATCGGCAAATGCAGGAAATGGCTTGCCAGCAGCCCGTTGACGATCGACACACCCAGGCCTTCGGCGACAAAGCTGCACGCGGCGCCCACCGAGTGCACTTCGACGCGCACCTGGGGCGTGAGGTTGGCGGCGCGAAATATCTGGTTCAGCTCTGTACGCAGCGCCCGTTGCCGGCCAAGCATCACCAGTGGCACGTTGCGCAGGTGCTGCACGTCGATGCACGCATGGCGGGCCAGCGGATGGTTGACGGGCATCACACACACGCCTTCGGTTTGCAGGACGGGCTCGATGTCGAAATCAGCAATTTCGGTCGGCAGGCGCACAAAACCCAGGTCGACGGAGCGGTCCAGTACCGCGCGCTCGATCACGTCGTAGGCGCCGGTCAGCAACTCGACGACGATGTCGTCGTGGCGCTTGAGGAACTCTGCGACGATCGGTGGCAACAACTCCTGGGTCATGCTGGTGGGCACCCCGACCTTGAGCAGGCTTTTGCGTGACCGACCTACCCGCATCTCGTCGGCCAGGCGCTGAATACGTTGCATGCCATCCACCAGTCCTGCGACTTCGGTGAGCAACTCCTCGGCCTCTGGCGTGGCCATCAAGCGACCTTTTTTTCGCAGAAACAAGGTGAAACCCAAATGCTCTTCCAGTTGGCTCAACAGGCGGCTGACCGCTGATTGCGACAGGCCCATGCGCGTCGCCGCGCCGATGGTCGAGCCGGTGGACATGATCGCCTTGAAGGCTTCGAGCTGTTTGAGGTTCACCGTGTTTTTCCTGTCGGATGCGAGGGCTGCAGTGCTTTGCGCATAGCCTGATGCGCTTCTCGCATAACGTTGTGGGGCTGTCGACGAGCCGTTAGTGTCTGCCCCAATGCGACGTGCCGTCCAGCCTGTCGCGCGGTGCAATTGCCCATAAAAAATGACAATACGGCATTGAGGAAACACGTATGCGTGAGTTTTTCATAAGGGGGAAATGGGTCTCGGCGGGCCTGTTGGCGAGCCTGTCTCCGGCATTGATGGCCGAAGGTTTCTGGGAGGATTCCCATGGACGGCTGACCTTGCGCAACTTCTACTTCAACGACGGTTATCGCGATGGTGGCGAAGACCGCAAGGAGTGGGCCCAGGGCTTTCTGCTCAACCTGCAATCGGGTTACACCGAAGGCACCGTCGGGTTTGGCCTGGATGCCTTGGGGTTGGCGGGTGTGCGCCTCGATTCCAGCCCTACCCATGCCGGCACGGGTTTGCTGCCGGTGCATGACGACGGCCACGCGGCCAGTGAGTTCTCAAGCCTCGGTGTCACGGCGAAGATGCGCTGGGGCGATGCCTTGGTAAAAACCGGCACATTGCTGCCGAAAATTCCGCTGCTGGTGCACAACGACGGGCGTCTGCTGCCGCAGACCTTCCAGGGCACGCAGCTGGAATACACCGGCATTCGCAACCTCTACCTGCACACCGGGCACTTGGATAAATTCAAGCTGCGTAACTCAACCGACAGTGTGGATATCTATCCACAGGGCTACAGCGGCAAAAAGGGCACGGATTTCGATTTTGCCGGCGCCACCTATGCCTTCACTCCGACACTCAGCGGTACCTGGTACTACGGGCAGATGCGCGAATTCTATCGTCAGCAGTTTTTTGGTTTGGTGCACAAGCAGCCACTGGGCAGTGGCACGCTGACCAGCGACTTGCGCTATTTCATCAGCGGCGAAGCGGGGGAGGCGCGCAATGGTCCGGTCGATGCTGACATGTTCAGCGGGCTGTTTACCTATCGCGTGGGGCCGCAAGCGCTGGGCGTTGGCTACCAGAAGGTCACCGGCGAAACGGCGTTGCCCTATGCCAGTGTGTCGACGGTGTATTCCTTCAGTAATGCCGGTGTCGGCAAGTTCATCCAGGCCGGCGAGCAAACCTGGATGCTGCGTTACGACTATGATTTGGCTGCGGTGCTGCCGGGCCTGAGTTTCATGACCCGTTACTACAAGGGGCAAAATGGCGATTACAGAGGCCGTGAGGCGCGCGAGTGGGAGTCCGATACCAACCTGCGCTATGTGATCCAGGACAGCACCCTCAAAGGCCTGGGGGTGGAACTGCGTAAAGCGACCTATCGTTCGACCTATGCCAGTGACCGCGACAACTATCGCCTCTACCTGACCTACGACCTGGCGCTCTGGTAGCTCGCAGCAAGGGCTCATCATGGACCGGCCTTGTGTGCTAGTCTGCGGGCCCTTTTAGTTTTGGACGGCGCGGCAAATCGCGTTGTCCTGCAGCGGAGCCTCTTCATGTCCGAAGTTAATCTGTCCACCGACGAAACCCGCGTCAGCTACGGTATCGGCCGTCAGTTGGGCGACCAACTGCGCGACAACCCGCCACCAGGTGTGAGCCTGGACGCGATCCTGGCTGGCCTGACCGACGCATTCGCAGGCAAGCCAAGCCGTGTTGACCAAGAGCAAATGGCTGCCAGCTTCAAGGTCATCCGCGACATCATGCAAGCCGAAGCGGCTGCCAAGGCTGAAGCGGCTGCAGGCGCCGGCTTGGCGTTCCTGGCTGAAAACGCCAAGCGCGATGGCATCACCACCCTGGCTTCCGGCCTGCAGTTTGAAGTGCTGACGGCCGGTGACGGCGCCAAGCCGACCCGTGAAGACCAGGTGCGCACCCACTACCACGGCACCCTGATCGACGGCACTGTGTTCGACAGTTCCTACGAGCGTGGCCAGCCTGCAGAATTTCCGGTGGGCGGCGTGATCGCCGGCTGGACCGAAGCCCTGCAACTGATGAATGCCGGCAGCAAATGGCGCCTGTACGTGCCTAGCGAATTGGCCTACGGCGCTCAAGGCGTTGGCAGCATCCCGCCGCACAGTGTTCTGGTATTCGACGTCGAACTGCTCGACGTTCTGTAAGACCTGCTGTTACCTGTAGGAACGAGCTTGCTCGTTCCTACAGCGTTTTGCCGGTGTACTCATGGATGGAACTTGCCATTGAGCTCCGTCGCTGGGCGCAACGCCCGCGCATAGCAGAACAGGAACAGATTACGCACCACTTCCTTCAGCACACCGGGTTCGCTTGAACTCAGGCCATTGACGTCCAGGTCGCCCTGGTCCTGCAGTTCAGTCAGCGCTTCTTCTTCGAGCACCGCACAGACTTCACCGGTTTCCCGATGCAGGATTCGTAGGTAAGGATGTGGGCGGTCCAGCCAGGCATCGATCAAATAAGTCATGGTCATTCTCCTTGATGGGTTTCAATGAGAATAATTCTTATTCGTGGAATAGCAAGTGCCTATTGGCGGTTTCCGGGTTTTTCTGTGTGGGTATTGAGAAAGGTCAACGGGGAGGGCAAAGCGCCATCCCGCGGCGGGCGCGGGATGGAAACAGCAAGTTCAGACTTTGCGCACGAATTCGGACTTGAGCTTCATTGGGCCGATGCCGTCGATTTTGCAATCGATATCGTGGTCACCGTCGCACAGGCGGATGTTCTTGACCTTGGTGCCGACTTTTACCACCAGGGAAGTGCCCTTGACCTTGAGGTCCTTGATCACGGTGATGGTATCGCCGTCCTGCAGGACGTTGCCCACAGAGTCTTTCTTCACGGTTTCATCGCCGGCCACTTCGGCCTCGCCACTGGCGGACCACTCATGGGCGCATTCCGGGCAGATCAGTTGGGCGCCGTCTTCGTAGGTGAATTCGGAATTGCATTTCGGGCAGGGTGGCAACGTGCTCACTAAAGCTCCTCGGGAGTCAGGGATGGCTAAAAGTCGCACATTATATAAGGTTTTTTGCTCGGGGGCGCTTTGGAATTGGCAATACAACCTAAATGTGGGAGCAAGCCGCCTCCCACATGCAAGTATTTTAGTGCGTACGCGCGACCGCGAACTCACTCAGCTCAACCAGGGCGTCCCGGTATTCGCTGGCCGGCAGGGCTTCCAGGCATTTGATTGCACGGGCCACGTAGTCACGCGCCAGTTGCGCGGTGTAGTCCAGTGAACCCGAGGCTTCCACGGCAGCGCGAATGCTTTCCAGGTCCTCGATGCCGCCTTTCTGGATCGCCTTGCGCACCAGGGCGGCCTGTTCCGGCGTACCTTCGCGCATGGTGTAGATCAGCGGCAAGGTCGGTTTGCCCTCGGCCAGGTCGTCACCCACGTTCTTGCCCAGGGTTTCGGCGTCGCCACGGTAGTCCAGCAGGTCGTCCACCAGTTGGAACGCCACGCCCAGATGATCACCAAAGGTGCGCAGCGCTTCGGCCTGTTCGGCGCTGGCGCCACACAACGCGGCGGCGCTGTGGGTCGAGGCTTCGAAGAGCATCGCGGTCTTGCCGCGAATCACTTCCATATAGGTTTCTTCGGTGGTGCTGGCGTCACGCACCTTCGACAGTTGCAACACTTCGCCTTCGGCGATGATGCGGGTGGCCTGTGAAAGGATCTTCATCACCGGCATTGAGCCCAGCTCGACCATCATTTCGAATGAGCGCGAATACAGGAAGTCGCCCACCAGCACGCTCGGGGCGTTGCCCCACATGGCATTGGCGGTCTCGCGGCCACGGCGCATGCCGGACATGTCGACCACGTCGTCATGCAGCAGGGTGGCGGTGTGCAGGAACTCGATGGTAGCGGCGAGCAGGCGCAGGTCATCGCCTTCGCGGCCCAGGGCCTTGCCACACAGCAACACTAATAAAGGACGCAGGCGCTTACCGCCCGCCGACGTAATGTAGTCGCCAATTTTGGAGACCAGCGGCACTTTAGACGTCAGCTGCTGCTTGATGATGCCGTCGACGGCGCTAAAATCGTCCGCGACCGCGCGGTAGAAAGCTTGGGGTTGCATCAGCGACAGTCGCTCCAGAAGGGTTGCGCGGCATGCTAGGACCCTGACCCCGCAGTGTCAAGGCGCGATAGACGGCCCCTTGCAAGCCTTCCACAGCTTGCGTACAATCGCGCACCCTGAACTTCCTGGGCAGCACCTGCCTTACGCAATTGCATTCGGGACGTCCATCCCATGCAGCCATGCCAGCCAATACCTCTTCTTATAAAGCGCTGGGTGAGCAGGATTATCGGAGAAATACCATGTCGTACGCAGTAATTGTTACTGGTGGCAAGCAATACAAGGTCGCCCCAGGTGAATACCTGAAGATCGAAAAACTGGAAGTCGCCACCGGCGAATCCGTTACCTTTGATCGCGTTCTGTTGGTCGCCAATGGCGATGACGTGAACATCGGCGCTCCAGTTGTTGCTGGCGCTACCGTTGTGGCTGAAGTGATCTCCCAAGGTCGTCACGATAAAGTCCGCATCATCAAGTTCCGTCGTCGTAAGCACCACATGAAGCGTATGGGCCACCGCCAGTGGTACACCGAGATCAAAATCACCGGTATTCAGGCTTAATTTCAGCCTAATTCCTCACTAGGAGAATTGACTCATGGCACACAAAAAAGCTGGTGGTAGTACCCGTAACGGTCGCGACTCAGAAGCCAAACGCCTTGGCGTTAAGATGTATGGCGGCCAGAAAATCATTCCGGGCAACATCATCGTGCGTCAGCGCGGCACCCAATTCCACGCCGGTTACGGTGTTGGCATGGGTAAAGATCACACCCTCTTCGCGAAAATCGAAGGCGTGATCAAGTTTGAAGTAAAAGGCGCGTTCAACCGCCGTTACGTGAGCGTTGTCGCAGCTTAATTGCGAGATCGCTGGAAAAGCCCTGTCTTGCGACGGGGCTTTTTCGTTTGTGGAGTGAGTCTCTTGCAAAGCTGTTTGTAATGAGCTCAGGCGCTGGATAGGCGGTCGCTGTTTGAGGTCGCTGCGCTCATTTTTGCAAGAGTCTTATGTCTTGGTTTTTTAAGCTCGTCCATGCGGCGAGAGGCGTTTTGTTATGAAGTTCGTTGATGAAGTTTCCATCCGAGTAAAAGCAGGCGACGGCGGTAACGGTTGCATGAGTTTCCGTCGCGAAAAATTCATCGAAAACGGTGGCCCCAACGGCGGTGACGGCGGTGACGGCGGTTCCATCTACATGATGGCCGACGAAAACCTCAACACCCTGGTCGACTACCGTTACACCCGGCACTTCGATGCCGAGCGCGGCTCCAACGGCGGCAGCACCGACTGCACCGGTAAAAAAGGCGAAGACCTGGTACTGCGTGTACCGGTCGGCACCACGATCATCGACTCCGCCACCCAGGAAGTGATCGGCGACCTGACCAAGCCGGCCAGAAGCTGATGGTGGTGCAGGGCGGCTGGCACGGTCTGGGTAACACCCGATTCAAGTCCAGTACCAACCGTGCGCCACGCCAGACCACGCCGGGCAAGCCGGGCGAGCAGCGTGACCTCAAGCTGGAAATGAAAGTACTGGCGGACGTCGGCCTGTTGGGCCTGCCGAACGCCGGCAAAAGTACCTTTATTCGCTCGGTCTCGGCCGCCAAGCCGAAAGTCGCCGACTACCCGTTCACCACCCTGGTACCCAATTTGGGCGTGGTCAGCGTCGATCGCTGGAAAAGCTTTGTCATCGCCGACATTCCCGGCCTGATCGAAGGTGCTTCCGACGGCGCTGGCCTGGGGATTCGCTTCCTCAAGCACTTGTCGCGTACCCGTTTGTTGCTGCACCTCGTCGACATGGCGCCGCTGGATGAAACCAGCGCAGCGGATGCCGCCGAAGTGATCGTCAGCGAGCTGACCAAATTCAGCCCGGCCCTGGCCGAGCGTGATCGTTGGTTGGTGCTGAACAAATGCGACCAGATCCTCGAAGAAGAGCACGAGGAACGCGTCAAGGAAATCGTCGACCGTCTGGAGTGGACCGGCCCGGTCTACGTGATCTCGGCGATCGCTAAAGAAGGCACCGAGCGCCTGACCCGCGACATCATGCGCTACCTCGAAGACCGCGCCGACCGCCTGGCGGCCGACCCGGTGTACAAGGCCGAACTCGCCGAACTCGACCAGCAGATCGAAGACGAAGCCCGTGCTCAGTTGCAGGCCCTGGACGACCAGCGTGCCCTGCGCCGCAGCGGCGTGAAGTCGGTGCACGACATCGGCGACGACGATTGGGACGAAGAAGACGTGGATGATGAAGACGGTCCGGAAATCATTTACGTGCGCGACTGATCCGTTGCGATAAACTTGAACGCCGCTCCCTGGAGCGCGTTTTGGTATCCGGGTATAACGTTATGGGCGGCGCTGGGTCGCGCGGCCCTCACTCTAAGGTTGAAGATGATGCGGAGCAAAGTGACAGGTGCGCAGCGCTGGGTCGTAAAGATCGGCAGTGCGTTGTTGACGGCGGATGGCAAGGGGCTCGATCGCGCAGCCATGAGCGTCTGGGTCGAACAGATGGTGGCCCTGCATGAAGCGGGCGTGGAGTTGGTGCTGGTGTCGTCCGGGGCGGTTGCCGCCGGGATGAGCCGCCTTGGCTGGACCGCGCGACCCAGCGCGATGCACGAACTGCAAGCCGCCGCCGCCATCGGCCAGATGGGCCTGGTGCAAGCCTGGGAATCGAGCTTTGCCGAGCACGGCCGCCACACCGCGCAGATCCTGCTCACCCACGACGACCTGTCCGACCGCAAGCGCTACCTCAACGCCCGCAGCACTTTGCGTGCCCTGGTCGAGCTCAAGGTGATCCCGGTGATCAACGAGAACGACACAGTGGTCACCGACGAAATCCGCTTCGGCGACAACGACACCCTGGCCGCCCTGGTGGCCAACCTGGTGGAAGCCGACCTGTTGGTGATCCTCACCGACCGCGACGGCATGTTCGACGCCGACCCGCGCAACAACCCCGATGCCCAGTTGATCTATGAGGCGCGTGCCGATGATCCGGCGCTGGACGCCGTGGCCGGCAGTGTGGGCGGCGCGCTGGGCCGTGGCGGCATGCAGACCAAGCTGCGCGCTGCGCGCCTGGCCGCGCGCTCCGGTGCCCACACCATCATCGTTGGCGGGCGCATTGAGCGCGTGCTGGATCGTCTCAAGGCCGGTGAGCGCATCGGCACGTTGCTGTCGCCGGAGCGCGGCATGCTGGCAGCGCGCAAGCAGTGGCTGGCCGGGCACCTGCAGACCCGTGGCACTCTGGTACTCGATGATGGTGCCGTGTCGGCCCTGTCCCAGGGCAACAAGAGTTTGTTGCCGGTGGGCGTCAAGCTGGTACAGGGCAGCTTCCGTCGTGGCGAAATGGTGGTGTGTGTCGCGCCCGACGGTCGCGAGATCGCCCGTGGCCTGGCCAATTACAGCGCCCTGGAAGCGCAGAAGATTATTGGACAATCGTCGGATGCGATTGTCGGACTCTTGGGTTATATGGCCGAACCGGAACTGGTTCACCGCGACAACCTGATCCTGGTTTAACCATAGGAAGTACACGATGCGCGTGATGAAGGGATTGCTCGGCCTACTGCTGGCCATGCCGCTGCTGGCCTCGGCCGAAGAAATCGGCCAGGTGTCGACGGTGTTCAAGTTTGTCGGCCCCAACGACCGGATCGTTGTTGAAGCGTTCGATGACCCCAAGGTCGACGGTGTCACCTGCTACCTGTCGCGTGCCAAGACCGGCGGCGTCAAAGGCGGCCTGGGCCTGGCCGAAGACCGTGCTGAAGCATCGATTGCCTGCCGCCAGGTCGGGCCGATTCGCTTCAAGGGCGAACTCAAGGACGGCGACGAAGTGTTCAAGGAGCGCACCTCACTGGTATTCAAGACCATGCAGGTGGTGCGTTTCCTCGACAAGCAGCGCAATACCCTGGTGTACCTCGTCTACAGCGACCGCCTGATCGAAGGCAGCCCGCAGAACGCGGTGACCGCCATCCCGATTTTGCCGTGGCCGACCGCTCAGTAACCCGCAGGCGAGTTTTGTCATCGGCGTCTATGATTGCAGGCTTGCGGGTTGTAATCTCCAAGCATCGTAATGCAAAGAACATGGAATATCTGGAGTTCGTCATGAGTGCTTTCCACGACCTGAAACTCAAAGCGTTGGACGGACAAGAGCTGCCGCTGGCCCCCTTCAAGGGGCAAGTCGTGCTGGTGGTCAATGTGGCGTCCAAATGTGGCTTGACCCCGCAATACGCGGCGTTGGAAAACCTCTATCAGCAATACAAAGGCCAGGGGTTTACCGTGCTTGGCCTGCCGTGCAATCAATTTGCGGGCCAGGAGCCGGGTACCGAGCAAGAGATTCAGGAGTTCTGCAGCCTGAACTACGGCGTGACCTTCCCCCTGGGCAGCAAACTTGAGGTCAACGGTCCTGACCGTCACCAGCTGTACCGCTTGCTGGCGGGCGAGGGTGCCGAATTCCCCGGAGATATCACCTGGAACTTCGAAAAATTCCTGCTCGGTAAAGACGGCCGCGTGCTCGCGCGTTTCTCGCCACGCACCGCGCCGGATGATCCGACGGTCATCCAGGCCATCGAAAAAGCCTTGAGTTGAACAGCTTTGGTGCAGCTGCAAGCTACAAGTTACAAGCCGCAAGAAGAAGCGCCGCTGTCCCTCTTGTAGCTTGTAGCTTGTAGCTGCCCTCATACCCCTTAATCACCCAGATCAATAGTGCTACCCAGCGCACCGTGCACTCCATATTATCCACGTCATAAATCTTGTCTTCCGTGGAGTGCCCCCATGCCTGTCCAAGCCTTGTTCAAACCGTTCCAGCTCGGTGCACTGCGACTGCCGACCCGTGTGGTCATGGCGCCCATGACCCGCTCGTTTTCCCCGGGCGGTATCCCCAATTCCAAAGTGATCGAGTACTACCGTCGCCGTGCTGCCGCCGGCGTGGGCCTGATCATTACCGAAGGCACTGTGGTCGGTCACCAGGCGTCCAACGGTTACCCGAATGTCCCGCATTTCTACGGTGAAGCAGCATTGGCCGGCTGGAAGAAAGTGGTTGATGCGGTACACGCCGAAGGCGGCAAGATCGTCCCGCAGCTGTGGCATGTGGGCAGCGTGCGGCGTATTGGCACCGAGCCTGATGCCAGCGTGCCGGCCTATGGCCCGATGGAAAAACTCAAGGATGGCAACGTGGTGGTCCACGGCATGACCACCCAAGACATCCAGGACGTCATCCATGCCTTCGCCCAGGCCGCCAAGGATGCCCAGAGCATCGGCATGGACGGCGTGGAAATCCACGGCGCCCACGGCTATCTGGTGGACCAGTTCTTCTGGGAAGGCACCAATCAGCGTACCGACGAGTACGGCGGCAGCCTGGCCAACCGCTCGCGTTTTGCCATTGAATTGATCCAGGCCACGCGCGCGGCTGTCGGCCCGGATTTCCCGATCATCCTGCGTTTTTCCCAGTGGAAACAGCAGGACTACACCGCACGCCTGGTACACACCCCGCAAGCGCTGGGCGAGTTCCTCAAGCCGTTGTCCGACGCCGGTGTGGATATTTTCCACTGCTCCACTCGCCGTTTCTGGGAGCCGGAATTCGAAGGTTCCGACCTCAACCTGGCCGGCTGGACACGCCAGCTCACCGGCAAACCGACCATCACCGTCGGCAGTGTCGGCCTGGATGGCGAATTCCTGCAGTTCATGGTCAACACCGACAAAGTCGCGCAGCCGGCCAGCCTGGAGAAGCTGCTGGAGCGCCTGAACAACGATGAGTTCGATCTGGTCGCCGTGGGCCGCGCGCTGCTGGTTGATCCGGATTGGGCGGTGAAGGTACGTGAAGGTCGCGAGGGCGACATTCTGCCGTTCAGTCGTGAGGCGTTGACGACCCTGGTCTAAGCGGCGCCTACCCGCGCTCGGTCCGACGGCCCATCAGGCCCTCAGATCAAGCGCGACGCCCCTGCAATCGCAGGCTGCTCGCCACACGCTCCACGGAGTTGATGTTCGAACTGCTCGATAATCGCCGGCCAGCCCTGGCGGCTGGCATGTTGGCGGGCATTCAGGCGCGCCCTGCGCAACGTCTCCCGTTCTTCCAGCAGCCAAATGGCCGCATCGCAAAACGCGTTTTCATCCCCCGGCATCGCCAGTACGCCATTGTAGCCATGGCGGATATGCTGGGTGGCCGCCGCCTGGTCATAAGCCACTACGCCCAATCCTGAAGCCATCGCTTCCAGCACCACATTGCCAAAGGTTTCGGTCAGGCTGGGAAACAGGAACAGATCCCCCGAGGCGTAATGCCGTGCCAGCTCCTCGCCGCGCTGAGCGCCGCAGAACACCGCGTCGGGCAGGTCGTGCTCCAACAGCGGGCGTTGCGGGCCATCGCCGACGATGATCAGCTTCATCCGGCGTTGTGGGTACGTTGCCTGCAGGGCATCGAAGCAGCGTTTGAGTAGCGCGAGGTTTTTCTCCTGGGCCAGGCGCCCAACGTGCAGCACGCCAATATCATCGTTTGCCAAGCCCCAGCTATCACGCAGAGTGTTGTCGCGCTTGGCCGGGTGGAACAGCTGGCTGTCAACCCCGCGCGACAACATCCCCAAACGTTCGAAATGCCGCCGCTCCAGTTCCAGGCGCTGGCTGGCGCTGGGCACCAAGGTCAAGGTGGAGCGGTTATGAAACCAGCGCAGGTAATGCGTGACCAGGCGGCTTAACAGGCTCAAACCGTACTGGTTGGAGTACTGCTGGAAATTGGTGTGAAAACCGCTGACTACGCTGATCCCCAAGCGCCGCGCCGCGCGCAGTGCCGACAGCCCCAGCGGCCCCTCGGTGGCGATATACAGCACGTCCGGGCGCTGCCGCGTCCAGCGCCGCAGCAGCTTGTGCATCGACGACTGGCCCCATTGCAGGCCCGGGTAACCGGGCAATGGCCAGCCACGGCACAGCAGCAATTCGTCGTCGCTGGGGCGGCTCTGGTCGGCGCCCTGGCGTGGGCGTACCAGTTCGACTTGATGGCCACGCGCACGTAATCCTTCGCACAAGCGGCCAAGGGTATTGGCCACCCCGTTGATCTCTGGCGGGAAGGTTTCGGTGATCAGGGTGATGTGAAGCAAAGCGGTCGTCATGACCCACAGTGTCGCTGTGGGCCATGTCGCCATTGTGTCATGCAGATGATGGATTTATGACCGGGTCACTTTGGGCACGGCCATCGCCTCGGCGCCTTGCTCGCGCACCCAGAACAACGTGGCCCCGGCCACCGCCGCCGGCATCATCAGCAGGTTGACCACCGGCACCAGCAGCACCAGGTAGACGACGCCGCCGAAGCTCATGCTCTGCCAGCGCTTCTGGCGCAGCCAGGCGAGCATTTCGTTCCAGCCGAGCTTGTGGTTGTCGGCCGGGTAGTCGATGTATTGGATTGCCATCATCCACACCCCGAACAGCAGCCACAACGGCGCCGCGATCAGGTTGACCACCGGAATGAACGACAGGATAAACAGGCCAATGGCTCGCGGCAGGAAGTAGCCCAGCTTGCGCAATTCACGGGCCAGCGTGCGCGGCACCATGGCGATCAGCTCGCCCCAGCTGAAGGCCGGGAAGTCATCGGTGCCGCGTACCACCACTTCAACCTTCTCCGAGAGAAATCCATTGAACGGCGCCGCGATGATATTGGCGAGCATCGTGAAGGTGAAAAACACCATCAGCACCACCAGCACCACAAATAAAGGCCAAAGCAGGTAATTCAGAAAACTCAGCCAACTGGGCAGGGTCGGCATCAAATGGTCGACCCACAGGCTGAATTGGTGGCCGGCAAAATAAATCAAGCCGACGAACAGCACGATATTGATCATCAGTGGCAGCAGTACAAACAGGCGCAAGCCAGGGCTCAATACCAGTTTGAGGCCTTCACGCAGGTATTGCGGGCCGGAAAGAGCGGGGGCGGGCATGGAGAACTCCGAACAAAGGGGCGAACGCGCCGACCTTACCGGCTTTGTATTCCAGGCGAAAGCGGCGACATCAGCGGTAACAAACCCATCGATTGAACGGGGGTGACTGCATAGAGACCACCTATGAGCTGGATTGTTATTCCGTATTTCCTTAATCTTGCCCCCCTCTATACGCTGCACCCATTATTTTCAGGATTCGCGAGTTCAAGCCTTCCCCAAGTGCTTCGCGGTCCTTTTTTATTCCAGCCGTCTTGTAGTCCGGACGGTCGATAGGAGCGAGTCATGTCTGATACCCGTCATTCGCGAGTGATTATTCTCGGTTCCGGCCCTGCCGGTTACAGCGCTGCCGTCTATGCTGCCCGGGCCAACCTCAAGCCGCTGCTGATCACCGGCATGCAGGCGGGCGGTCAGTTGACCACCACCACCGAAGTCGACAACTGGCCGGGCGACGTCCACGGCTTGACCGGCCCGGTGCTGATGGAACGCATGAAAGAACACGCCGAGCGCTTTGAAACCGAGATCGTGTTTGATCACATCAACAAAGTCGACTTCTCCAAGAAGCCTTACAGCCTGACCGGTGACAGCGGCGTTTACACCTGCGATGCGCTGATCATCGCTACCGGTGCCAGCGCCCGCTACCTGGGCCTGCCGTCGGAAGAAGCGTTCATGGGCAAGGGCGTTTCGGCCTGCGCGACCTGCGACGGGTTCTTCTACCGCAACAAGCCGGTCGCTGTTGTCGGCGGCGGCAACACCGCCGTGGAAGAGGCGCTGTATCTGGCCAACATCGCCAGCACCGTGACCCTGGTTCACCGCCGCGAGACGTTCCGCGCCGAGAAGATCCTGATCGACAAGCTGCACGCGCGTGTCGCTGAAGGCAAGATCATCCTCAAGCTCAACGCTACTCTGGACGAAGTGCTGGGCGACAACATGGGCGTGACCGGTGCTCGCCTGAAGAACAACGACGGCAGCTTCGACGAGCTGAAAGTCGACGGCGTGTTCATCGCCATCGGCCACACCCCGAACACCTCGTTGTTCGAAGGTGTGCTCGAAGCCAAAGACGGGTACCTGGTGGTGCAAGGCGGCCGTGAAGGCAATGCGACTGCCACCAACATCGAAGGTATCTTCGCTGCCGGCGACGTGGCCGACCACGTCTACCGCCAGGCCATCACCTCGGCCGGCGCCGGTTGCATGGCGGCCCTGGATGCCGAGCGGTACCTCGATGGGTTGAAGGACGCTTCGTTCTAACCACGCCGCAAAAAAAAATGTGGGAGGGGGCAAACCCCTCCCACTTTTTGATTCGCGTCTGGCTTAGGGTTTGCGTGTCAGTGGTTGTGCGCTGAACTTCACACCCGCCAGGCCATGCTCGATCAACGCCCGAATATTGCCGTGATCGCTGCCCTCAGGCGTAGCCACCACCGACCGGTAATGCTCACCAAACGCCAGCAACGCTTCCTGATCATTCAACCCTTCCAGCAGCGCCAGACCCAGGGTTTTGCACGACCCTTCGTTCTGCCCAGCGGCATTTTCCACTCCGCCGTTGGTGAAGGCTTGCGGCTGGTAATCGTAACCGACCGCAATAAAGGCCAGGGTATCGGCAAAGACATGTTCGCCGCTGTTGAGGCTGGCGCGCAGGGTATTCAAATCAATCATCGGATCTGGCTCTTTCTTAATGGATATAGGTGAGATTACCTATAGTAACTTTTTCGAGGTTATTTCGAACCACATGCAAGCCTACAGGGGTTAAAACGTCTTGCTCGCGCCGGCTACTATGGTCGCGCTGCACAGGTTATCGAAGCCGGTAAAGCCCGTACATTCGGCTTTCGAGAGGTCGGTGTCGATATAGCTCAGCGACCAGTTAACGCCGACTAACTCTCGGCTGAACTTGATTTCCCAATTGTGATAATCGGCACGACCGTTGCCGTTGTTACTGAAAAATACATCGTCTTTGTAGTCGACGTATTCATAGCGGGCTTCCAGGCCGATTTCAGCGGGCAGCACGGTGTGGTAACCGATCAACCACGACGACAGGTCTTCGTCTTGTTTACCTTTATGAAGCTCGCCATTTTCATCCTCGTAGTCGGGACCTTTCATATTGCGCACGTATTTCCCGCCGAGCAGAACGCCGTAAACATCAAGGACAGTCTTGATTTCGCCCTGGTTGTAATCGCTTTCGCGCGGGTATTCATACTGCGTGTAGAAACTGTCCAGGCTGATGTTGTCATGTAGTTGCCAAAAATAGCCGGCGAAATATTCGATCTCCTGGCGCGTTTTGGTGCCATTACCGAAGTCGACATTCGAGGTCCAGAGGCCGGCATATAAACCGCTGGCGTGGTTGAGGGTTATCCCCAGTTGTGCGGCAGGGTCACCCAGGGTTTGCGAGATACCACTGGTGCGATAGTCACTGACCAGGGCGGGGTTGATGATGAGCTGGAAGCTGTCGTTGAGCTCGACGGCTTGAGCGTTGATCAGTGGGCCCAATGTGAGCACTGCAAGCATGAAGACGGAAAGTGCGTTCATAGAAGTCTCTTATTGTTATGAGTGTGTGAGTTATTCCAGGCGCGACTGTGCCCCGCGCGCTCTGGGAGCGGCGCCAAGTGTTTTGCGTGATGTTGAGCGAGCCAGTCAGGCGCCTGGGGCGTAAACCTGTTTACCGGAGAAGAAGGTGTTCAGGACCTTGGTCTCGAATAGCTCGTCGTCGCTGACCTTGAACACATCGCGATCCAGGACGATCAGATCAGCCTGCTTGCCGGGTTCCAGAGAGCCGATCTTCTGATCCAGGCGCAGGGTTTTGGCGGCGTTGATGGTGTAGGCGTAGAACATGGTCTGGCGGTCAAGGCTTTCCTTGGCGTTCAGCACCCCCAATGGGCCTTTACGCGTGCTGGCCTGAGCAATGGCATTCCACGGGTTGGGGCCAGATACGGGCCAGTCACTGCCCCCAGCGATGGTTGCGCCCGCGTCGTGCAAGGATTTGGCGGGGTACAAGTGATCGTAGGCAAGCGTACTGATGTAAGGCTTGACCAGTTCTTCGGTATAACTCTCGCTGGTGGCCCATAGCAATTGCATGGAGGCAATGACCCCTAGTTGCTTGAAGCGAGGGAAGTCTTCTGGATCGACCACTTGCAAGTGGGCGAGGCTATGGGCCACAGGGGTCGGGTTAAGGCGGCGCGCATAAGCAACGCCATTGAGGGCTTCACGTACGGCGCGGTCACCGTCCGCGTGCACGTGCATGATCCAACCGCGCTTTTCCGCAGCCACCACCAACTCACCGAAATGCTTCGGATCGATCAGCAACTGACCGCGTTTATTACTGTTCTTGTAGGGGGCGATGACCGCTGCGGTCTGCCCTGGAAACTCCATGATGCCGTCAGCAAAGATCTTGATGCCAGGGAATGTCAGATTGGGCACACCCTCGAATTTTTTCATCACCTTGGCCACGACTTCCAGGTCGGCCGGCTTGCTTTTGGAGTTGGTCAGCATCAAGGCGGCGACGTGGGCACTGAGTTCGCCCTTCTCGGCCAATTCGCGGTAGAACGGGAGCACGCCGTAGCTCTGCTCGGTTGCTGTGAAGTCGAACAGTGAGTCGCCATTGCCGGCATTGGATGCCGCATCCATCCAAGCGGTGACGCCATAGCCATTGTTGACCTTCACCGCTTCGTGGGCGGCCTTGAGCATGATCTCTTTGCTCGGTGCGGGAATTTTATTGCGTACCTGATCCCAGCGAGACTCGGCAAAATAACCGGTAGGGGTGAAGTCGATTTCGTGACCAACGTAATCACGCTCGTTCGCCGGCAGGCCTTTTACCAGTGCCGCATCGATTTTCGCGCGCTTGAGCATGGCGTTGTTGGCCCAGCCGGTATGGCCGTCGATGCCACTGAGCACCAGCGGTTGGTCGGCCCAGCGGCCGTGGTTGAAGATCTTGCCCAGTTCGCGGCTTTTATCCCAATAGGCCGAGCTGGTACCGGCAATTACGATGACGTCTGCGGATCTCGCCCTGCCGGCTTTGTCTTGCTCGATGATCCATTGCTCAAGCTCGGGCAATGGCTTTTCTTCATCCAGCAAGTTGGCGCCAAGGCTCGCGAGGCCTGCAGACACCGGATGGCTGTGAGTGTCAATCATGCCCGGCATCAAGACCTTGCCGGCAAGGTCGAACCGTTGAGTGTTGGCATCAGCGAGGGCATTGATCTGCGCGTCGCTACCGACTTCGAGGATCTTTCCGTTCTCCACCGCCACGGCTTGAGCCAGCGCTTGGCCTGGAACACCGGTGAAAACCTTGCCATTGGTGAATATCAGATCGGCCGCTGCCATGGCCTGCAGTGAGGGGATAGCTAACATTGCGGCCAGAACACAGGGGGTAAATCGCTTCATTCAAAGGTCCTTTTATTGATTTTGTTCTATTGACGTTTTAGCGACGCAGCACATCAGTGGCCGGCGAACGCAGGGTTCTTTGTTTGAAGTAGATAATGCGGGCGCAAGAAGGCTGGCCTCTATCCAATTTGCGCCTGATTGCGAGCTTCATTTTGGTGCGCCAACGCGTGGGGAGATTATTCAGCGGGGACGCGAGAGTGTGCGGCTGGGAAGTTCACCAAAGAGGTGGCGATAGGCCTGGGAGAAACGGCCCAGGTGCCAGAATGACCAGCGCATGGCGATTTGCGCCACGGTAGTCTCTGCGGGCACCATGCGCAGTAAGTCGCGGCGGGCAAAGTTCAATCGGCGTAACCGCTGCCATTGGCTGGGTGATACACCGATAGAAGAAGTAAAGCGTTGCTGCAACTGACGAACAGACACCCCAGCGCCGTTGGCCAGTTGCAACACATTGAAGTGCTCTTGCGGGCTGGCCATGACCAGATCGAAAACCCGTTGGATAAGACGGCGATCATGGGCGCGGTGTTTCAGGCTTGTCAGGTCCGGCATCTGGCTCGGGCAATCGAGGATATACAGGCAATCGTCGACCAGTTGTTGTGCCAGCCCTTCTTCAGGCACCGGGGATTGCCCCAAAGCTAACCGTTGAAGCGTACTGCTCAACCAATGGCCAAAAACCTGGCTCTGCCGGGAAACCAGCGGTGTGAGGAACATGCCATCCAGGCTGCTCAAATTCAGGCAATCAAGTTGATCGAGGTACTGAGGGCCAATCACCACCGCGACTTCTTTATAGTTTTCCGGGGTGATCCAGGTGTTCTGACTGTCTTCGTTGAGCAGGTACAGCGACCCGTCACCCGTGTCGAAACTGAAGACCAATGAACCGGCGGGCGCATGGAAATGCTGCTCCACCCGCGTGTTCATCTGCTCTTCATACACCTCGATGCCATTCAACTGCATGTAGACAACTTTGCCCCGAAAATACCCTGGGGACATTTGCTGGTAGTGCTCCTGCCAGCCGGAAATCGCCAGTTGCTGATCCACATCTGCAGTATCAAAGGTTTGAATCTGCATGCTTTTGCTTTCCTGGTTTTTCCCGCGGGCTGGTCCCAAGTCGTGAGGGCTTAGCGTCAGGGGCTTAAGCCATAGGCTCTGACGCAATATAACGCCTTGTTTGCAACGCTAGCCTGTTGCTGATACTGGGCAAGTGCCTAACCCTGCGTGTTTCCTTTGGCAAACGCGGCCTGTTGGTCGGCGCTGGCTTCTTTCTGGTATTGGGCTTTCCACTCGGCGTACGGCATGCCGTACACCACCTCACGGGCGTCATCGAGGCTGACATCGATCTGGCGCTCATCGGCCTCGGCCTTGTACCACTTGGACAGACAGTTGCGGCAGAAACCGGCGAGGTTCATCAGGTCGATGTTCTGTACATCCTTGCGGCTGTCCAGGTGCGCCACCAGGCGACGGAAGGCGGCGGCTTCGAGTTCGAGGCGTTGTTGGTCGGTCATAGGGGGTCTCTTCGAGACAGCTTCAAGCGGTAAGCTTCAAGCTGCAAGTTGGAATGGGGTCAGCTTGTAGCTTGTGACTTGTCGCTTGAAGCTGAGCGGCTCGCCGCGAGCGTTATCGAAACCGACTCGGCAAAACGCAGCGCATGGGGCTTGTCCACTTCGACTTCGGCGTACAGCACCGATTCATTGCACATCACCAGGTCCAGCAGTTCCTGGGTCAGCCGTTCGAGCAAGGCAAAACGGTTGCCTTCCACGTGGGCGATGATTGCCTTGGTGATGGTGCGGTAGTTCAGGGCATGGTCGATGTCATTGTCGCGCACGGCTTCCTGGGCGGCATACAGGATGGTCAGGTTGATCAGCACATCCTGCTTGTTGAGGATCTCGTCCTCGTTGATGCCGATATAGGTGCGCAGGCACAGGTCCTTGACCCGGATGCGCGCCATGCCTGGTTGAAGTTGTGGCATTGCTACTTGCTCCGTCCAATCAGTTGCAGGAACTCCATGCGCGTGGTGTTCGACTCGCGGAAGGCGCCGAGCATCACCGAGGTGTTCATGGTTGAATTCTGTTTTTCCACACCGCGCATCATCATGCACATGTGCCTGGCCTCGATCACCACCGCTACACCGGCGGCCTGGGTCACTTCCTGGATGGCATCGGCGATTTGCCGCGTAAGGTTTTCCTGGATCTGCAGACGTCGGGCGAACATGTCGACGATGCGCGCCAGCTTCGACAGTCCCAGCACCTTGCCGGTCGGAATATAGGCCACGTGGGCTTTGCCGATAAAGGGCAGCAGGTGGTGTTCGCACAGCGAGTACAACTCGATGTCCTTGAGAATCACCATCTCGTCATTGTCGGAAGCGAACAGTGCGCCGTTGACGATGGTTTCCAGGTTTTGCTCGTAGCCATGACACAGGTATTGCATGGCCTTGGCGGCGCGTTTGGGGGTATCGAGCAGACCTTCGCGCTCCGGGTCTTCACCCAAGCCCTTGAGAATCTCACGGTAATGGTGGGGCAGGGATAAAGTCATACAACATCCTCACAAACGGCTTACTTGATATGCCGCCCGCCGTTGACGGTCAGGGT
>NZ_JAFHKI010000057.1 GCF_016937615.1 Pseudomonas lactucae | reverse complement strand
ACATTGATGGAGGAGGTGCGGCCGAGGATTTTCAGTGAGTGGCCCATGGTGGTTCCCTGGCATTTGGAAAATGATCAATCTAGCAGGGGATAGGCAGCTGCGCGATATCTCAAGTGGGCACGGTTGAACATATGGGAGGGGCTGTTCGACGATTCGACTTGCTCCCGATAGCGGTGCGGATTACCTATATCGGGAGCAAGCCCCCTCCCACATTTTGACCGAGGGCATCAGTTAGATGACGCGTCGGCTATCAGGCCGTCACGCAAGCAAGCCCGCCCACCCCACAGACAGCGGGCCACCAAAGCCCAACGCAGTCACCCAATCCTGTTGAATACTTGCCTGATCCTCTGAACTTGAGCCCCCTCAGATAGATCCCCCTTGCGCGGTAGTCTAGAGTTCGACGATGGGCGACCTATAGTCGCACCACCCCTATAAGAAACCAGCACCACCAACCGATGATCAGCAGGTGAGCCCGCCATGGAATTACGTATCAACCAAAAGGCCTATCAGGTCGACGCCGACGCCGACACGCCCTTGCTGTGGGTGATCCGCGACGACCTGGGCCTGACCGGCACCAAATACGGCTGCGGCCTGGCCCAGTGCGGCGCCTGTTCGGTGCTGGTGGACGGCAACGTGGTGCGCTCCTGCGTGACGCCGGTGGCCGGTGTGGTTGGTCGCGAGATCACCACCATCGAAGCCATCGAGGCCGATGAAGTGGGCAAGCGCGTGGTCAGCGCCTGGGTCGAGCATCAGGTGGCGCAATGCGGTTATTGCCAGTCCGGCCAGGTGATGGCGGCCACCGCGCTGCTCAAGCACACCCCCGCCCCCACCAGGGACCAGATCGACGCGGCGATGGTCAACCTGTGCCGCTGCGGCACCTACAACGCCATCCACACCGCCATGTCTGACCTGGCCACCGGGAAGGAGACCGCCTGATGAACACACCTGAACTGATCCCCGGTGTGCCCCTGGGCGAGCCGATCAACCTGTCGCGCCGGCGTTTTCTGGCGAGTACCGCCGTCGGTGCGCTGGTCATCGGTTTCGGCCTGCCGCTCGGTTCCGGCCGGTGCAGGCGGCCACCGGCGTAGCGCGCGGCACGCAAGTGCCGGCTTTTCTGGAGATTCGCCCGGACGGTACGGTGCGCCTGCTCAGCCCCTTCATGGAAGGCGGCCAGGGCACCCACACCGCCATGGCGCAGATCGTCGGTGAAGAATTGGATGCCGACCCGGCCACCTTCATCGTCGAAGCGGCGCGCCCGGCGAAGCCTACGTGGTGATGGAAAACGGTATGCGCATCACCGGCGGCAGCATGTCGGTGCGCATGAGTTACCCGACCATGCGCCGCCTGGGCGCCCTCGCCCGCGCCATGTTGCTGCAGGCCGGTGCCGAGCAGTTGCGCGTGCCGGTGAGTGAGTTGACCACCCAACCCGGCCGCGTGGTACACGCCGCGTCCGGCCGCTCCGTGGGTTATGGCGAGTTGGCCGGTCGCGCGCTGGACATGCCGGTGCCTGACCCCGCGAGCATCACCTTGCGCGACCCCGGCCAGTTCCGCTGGATCGGCAAACCGGTCAAGCGCCTGGATGCCTACGACAAATCCACCGGCAAGGCGTTGTACAGCATCGATTTGAAGGTCGACGGTATGCTCCATGCGGCCGTGCAACACGCGCCGCGCCTGGGCATGACCGTCGGCGGCCTGCGCAACCAGACGCAGGTCGAGGCCATGAAGGGCGTGCATTCCGTTCATCAACTGCCCGGCGCCGTAGCGGTGGTGGCAGAACGCTGGTGGCATGCCAAGCGTGCGGTGGAGGCGATTCAGGTCGACTGGCTGGAACCGACGGCCGACTCCAAAGTGCGTGCGATGCCGGCTGATTTTTCCAGCGATGGCTACCGTGACTTTCTCGCGACCCAACAAGGCCCGGCCCGCGACGACGAGAACGAAGGCGACGTGGCCGGCGCGCTGAAAAACGCCAAGACCCAGGTCGAAGCCACCTACCACAACCAATACGTCAACCACGCCCAGCTGGAGCCGCCCTCAGCGCTGGCGCGCTTCAACGCCGACGGTTCACTGGATATCTGGCTGCCCAACCAGGCACCGGACATGTTCCGCGCCGACATCGCCAAGCGCACCGGCCTGGCCCTTGAGCAGATCAACCTGCACTCGCCGTTGCTCGGTGGCTTTTTCGGCCGGCATTTCCTCTATGACTCGGCCAGCCCCTACCCGCAGGCCATTGCGTTGGCCAAGGCGGTGGGCCGCCCGGTCAAGTTGATCTGGAGCCGCGAAGAAGAGTTCCTGCGCGATGTGCTGCGCCCGGTCGCAGTGGTCAAGTTCCGCGCCGCGCTGGACGCCGACGGCTTGCCGACGGCTATTGAAGCGGTCAGCGCCACCGAAGGCCCCACCGAAGCCATCGCCGGCAAGCAGGGCGATAAAATCGACCCCACCGCCCTCGAAGGGCTGTCGGGCAAGAGCTACGCCATCCCCAACAAACGCATCGCGCAGATCTACGTCAAAGGCCCGGCCATGCTCGGTTACTGGCGTTCGGTGGGCAATTCGCTCAATGATTTTTTCTACGAAGCCTTCCTCGATGAACTGGCGGACACCGGCAAACGCGACCCGTACGAGCTGCGCCTGCATCTGCTGCGCGACAACCCGCGGCTGACCACCCTGCTCAAGGCGGTGGCCGAGTTGTCCGGCGGCTGGAAACGCGGCCCCTACACCGCCGAAGACGGCACACGCCGTGCCCGTGGCGTGGCCATGGCCTCGCCGTTCGGTTCGCACGCGGCAGTGATCGCCGAGGTGTCGATCGAGAAAGGCCAGGTCAAGGTGCACCACATCTGGGAGGCCATCGATCCGGGCAGCATCGTCAACCCGGCGATTGTCGAGGCGCAGGTCAACGGCGCGGTCGCGCTGGGCTTATCGCAAACCTTGCTGGAAGAAGCGGTGTACGTGGACGGCAAACCACGGGCGCGCAACTACGACCTTTACCCGATTCTGCCGCCGTCACGCATGGCCCAGGTGCACGTCAAGATTGTGGAGAGTGGCGAAAAGATGGGCGGCATTGGTGAACCGCCGCTGCCCGCCGTGGCACCGGCCGTGGCCAATGCGGTGGCGCAGTTGACCGGCCAGCGTATTCGCAGCCTGCCCCTGAGCCGACACACCTTCAGCTAACCGAGCGAGACCGCCCATGAACACCCGTCGATTCGCAAGAACCGTAGGCTGGCTCGCGCTGCCCTGCGTGGTCGCCGCCGGCCTGCTGGCCTGGTACGTCACCCGTCAACCCGCAACACCGTTCGAACAGCAACAGGCCGCCAGCGTCGACCCGGCTCAGGTCAGTCGCGGCGAGTATGTCGCGCGCCTCAGCGATTGCGTGGCCTGCCACAGCCTGCCGGGCAAGACGCCATTTGCCGGAGGCCTGGAAATGGCCACGCCGCTGGGCACCATCCACGCGACCAATGTCACGCCGGACCGAGACAGCGGCATCGGCGCCTACAGCCTGGCCGACTTCGACCGTGCCGTACGCCACGGCGTGGCACCGGGCGGCCGCCGACTGTATCCGGCCATGCCCTACCCGTCCTACGCCAAGCTCAGTGACGACGACATACGGGCGATGTATGCGTTTTTCATGAAAGGCGTGCAGCCGGCCAACCAACCGAACATCCCCAGCGATATTCCCTGGCCGCTGAACATGCGTTGGCCCATCGCGCTGTGGAACGATCTGTTCGCACCGACCGCCACCTATGCGGCCAAGCCTGAGCAGGACGCGCTGTGGAATCGCGGCGCCTATATCGTCCAGGGCCCAGGCCACTGCGGCAGTTGCCACACGCCGCGTGGGTTGGCCTTTAACGAGAAGGCGCTGGACGAATCCGGCAAGCCCTTCCTCGCCGGCGCCCTGCTCGACGGCTGGTATGCACCCAGCCTGCGCCAGGACCCGAACACCGGGCTGGGCCGCTGGAGCGAGCCGGAGATCGTGCAATTGCTCAAGACCGGGCGCAACCGACACGCCGTGGTCTACGGCTCGATGACCGAGGCGTTCAACAACTCCACGCAGTTCATGGCCGACAACGACCTGGCCGCCATCGCCCGCTACCTCAAGTCACTGCCCGGTGACCCACAACGCGACGGCACGCCGTGGGCTTACCAGGCCGTCGCGACGCACAGCGCCGCCACCCCGGGCGCCCACACCTACGCCACGCGCTGCGCCTCGTGCCACGGCGCTGATGGCAAAGGTCAGCCCGACTGGATGCCACCGCTGGCCGGCGCCACTTCGGCTCTCGCCAAGGAAACCGCCTCGGCCATCAACATCACGCTCAACGGCTCGCAACGCATCGTGGCCGCAGGCGTGCCGGACGCGTACCGCATGCCGGCCTTTCGCGAGCAATTGTCCGACCAGGAGATTGCCGAGGTGCTGACGTATGTGCGCAGTACGTGGGGCAATGGGGGTGGCGCCGTGGAGGTAAAAGCTGTCGAGAAGCTGCGCGGGCACACCGACCCGGCGAGCAGCAGTCCGATCATTTTGCAGATGCGTTGATAAGGAAGGGTTGCGGCGAACTAACCGACCTCAGCCATAGCGGCCCGTAACCCCTTCAGTTCAGAGCAAATATCCCGGTCTGATTGATCACAAATGTGGGGCAGGTCTTTCCAGTACGCCAATGCGCGGTCGATAGGCTGCGTGCGCGAAAACTGGCCCTTCTCCACCCAGCTCTGGATAACGTCGATAGCACTGGCCACGGCTTCACGATTGTTATCGGTGAGGTAACCGATAGCGAGCGCCTCAAGTGTCGCTGTCGGCGGCGCCTGCAGCCTCACCAGGCTTTGCAGGATGCACTCAGCGCCCTTGCAGTCAACATCCTGCAAATAGCGAACAAGCAATTGGACGGCACGCTCAGGGTGTTTCACTTCAACCAGCAGGCAGGCACACGCTAATGCCGAGTCAGGTGCGCTGTACAGCAACTCAGTGACATCGCGCTCGGAGAGAGTGGCTTTGAGCAGGACCAAGGCGGCGATGAACATTACCTTGCGCGAGCCCCGCAGAAAGTTGTGCTTCGCATGCTCCAGACCTACTTGAAACCCAGGGTTCTGGACTCCATCGTCGGCATCAAAGTCTACACGGGGCAACTCGTTGAACAGGGAAAACTTCGGATCCGTTTCGAGCCGCCTCAGGATCTCGCCGGCCTCCGCCGCGAGCTCAACCAGATTCAGTCGCTGAAGCCGTGCGAAATCTCTGAAGGTCAAGCCAAGGCTGTGAAGGTCTTCTGGCCAATCACCCTCAAATGCCTCATGCAGGTCGAAACCATCAATTTTAGTAGCCAGAAAAAACGCAGCGAATTGCGGAAAAGCATCGATAGGTTTCTGTACAGCCCCCGTGCAAAACGCCCCCGCCAAAAGTCGTTCTACACGACGTTTGAAAGCTCTATAGCGCTCAATAACTTCGGGAGATGGCCGCTGCCCAGGGAAGGAATCACGCAAGGTTAATTCCCTGCGAGTGGTTTTCTCTCGAATGCCGTGTTCATAACGAAACTTGTAAAGCTGAAGCCTGAACGCGTCGGACTTGCGCAAGCGGCCATCTGCCAACAGGTCGTTCGAAAACGCTTCTCTCTCTTCCTGCGCGCAAGCATTGAGTGTTAGCAGGGCGATGTATTGAAGCAAAAAATTTTCATGCCACACACGCTTCGAGAGTATCTCTTGAATATCAAAAGGCTTGCCATAAATGCCCAACAGTTCGGAGAAAACCAAGCGTGGCGGCAGCGTTTCAGGCAGCGCAAAGGCACATTGTGAAGCAATGCTCCACGCCACAAGCTTGAGAGCAGCGTCAGAGGACTCAAGGTGACGGTTTACCCAAGGCATCAGAAAGCGGCTTGCCTTTGGGCCGATTTCACACAAACCATGCCCCACTTTGAAATGCAGCGACTCAGGTAGCGATGTGGGACTGTCAAGAACCGCGAGGGAGGCTTGGATTAACTGCTCATATAAGGCCTCACTGGCTGCGGCCCCGGGTTTTGAGCACCAGAGCAAGGCCTGATACAGCGCCTCGGGATCACCCTCTTCGTGACGTGCAAGCAGGTAGTCGAACAGCGACGAGGCCATACCCAGTTCTACGGCATAGCCCAAGACTTCCTGCCATTGTGGGTCATACACCACCTCACCCAGCAGTCGCGTTTGTTGCGCCAGCAAGTGTCGTGCCGCGAGGAACTCCGCGAAAGACAGATGCGTAAAGGTAAGCAACTCTGTGTTGCTGTGCCTCAACACTTCAATCAGCCCCAATTTCTCCCAATGTGAAAGTGCGGTGTCCACTCTGATTGCGGCGTCGTACTCCGCAAAACCTGAGACGAACATCAATTCCTCAATGCAACGAGCCTCCAGTTCTTCGCGCTCGACCGCTGTTTTTTGACGCAGGCACCAACCGAGTGCGTTCAATACCGTATGTGCCACTCGTTTATTTTCAACACTCAGCGTGGAAGGAAGCTGGTCGTACAGCCGCAAAAACTGGATATACAACGCAGTCCTGCTTTCCGGCAACTGGTCGTATTTAAGCAGCAGACATGCGGACATCCCAAGCAGCTGTGGGCTGGTGCTGATGGCTTCAGACGCTGGTGATTTATGCAGTTGAGCATTCGCAATCCGTTCGCACTCTTCTTGCGTCCGGTCGTCACCGGCAACCGCCTTCATCAGCGTGGCCAGATTGGCGGGCCCGTCGTCCTTCGCAGGAGGAATGATCTCGTAATGTTCCCATTCTTTAAGCTGATCGGTTTCGTAACCGACAACCCGCGTGGTGATAACGGCCCGCATGCCGGAGTGACCCGACACGAAAAGCTCCAACTCTCGCGCTATCGAGTCGCGCTCATATCCACACTCGTCCAGGCCGTCAGCCAGCAACACCCACCGGCGTGGGTCAATCAACAAGAATGCCTCGCGGCTAAGAACTGAGCTGCCAATTGCCGTATCGATCAATGCGGACTTGAAGGTCAAGCCTGTACTCAGCGTCTTGACGACCTGTTTGAGCTTCACGAACAGCACGAAATAGCCATCCACACAATAACGATGCGCAAGCACCGTCAAGGCCATGGACTTGCCTATGCCAGGGCCTGCGACAATAACCGCCTGCCTCTTGAAACGAGCGAGCCAGTCGATGTCGAATTTCTTGCTGGATCGTTTACCTTCCGCTCCCGCCCGATAGCGCTTAACCACGGTCTGAACATCTTCACCATGGCGCGTACGGTGCTCATAACGGCAAACCACCATCGGAAGGCGACTATGGAGTGGCAAGCGCCGCCCTCTGCCCGGCAAAGAAAAGGTCGAATGGTTTTTTTCCACCCAACCTCGGTACTGCGCATGCAAAGCCGCCGAGCACCTCGTCGAATTGAGGGCAAAACCCTCACGGGTGAACATATCGACCAGTGAATCGCTGGTCATTCGGCCGGGAGAACCTGTTTTACGCTCTACCGCATAGTGAAGCGTGTTCCACGCATGTCGCGGATCATGGCCAGGCGACAATAGAAGACCCAGCGCATCAATCGCATGCTCGACCTGCGAACAATTCTCTTCAGTGCCGTGAAATATCTGGATCCTGATTCGCTCGCAAACCGATTGGATCGGAATGTTCGCTGACTCAAGCTGCTCTTTCCAACACCCGATATCGCCCTTCCATGAAACCTCCCGGCCCTCACTGACGCGAACAATAGCGTCGGCGAGATCGCGTCGGATAGCTTTGCTCGTCTCTGGATCGACGACGAGAATCCCATAAGCAAGCTTTCCCTGGTGAATCGCCAGCGCCAAGGCGTTCAAGACTTCCCAAAGCAACTTACGCGCTTTCAGCCCCTTTTTTACTTGAACTTCCGCCGTGATCCCATTGCTGAACTCGATACGAATATCGTCACCAGGGCCGCCACTCTCAGGCATGACCGCAACAGGCGCCTCAGCGCACAGATCCTTGAACCAACTGACAGGTTTTCCCTGCAACATACGAAGACAGACATAGGCCGTAGCAGAGGCTTGAAAATAGATCCCTCTTGCGTTGGCCGCTCCGCCGGCGCGTTTGCTTGTATGAGTCGCTGCTGCATCCTTGGGCATACCGTGCACATCTATCCATTCTGAAAACTGCGCAAGAGTGACACTCATGCAGACGGTTGCCAAGAAGGTCCGGATGGCAGATACCGGGGCTACGGCACCGGCTGCACATCCTTGAAACTCAGCCCCGAACTGCCCGTCACCTGCCACGGGTTGGCGCTGCCGTGTTCGCTGAACACCACCGCCTCAAAACGCGAGTCTTTCAAGCCGTCGATCCGCGCCCCGGCCGCGCCACGCAAACGCACGCGCTGGAACACCAGGCCTTCGTGGTAAGCGTTGTGCTGGCTGTCGCCCTTGACCTCGATCGCCCGGCCCTGGGCGTTCTCGACGCTGACGTCGCTCACCCGAATAGCCTTGAACTGCCCGGCAATCGTGGAACGCTGGTAATCGAGTTTGGCGTTCGGGTCGTTGTAGTCCAGGGTAAAGATGAACGCCTGCTTGAGCGTGTTGCGAATCGCCGAATCGCGGAAGGTGACGTTGCGCGCGCCGCCGCCCATGAAGTTGGTGCTCTTCATGCGTAACCCGGCGTCGGTGCCGTCGGACACATTGTCTTCGGCCAGGATGTTCTGGATCCACGCGCCGGTATGACTGCCGGCCACCACCATGCCGTGGCCTTTGCGGAAGTAGTTGTTGAAAATCCACGCGTCTTGCTGGGGCGGCTGATGCACGGCGTTCGCGCCGGTGCCGGCGGCGAAATTGACGCAGTCATCGCCGGTGTCAAAGAAGTTGTTGAAGACCATGGCGCCTTTGCTGTTGGCGAACTCGATACCGTCGCCGTTGTTGGCGTCGTAGGTCTTGTGGGTGGTGTTGGCCAGCACCACGTTTTCGGTCTCCAGGTTCATGATCCCGTGGAACGCCGGGTTCAGCACCGTGAAGCCGCCGTAGAACACGTTCTTGACGTTGCGCAGGGTGATCAGCGAGGAACGCATCTGCCCGTAGGCGTCCTTGACATTCATGCCCCGCGCCACGGCCTGCTCCACCTGCGCCTTGGCCAGGACGCCGTCCTGGGCATAGCGTGTATTGTCGCTGGGCACGTAGAACGGCAGGGCCTGGCCACGCTCATCGACGACATCGGCGTTGCGCTTCCAGCCATTGCCGTCGATCGTGCCCTTGCCGACGATGCGGATGTTTTCGAACGCCTGGTGCTGGCGCGGATCGCGGGGCAAGGCGTTGATCAGCGAGGCCGGGCGCACCGTCGTGGAATACGGGTACTGGATGTAACCCGCCAGCGGGTAGTCTTCGGCGCGTTCGGAGCCCAGCAGCGTCGCGCCTTCGGCCACCTCCAGGGTCATGTTGCTCTTGAGGTAGAGCGCGCCGCTCTTGTAGGTGCCTTTGGGCAGCAAGACCTTGCAGCCTGGGGAGCAGGCATCGATGGCCGTTTGAATCGCCAGGGTGTCGAGATGGATA
The DNA here is from genome assembly GCF_016937615.1 of Pseudomonas lactucae. Classification (GTDB taxonomy): domain Bacteria; phylum Pseudomonadota; class Gammaproteobacteria; order Pseudomonadales; family Pseudomonadaceae; genus Aquipseudomonas; species Aquipseudomonas lactucae. The sequence goes on along the minus strand of NZ_JAFHKI010000057.1, from coordinate 34,853 downwards.
CCATCGCCTTTGGCGCCATAGCGTTTCACGTCAAACACCGCCGCGACTTTCGTGGTGCGCTGCATCACAGGTGCGCTGTCGGCGGACTCGTTGCCCTTGCCGTCCACCGAACGCACGGTGAAACGGTAAGCCGTGTCGGGTTTCAGGCCTTGCGCGGTGTAGCTGTGAATGCCGATGCGATGGTGGAAATGGGCAGTGTCTTGCCGATAGAACTGGTCGATATAGGGCTTGGCTGGCGACACCTGGTCATTGTTGGCATTGCTGGAGCCCAGCAGCCTACCGTTGGCGTAGACCCGGTAGTCCTGGACATCGGCGTGCCCGGTGGGTTTTTCCCAGACCAGGATGATCTGCTGATCGTCATAGGCCAGCGTGGGCACTTGCAGCTTGGACGGGGCTTGCAGCGCCCATGACAGCGGGCTGCAAGCCAGGGCCGCGAGGGTCAGCGCGCAACGCACCGAGGACTTTTTCGAGGGTTGAAGCGGCATATTGTTCTCCTTGTTTTGCCGGTCATCACACCGAGGCAGGTGGCAGGTGGGAGCTGTCGAGCGTTGGCGCGTCAGCCGATGACATGTCGACAGCTCCCACAGGTGATCCTGGCGAGCGCCTTACTGGGCGCCGAGGGCCTCGATCAGTACCGCCAGTTGTTCCACCTCGTCCGGCAGCAGATCGGTCAGTGGCGCGCGCACCGGGCCGGCGTCATGCCCCACCAGGCGCGCACCGGCCTTGACGATGCTCACGCCGTAGCCTTCGCACCGGTTACGAATGGCCAGGTACGGCAGGAAGAAATCATCGATCAAGCGGCCCACCGTGGCGTGGTCGTCAGCGGCCACGGCGTGGTAGAAATCCATCGCGGTTTTCGGGATGAAATTGAACACCGCCGAGGAATACACCGGCACGCCGAGGGCTTTATAGGCGGCGGCATACACTTCGGCGGTCGGCAGGCCACCCAGGTAGGTCAGGCGGTCGCCGAGGCGGCGACGGATGCTGACCATCGATTCGACTTCACCAATGCCGTCCTTGAAGCCGATGAGGTTCGGGCAGCGCTCGGCCAACTGTTCCAGGCTGTCGGCGTTGAGACGGCACAGGTTGCGGTTGTACACCACCACACCGAAATCCACCGAATTGCACACTTGCTCCACATGCGCCACCAGGCCCTTCTGGCTGGCTTCGGTGAGGTAATGCGGCATCAACAGAATACCGGCGGCACCCAGGCGCTCTGCTTCCTGGGCGTAAGCGATGGCTTGGCGCGTGGGGCCACCGGCACCGGCGAGGATCGGCACCTGGCCTTTGCAGGTGTCCACGGCCGTTTTGATGATCTGCGTGTATTCCTTGGCCTCCAGAGAGAAGAACTCCCCGGTGCCGCCGGCCGCGAACAGTGCGCTGGCGCCGTAGGGCGCCAGCCACTCAAGACGACGGGCGTAGGTGTCGGCGCGGAAGTCGCCGGCGGCGTCAAAGTCGGTCACCGGGAACGAGAGCAAGCCGGAAGACAGGACTGTTTTTAGTTCTTGTGGCGTCATGGTTCGCAAACCTCACATCGAAAATGAATGGAATACCTTAAGAGGTAAGTCATCGTACAACTACACTATTATTAAAGCTACCGCCTAAACGCACGCGATGGAGCTTTCGGGATAATACCTAGCAAAATATGAGGAAATAACGAAATAAAATTCGTACGACCAATACAAAGTCGTACGATGACTATGCATTTTTAGCCTACGCGACGCCGCTCCGACGCCTGACTGAAGTCTCGGCTGGCCTGCACCAGCATGCGTGTGTAGTCGTGAGCGGCCAGGTCCTGGCTCAGCGCCTGACAGTCGAGCAACTCGACGATCCTGCCGTGCTGCATCACCGCCACCCGATCACACAAGTGGGTGACCACCCCCAGGTCATGGGTGACCAGCAGATAGGTGAGTTTCTCGCGCTGGCGCAGGTCCGCCAGCAAGTTAAGGATTTCGGCCTGCACCGACACGTCCAGCGCCGAGGTCGGCTCATCCAGCAGCAACACACGTGGCTCCAGGATCAACGCCCGCGCAATCGCCACGCGCTGGCGCTGCCCACCGGACAACTGGTGCGGATAGCGGAAGCGGAAGCTATCGTTCAGGCCGACCTTGAGCAGGATCTCGTTGATACGATCATCCCTGTCCCCTACCCCGTGGATAATCAGCGGCTCACGCAGTGCGGTGTCGATGGTGTGCCTGGGATGCAGGGAGCCGTAGGGGTCCTGGAAGACCATTTGCACCTTGCGAAAATGCGCCTTGGGAATCTTGTGCTGCAACGGCGCGCCGGCAATGCTCAGCGCGCCGCTCCAGTGTCGGTACTGCCCGGCCAGGCAGCGCAACACAGTGGTCTTGCCCGAGCCGGACTCCCCCACCAGGCCGAACGATTCACCGTCGGCGACACTCAGGCTCACATCGTGCAGCACCTGGTTGATGGCGGCGCCTGTGCCGAAGCTCAGGTTCAAGGCGTGTGCTTGGATCATGGGCATGGTCAGGTTCCTTATTGGGTCAGCCAGAGCGGGTCGCGCTTGAGCACCGGCAGGTGCACGCGGCGGTTGTCCATGCTCGGCAGTGCGGCCAGCAGGCCACGGGTATAGGGATGCTCGGCGTACTGCAGGTCGCAGGCGGCCAGGGATTCGACGACGCGCCCGGCATACATCACCAGCACGCGGTCGCAGTAGTTGCGCACCAGGTTGAGGTCGTGACTGACAAAAATCAGCCCCATCTGCTGCTGGTCTACCAGCTCTTCCAGCACGTTGAGCACTTGCTGGCGCACCGAGACATCCAGCGCCGAGGTGGGCTCGTCGGCGATGATCACTTCGGGACGGGTGATCACCATCATCGCGATCATGATGCGCTGGCCCATGCCGCCGGACACTTCGTGGGGGTACAGGTTGTAGACCCGTTGCGGGTCGCGGATGTGCACCTGTTCGAGCATCTGCAACACACGCTCGCGCGCATCGCCGCGGCTGGCCTTGTGGTGGGCCAGGTAGGCTTCGGCAATCTGATCGCCCACCTTGACCACCGGGTTCAACGAGTACTTGGGGTCTTGCATGATCATCGAGATGCGCTGGCCACGGATCTTCTGCATGGCCTTTTCGCTGGCCGACAGCAAGTCCACTTCGCCAAACGCCATGGCCTTGGCGGTGATTTTCGCGCTGGGCGGATGCAGCTTGAGCAGGCTGCGCCCCACCGTGGATTTACCCGAACCGGACTCACCGACAATCGCCAGTTTCTCCCGACCCAGGGTGAAGGACACATCGCGCACGGCGTGGGTTTCTTTCTGGCCACTGACGAAGCGCACATTCAGCCCTTCGACATTCAGTTTGATGGCGGACATAAAGGTGTTCCTCCGATTATTCGCTGCGCGGATCAAGGATGTCCCGCAGGCCATCGCCCAACAGGTTGAAGGCCAGGCTGACCAGCATGATCGCCGCCCCGGGTACCGCCACCAGCCACCAGCATTCGAGCATGTAGCGTCGACCGGTGGAGATCATCGCGCCCCATTCCGGCAGCGGCGCCTGGGCGCCCAGGCCGAGAAAGCCCAGGGCCGCGGCGGTCAGGATGATCCCGGCCATGTTCATGGTCAGGCGGATGATCACCGACGACAGGCACATCGGCACGATGTGGCGCAGGATAATCCGCGCCGGCGACGCGCCTTGCAGCTCCACCGCGACGACAAAATCGGCATTGCGCAGCGACAGGGTTTCGGCCCGCGCCAGCCGCGCAATCGGCGGCCAGGAGGTCAAGGCAATCGCCACCACCGCGTGCTCCAGGCCGGGGCCCAGGGCGGCGATGAACGCCAGCGCCAGCACCAGGCTGGGGAAGGAGATGAAGATATCGGTCAAGCGCATGAACACCGTGTCCACCGCCCCGCCGAAATAGCCCGACACCGTGCCGATAAACAGCCCGATAGGCCCGACAATCACCGTAACCAGGCCAATGATGTACAGGGTGATGCGCGAGCCGTAGACCAGGCGACTGAAAATATCCCGGCCATATTCATCGGTGCCGAACCAGTGCGCCGCGCCCGGTGCCTGCAAGGCGTTGGCGAGGTTTTGCGCCACCGGGTCGTGGGTGGCGATCCACGGCGCGAAGGCCGCGACCACCACCAACAGCAACGCCACCAGCAGGCCCGCCAGGGTCATGGGGTTGCGCAACAAATGCCGCAACACCCGCAGGCTGCTCTTGCAAAAGGCGTCAAAGCTGGAGCCTGGCGTACGATCCACCGGGCGCTTCGCCGCCGACTCTATGGAAGACAGGTTGGCATTCATAAGCATCTTCTCTGTGTGAATTGTGGAAGCACTCAACGCTGCTTGTAGACACCCAGGTAACGGGTGGCCTCGGCATCGTCACCACTGAAACCCTTGACGTCGGCCGCGCTGACCACGGTGTCGGTCATCTGCGAGATCATCAGGATCGGCCCCACCTGCTGGTCGTAGAGGTTCTGCGCCTGGTGGTACAGGCTGATGCGCTGCGCCGGGTCGCGGCTGACCCCGGCCTGGTCGATCAGGCTGTTGAGTTGCGGGTTGAAGAACGAAGCGCGCCAGCCCTGGAAGTTCGGCAAGCCGGCGTCGTCGCTGTTGTTGGGGTTGTAGGCGAAGGTCCGCAGGCTGAAATACGGGTGCGGATAACGCTCGGCACCCCGCGCCACGATGATCTCGAAATTGCGCGCACGCATTGCGCCGTACACCTGGTTGCCGGTGCCGGTGACGATGCTGGCTTTGATCCCGCCTTCGGCCAGTGTCGCTTGCAGGCGCGCGGCGATATCAATGAACGGCGGCTCTGACAAGGTGCGAATGGTGGTATTGAAACCGTTGGGATAGCCCGCCTCGGCAAGCAGCTTTTTCGCCTTGGTCACATCCATGTGATAACCCGGGTCCGGCAAGCGCGCTTGCAACCCCAGCTGCATCGGTTGCTGATTAAGCTTGCCGTAGTACGGCATCACCTGCTCATCCAAGCCCTTGTAGTCGATCAGGTTGCGCACTGCTTCACGCACCTGGGGCTTGGCAAACTCGGCTTGCTTCATGCTCATCGCCACGTAGTACATCGTCCCGCGCGGCAGTGACTGCACCTGGATCTTGTCCGAGCCATCGATGGCGCGAATGTCCGGCGCGGCCATGCCATAGGCCAGGTCAAGGTCGCCGCGCTCAAGCATCAGGCGCAGCGACTGGGATTCGGTCATGTGCCGCACCACCACGCGCTTGAGCTTGGCCGCGCGCCCCAGTAACCGTCGAAACGGGTCAGCAGCAGCGAGTCGTTGGCGCTCCATTTGCTCAGCACGAACGGGCCACTGCCCGCCTCGTTCGTCACCAGCCAACCGGCACCCAGGTCAGCATTTTTTTCATGCGCCAGCGCAGTCTTGCGGTCCACCACCACGGCGCTGGGCGAGATCGCCAGGGAGTCCACCAGCAGCAGCGGGTCCATGGTCTGCGGCAGGTCGATCACCAGGGTGTGGGTGTCGGTGGCGCGGATCAGCGATTGAATGTTGTCGACGCTGTAGCCGTAGGCCTTCCAAGTGGTGGCCAGACCGAAGTTGAGCTTCATCACGCGGTACAGCGACCACGCCACGTCTTCGGCAGTCAGCGGGTTGCCCGAATGGAACTTCACATCCTGGCGCAGGTGGAACGTCACCTGCTTGCCGTCCTCGCTGATGTCCCAGCGTTCGGCCAACTGCGGCAGGTGTTTTTCCGGGTTGCCCTGGTCGCGCTTGATCAGCGTGTCGTAGAGGTTGGCGTTGACGCCGGACGCATCCAGGCCGGGTGCGTTGGCCGGGTCGATGGAGAACAGGTTGACCATGCTCATGCCGACGATCAGTTGATCGGCCGGGGTCTTGGCGTGGGCCAGGGTCATCGGCCCGAGGGTGAGTGCGGCCGCGAACAGGCCAAGGTGCAGTTTCGAAAATGTCATGAAAAAATCCTTCTTCTTATTAGTTTTATCGGTACTGCGTTGCGCATCAGCGGGTGCGTGGGTCGAACACCTTGTACAAGGCGTCGCTGATCAGGTTGAGCGCGACGAAAATCAAGCCGATCACCAGCACACAGCCCATCACCGCATTCATGTCACCGAGCATCAGGCTGCTGGTCAGGTACTGGCCGAACCCCGGCCAGGCGAACACCGTCTCGATCAGCACCGCGCCTTCCAGCAGCGAGCCGTACGCCAGCGCCACCACCGTCAGCAACTGCACGAGGATGTTGCGAAACGCATGCCCCCACACCACTTGGCGACGGGACAAACCCTTGACCCGCGCGGTGATGATGTACTCCTGGGACAGTTGCTCCAGCATGAAGCTGCGGGTCATGCGGCTGATGTACGCCACTGAGTTAAGGCCCAGGATCAGTGCCGGCAGCACGATGTGGCGCAAGGCGCTGGCGAAGGCTTCCCAGTCGCGCGCCAGGCTGGTGTCGATCAGCAGCAGGCCGGTGACCTCGGGCACCATGCCGTCATAGGCCAGGTCGATGCGCCCTGCTCCACCGGCCCAACCGAGCCAGGCGTAGAACACCAGCAGGCCCATCATGCCCAGCCAGAAAATCGGCGTGGAGTAACCGAACAAGGTGATCACCCGGGCGACGTGATCGCCGAGGCGCCCCTGGTTACTGGCCGCGCACACCCCCAGCGGCAACCCGATGAGCACGCCGAACAGAATCGCCAGGGTGGCCAGCTCGATGGTCGCCGGGAACACGCGCAGGATGTCGTCCAGCACCGGGTGGCCGGTCAACAGCGCGTTGCCGAAGTCGCCGTGGAGCAAGTCGTTGAGGTAAAGCCCGAACTGGGTCCATATCGGTTTATCCAGGCCCATCGAACGGTACACCTGGTCGTAGGTGGACGCGTCCGCGTCCGGCCCCACCACGGCCAGCACCGGGTCCAGCGGCATGACCCGACCGATGATAAAGGTCAGCGCCAACAGGCCGAGCAAGGTCACCAGCACCGTGCCGGTACGCCGCAGGGTATTGGAAGCGCGAGCGCCCATGACAGAGGCAGTCATAACAAACATAGTGAGCTCCTGATTAATCGATCAGCGCTTTTTGTAGACGTCTTTGTAGCGCGTGGTCGCAGCGGTATGGCCCTGGAAGTCGGCCACGTCGGTGTATACCACCACGGTGTCGGTCATTTGCGAGACGGGCAAAATAGCGCCCACTTGCTGATCGACCTGCTCCTGGATAGCCCGGTACTGGGCCAGTTGCTTGCCGGCATCGGGCTCGACTTCCGCCTGTTCGATCAACCGGTTCAGCTCAGGGCTGTAGAACGAGGTGCGCCAGCCCTGGAAGTTGGTGAGCTTGGCCTCATCGCGGTTATCCGGGTTGTACACCAGGGTGCGCAGGCTGGAATGCGGATGACGCTCCGCCCCGCCACCGCCACGCCCGACGATGATGTCGAAGCTGCGCTCACGCATCGCGCCGTAGACCTGGTTGCCGGTGCCGGTCACGATGCTGGCCTGGATACCGGCCTGGGCCAGGGTCGACTGCAGGTTGGAAGCAATGTTGATGAACGGCGGCTCGGCCAACACGCGGATGGTGGTCTTGAAGCCGTTCGGGTAGCCGGCTTCGACCAGCCAGGCCTTGGCCTGTTCAACGTTGAGCGTATAGCCGGGATCGGGCAGGCGCGCAGCCAAACCCAACGGCATCGGGCGTTGGTTGATCACGCCGTAATGCGGCATGACCGTCTGATTGATACCCTGGTAGTCGATCAGCGAACGCACGGCCTTGCGCACGCGCGCATCGGCAAACATCGGCTGCTTCACACTCAGCGCCACGTAATACAGGGTGCCGCGCTGCAGGGTCTGGGTGCGCACCTTGTCGCTTTTTTGCAGGGCTTCGATGTCCGGCGCGGACATGCCTTTGGCAATGTCCAGGTCACCGCGCTCGATCATCAGGCGCAACGACTGCGACTCGGTCATGTTGCGCATGACGATGCGCTTGAGCTTGGCCGGGCCGCCCCAGTAGCCGTCGAAACGGCTCATCAGGATCACATCGTTGGCGCGCCAGTCGTTGAGCACGAACGCGCCACTGCCGGCCGCGTGCGTCACCAGCCAGGCGGCGCCCATGTCGTTGTTTTTCTGGTGTTCGAGGACTTTTTTGCGGTCGAGGATAAATGCGCTCGGCGAGGTCGCCAGGGTGTTGAGCACCAGCAGCGGATCGGTAGGTCGCGGCAGCTCGATCACGAAGGTCGAGGCATCGGTGGCGCGCATATAGCGCTCGACGTTTTCGGCGGTGAAACCGTAGGCTTTCCAGGTCGACGCCAGGGCGAGGTTGAGTTTGAGTACGCGGTGCAGCGACCAGGCCACGTCTTCGGCGCTCAGGGCGTTGCCGGACTGGAATTTCACGCCGTCGCGCAGGTTGAAGGTCAGGGTCTTGCGGTCATCGCTGACCTGCCAGCGCTCGGCCAGCGCCGGCACCAGGCGATCAGGCTGGGCGACGTCCTGCACCAGCAACATGTCATAGAGGTTGGCATTGATCTCCGACACGTCCAGGCCGGTGGCGGCCGCCGGGTCCAGGGACAGCAGGTTGATCATGCTCATGCCGACGATCAACTGATCGGCCGGGGTCTTGGCAAAGCTTGCAGGTACCGCAGTGATAGCCAGGGCGGCGACGAATACCCGCGCCCACAGCGAAGGGAAAATAGTCATAACACGAGTGCCTTTTTTATATTTATACGGCTCTTGGGCAGCCCGGCGCATGCCGAGCCACCCGTGTAAAGGTCAGAAGCTGTTAAGCGTGTTGGTCTCGATGTAGTTGAAGTCAATGTCTTCACCCAGCCCCGGCAGGTCGGACAGGTGCACAAAACCGTCGTTATCCATAGGGTCTACAAGACGCTTGAGGTAGGCCGGAACTTCGTCGTAGTCCAGGTACGGGTGCAGCAGGCCACGCTCGTACCAGGTGCAATTCTTGATAGCGCCGACCACCGCCAGGTTGGCGGCGCCGTTGCCATGGATCTCGCAATCCATGCCGAACGACTCGGCCAGATGCGCCACCTTCAGGCACGGTGCAATGCCGCCGACGCCCGCCACACCGGCACGCAAGATATCGCAGACATCGTGCTTGACCCAGCTGGCGCGGCTCAGGTGTTTGCCGGACAGGGTTTCCGGACCCAACACCGGAATATCCAGTTGCCCCGCAAGCCAGGCATAGGACTCCGCGGACTCCTCCATCATCGGCTCTTCGAACCAGGCAAAGTCGAGCTTCTCCAGCTCGCGCCCGATATACAGCGCTTCGGTGCGGCTGTACCAGTGATAGCCATCGAGCATCAATGCGATGTCCGGCCCGACCGCTTCACGCACGGCCGCACAGGCTGCGACATCGATGCGCGGGCTCGGGGCGAAGGACACCGGCGGCATCCAGGTGTGCAATTTGATGGCCTTGTAGCCGCGCTGCACCAGAGTTTCGGCGAACCGGCCGTAGTCGTCGGGAGTGGCCAGGCCGCCGGGCAATTCATCGCCGCACATGGTCGAGCCGTAGGCCGGCACCTTGTCGCGGAACCCGCCGATCAACTTGTGCACCGGCACGCCCAGTTTGCGCCCCGCCCAATCCCACAGCGCCTGTTCAACCAGGGCCAGCGCGCGGTCGGTCAACTGGCTGGCACTGCCACGCTGCCAATGCGCCAGGTCGTGCCAGATTTTCTCGCGGTCAAACGCGTTTTGTCCCACCAGCACTTTGCGCACAAAACCATCGAGCACATAGGGGCGGATCAACTCGGGCGCGCCAAAGGCATAACCCTCCTGGCCATCTTCGGTCTGGATGCGCAGCAAAGCCATCTGCGCCTGGGTGACGTCACCGGGGTGAGCGTGGCCGGCGCTGTCCACTGCGCGGCGGGTCGGGTAGGAAAAAACCTGGACGTTGACTGCTGTGATTCTCATGGACGTCTTGAGCCTTCTTATTGGATTTGAGACGGGAGATGTCGTCTGTTGCGATCGATCATAGGTCATCGTACAACGCTTGAAAAGACCCAATAACCTCCCTTCACCACCCGCGTATTTTCCGAAAGAACCAACAAAAGCCCCGTTTTTAAAGACAACCAAGGAATAACTGCATTTGCTTTGTAGCCCTATTCACTGGGTATATATATTTCAAGATGTTTCAAAATAGCAGATAACCCATAGACGAGTCATCTTGTCGTACGATAACGTATATCGGCAGCATAGATGAGAGCCATACGCAACAACCCAGTGCCGAAACACCCTCAAACGACCCTAACAAAAACAAAAAAGAAGACCGTATGAACACCACCTTACGCACGCTTGTTACCGCCCTGACCTTCAGCCTGCCGCTCTATGTCAGCGCTGACTCTGCCAGCATCAACTACCGCCACCAGTTCACCGAGGAAGACAGCGCCCACGCCGATCGAATCAAGCTCAACTATCGCCTGGACAGCGGCCTGGGTTTTGAAGCAGAAATGAAATACCGCACGGCGGGCGACCGCGAAGACGTGGCCTACGACAACATGGTCAACAACGGCCACGAGTTCACCGTCAGCTACAACTACAAGCTCAGCCCGCAATCGACCTTGACCCCGGCCTTCCAGATGGACAGTTCCAAGGATTCGACCACTTACAAATTCGGGCTCAAGTACAACTACAAGATCAACGATGCCTTCTATGCGGCCACGCGCTATCGCCTCGACGCCAAGAAGCTCGACCGCGACCAGGTCGACGAAGACCTGCCCGACCACATCAAGGATGACCAGACTACGCATCGTTTTGAGGGCTGGCTCGGCTACACGCCGGCGAGCAAATGGGCGTACGAATATCAGTTCATCTATTTCAAGACCGACTACATCCGCTACGACAACAAGAAGAGCGACTACGAACAGAACCTGATCGTCAAATACAAGCTCACCAAGGAATGGGCACCGTTCATGGAGATCGGCGATGTGAAGGTCAACGCCACCTCTGAAGACCGCCAGGCACGCTGGCGCCTGGGCGTGCAGTACAACTTCATGTAACGCAGCCCACGACTTGCCTGGCGCACGCGCATCGTGCGCCAGGCAAGCCAGCTGCATTCAGTTCAATTGATGGGCCGACCAGCAGGTTTCAGGGCGACGCGCTCACCACGGCCGGGCCGTTCGACAGTTCGGCGGCGGCAGCTTCATAGGCGCGGCGCATGCGCTCGCGACTGTTGGACAAGTGCAGGCGCATCGCGGCGCGAGCGGCGTCGGCATCGCGACGCAGGATGGCTTTGTAGATGTCCTCATGCTCACGACTCAAGCGCTCCAGATAGGGCTCCTTATTGTCGTTGGCCAAGCGTTTGGAGTGCAGGCGCGTACGCGGCAGGATGTTCATCCCAAGGTGCAGCATGATATCGGTGAAGTAGCGATTGCCGGTGGCCAGGGCGATCTGCTGGTGAAACTGAAAGTCCGCCGACACCGCATAGTCGGCACTCACCGCCCGCGAATCAAGCGCATCCAGCGAGTCGCGCATCACCCGCAGTTGCTCGTCGGTACGCCCCAGGCACGCCAGGCCGGCAGCCTCCACTTCCAGGCTGATGCGCAATTCGAGCACCGCCAGCACATCCTGCAGGGTCACGATGGTGTCCGGGTCGATCCGAAACCCGCTGGGGCTCGGGATATCCTTCACAAACGTACCGACGCCATGCCGGGTTTCCACCAGGCCCGAGGCTTGCAGACGCGAGATGGCCTCACGCACCACCGTACGGCTCACACCGTGCTCGGCCATCACTTGCGATTCGGTGGGCATCTTTGTGCCCCGGGCCAGCTCACCGGCACAGATGCGTCGGGAAAGCTCAGTGACCAGGTCTTCGGCCAGGCTGCGGTGCCGGCGGCGAACCGTGGGCTGGACGTTAGGGTTGTCCATCAAGAACACAAATCTCGGTTTACGGAGGAATGCGCATCATAGCGCATTGGTTGTACGACAACGTAGACACGCGTGATAGGCAACCGGGGTTACTGACTCTCCTGCGCCTTGCCCTCCTGCATCTGCACCGACGATTTGCTGCCGTCGGTATTGTTCTTGGTGGCGTTATCGGCGCTGTCGAAACAGCCGTGCAGCAGCAACATGCTGCACAGTACCAGACTGAATTTCTTCATGATGAGTCACCTGCTGACGGGTTGATGACTGAGCCGACCATTGGCCCAGTCCCTGATTTATCTGGCCGGACATCATCACGATACGTTCAACAAAACCGCGCACGGGGCTGACAGGCGGTTGCTATTGGCAGCGCAACGCCAGTGGCGATCCGTATACCCATTAAAAAAAGCTGCCCTTTGGCACCGATAACATCGTTTCTCGGGCGCACCACCGATCCCTATATTGAGCCGCACTATCCAGTGAACGAACCGACAGTCACTCCATCAGTGCGAGTAGCCTCAATGAACGATAAACCTCACAGCGTTGGACTTGAAAATGCGGGCGCCGGGACCCGGGCGGTCTGGGGCGGAGAGCAAGTCAGGCACCCCTACAACGCGACGCAGACGCCTATCGTGGTCAGCGCCGCCTACGGTTACGACGACATCGACGTCTGGTACGACGTGGCGCTGGGGAAATCCCCGGGCTTCATCTATAGCCGGATGAGCAACCCGACGGTCGAAACCCTCGAAGCCAAAATCGGTGAGTTGGAAATGGCCGAAGCCGCGGTTGCGTTCAGCAGCGGCATGGCGGCCATCAGCAGTGTGCTCTACACCTTCCTGGCCCAGGGCGACCGCGTGGTGTCCACCAAGGACAGCTATGGCGGAACCAACAAGATTTTCGAGGAGTTCCTGCCGCGCATGGGCGTGGAGGTCACCTTGTGCGAGACCTTCGACCACGAGGCGATCGAACGCGAAATCGCCAACGGCTGCCGGCTGCTGTACTTGGAAACGCCGACCAACCCGACCCTGAAAATCCTTGATATCCAGCGCCTGGTGGCAGCGGCCAAGCGTGTCGGCGCCCTGGTGGTGGCTGACAACACGTTCGCTACACCGCTGAATCAGAACCCGCTGGCACTGGGGGTGGATGTGGTCATCCACAGCGCGACCAAATTTCTCAGTGGCCATGGTGACGTATTGGGCGGCCTGGTCTGCGGCACCGAAGCGCTGATGGCCCAGGTTCGGCACTACCGCGAAATCAATGGCGCCACACTCGATCCGTTCTCGGCCTATATGATCATCCGCGGCATGAAGACCCTGGTGCTGCGCATGCGCCAACAGCAACGCAGCGCCTATGCCCTGGCGGAGTTCCTGTGCACTGAACCCTTGGTCGCGTCCGTCAATTACCCCGGTCTTCCCAGTCACCCGAACCACGCGGTGGCCTGCGCGCAAATGGGCGGTTTTGGCGCCATTGTCAGTTTCGTGCTGATTGGCGGCATGGACTCGGTCAAGGTGCTGCTGCCGCGCCTGCGATTTGCTCACTGCGCCGGCAACCTCGGAGCGGTCGAAACCATCTACGGCCCGGCCCGCACCACCAGCCATGTGGAAAACACGCTGGAAGAACGCCAGGCGCTGGGTATTTCCGAAGGGCTGGTGCGCGTTTCGGTGGGCATCGAGGACACCGACGACTTGCTTGACGACCTGAAACAGGCGTTCGCGTTTGTGCGCTGCCTGCGCGAGGAAAAAAGCCGCGAGCCGGCCTGAACTGAAGTCTCAAACCCCACGACAGGGCCGTCTGCGGGGCGTTTCATGAAGAGGAATAATAATAAAACGTAGTGGCGAGGTTGCGACCTGCCCTAACAACTTTCATGAGAACAACCATGTCCATAAAAGAACAAAAACTCAACGCACGCGCCGGTTTCAAACAGGAAATGCAGACGCGCCATATTGTCATGCTGGCCTTGGGCGGCGTAATCGGCACCGGTTTGTTTCTGACGTCCGGCTACACCGTCAACCAGGCAGGCCCCTTAGGGGCAGTCATCGCCTACATTATCGGCGCACTGATGGTCTACATGGTCATGATGTGCCTGGGTGAGCTGGCAGTGCAGATGCCCGAAACCGGTTCGTTCAGCACCTACGCAACCCGCTTTCTCGGCCCGGGCACCGGCTACACCGTGGCCTGGCTGTACTGGCTGACATGGACCGTGGCCATTGGCTCGGAATTCACCGCAGCCGGGATCCTGATGACCCGCTGGTTTGCGGACACGCCGGTATGGATCTGGAGTGCGCTGTTCGCCGGCACGGTGTTCCTTACCAACGTGGTCTCGGTGCGTCTGTTCGCCGAGACCGAATTCTGGTTGTCGCTCATAAAAGTCGTGACGGTGGTGGTGTTTCTGGTCATCGGCGGCGGGGCTATTCTCGGGCTGTTGAATATCGATCAGGCGCACAGCATCGGCTTGGCCAACTTTACTCGGGAAGGCTTGTTCCCCACCGGTTTCATGTCGATTGCGATGACCTTGCTGGCCGTGTCGTTCGCGTTTTCGGGCACCGAGCTGATCGGCATCGCCGCCGGCGAAACCAAAGACCCTCAACGCAACGTGCCACGGGCCATTCGCACCACCGTGCTGCGCCTGGCGATCTTTTTTGTCGGCACCATTTTTGTCCTGGCCACCCTGCTGCCCCGCGAACAGGCCGGTTTGGTGGAGAGCCCCTTTGTGACGGTGTTCACCTATATCGGCATCCCCTACTCGGCCGACATCATGAACTTTGTGATCATTACCGCGCTGTTGTCGGCGGCCAACTCCGGGCTCTACGCCGCCTCACGGATGCTCTGGACCTTGAGCGACCAGGGCCACCTGCCCAAGCAGTTCTCGCAACTGACCCGCATGGGTACGCCGTTGAACGCGATTATCTTGAGCATGATCGGCGGCGGCGCATCCCTGCTCAGCAGCGTATTCGCCGCCGACACCGTGTACCTGGCGCTGGTATCGATCTCCGGGCTGGCGGTGGTGGTGGTGTGGATGAGCATCGCCGCCAGCCAAATTGCCTTTCGCCGGCACTATGTGGCCAACGGCGGCGATGTGCGCGAGCTCAAGTTCAGGGTTCGGGGTTACCCGTGGGTGCCGCTGGGCGCACTGGCGTGCTGCAGCCTGGCCTGTGTGGGGATCGCTTTCGATCCGGAACAGCGGGTAGCGTTGTACTTCGGCATCCCCTTCATCGCATGGTGCTACTTCGTGTATTACATTACCCGCAACAGCCGCGAACGACGCTTGTCGCTCACGTCCACGGTACAACCGTCCGATGCGTTCTAGGCGCGTTCGACGGCGTGGGTCAGCGTGCTCAGTGCAGCGTCGATGAGGTCCAGACCATGAAGCAAAAGCCGCTACCCCCCTTGAACTGGCTGCGAGCCTTCGAGGTGTCCGCTCGCTGCCTGAACTTCACCCACGCCGCTGACGAACTGTGTCTGACCCAAGGCGCGGTCAGTCAACAGATCCGCCAACTGGAAAGCCATCTGGGGGTGGCCCTGTTCAAACGCCTGCCCCGGGGCCTGGGCTTGACCGAAGAGGGCCAGGCCTATCTGCCGGTGGTGCAGGACGCGATCACACGACTGGCGGTGGGCACCAGCGAGATTTTCGGCCAACACAAACGCCGGCCGATCAAGGTGCGCGGCAGCCTGGCGTTTTTCGTGCACTGGCTGGCACCCAAGCTGGTGGACTTTCGTCAGCGGCACCCGCACGTCGATATCCGCTACATCAGCAATATCTGGGTCAAGGAACTGGATGGCGAAGACGATATGGAGATTCGCTGGGGCCACGGCCAATGGCCCGGCCTGGTGTCCCAGCGCCTGACCTGGGACACGTTGTTTCCGGTCTGTTCGCCGACCCTGATGGCGCACGCCCCCCTGAACACGGCAAACGACATCGCCCAGCACACGCTGCTGCATGTGCTGGGTTACGAAGAGGGCTGGGGATACTGGTTGAAGATGGTCGGCGCCGACGCGGTCGACTCATCGCGCGGCCTGCAGTTCGATACGTTGATCTCGACGTTGCGCATGGCGCAATTGGGGCAAGGCATTGCACTGGCCCGCTCCTCTATGGTCGACGAAATGCTCCAGGACGGGTGCCTGGTTGAACCATTCGACCAGCGCATAGAGGCCAGCGAGTCGTTTTACCTGGTACGCGGTTCAGGCGCCGACGAGCATCCCGACGCCGTGATGTTTTCCACCTGGCTGGTCGAGCAGGCACACCGTTACAAATAACCGGCCGGAGCCGAACCATGCGCTACATAAGTACCCGAAATGCGGCCGTGCAGGCCGACTTCGAAAAGGTCGTGTTGTCCGGCATCGCCGACGACGGCGGGTTGTTCGTCCCTCTCGATCTGCCGTTGTTCGCGCCCCACGACATCGCTAACTGGTCAACCTTGCCCTACGACGAACTGGCTTATCGGATCATCCGGCCGTTCGTGGGGGCGACGATTGCCGAAACAGACCTCAAGCGCCTGCTCAAAGCCGCCAGCAGCCGGTTTCAGCACCGTGCCGTAGCACCTTTGCATCAGGTCGACCGCAACGAATGGGTGCTGGAACTGTTCCACGGCCCTACCCGCTCCTCTAAGGATTTCGCCGCGCAGTTGCAGGCACAGTTGGTGCAGCACTTTCTGCACCAGCGGCGTCGACGCGCGGTGGTGCTCGGCGCCACCAACGGCGACACCGGCCTGGCGGCCATTGAAGCGTTCAAAGACTGTGCCGAGGCCCACGTGGTGGTGCTCTATCCCGAACACGGCGTGCCCCCGCATCAGTTGCAGGCGCTGTTGGCGGTGGCGCAGCCCACTATGCATCTGTTCGCTGTCGACGGAAGCTTCGACGAGTGCCAGCGCATAGTGAGCGGGCTGTTCAACCAATGGCCGTGCGCACCGTACGCGGCGATCAGCTTCAACTCCAGCAACTGGGTCAACGTGCTGGCCCAGTTGGTGGTGTATTTCCACGCGGTCCTGCAACTGGGCGGCGGCCAGCGCCCGATCGGCTTCAGTGTGCCGGCGGCGAGTTTCGCTGAAGTCTATGCCGGTTACATCGCACAGAAAATGGGCTTGCCCATCACCCAGCTGATCGTGGCCACCAATACCAACGACGCCCTGCACCAGCTGTTCCTGAAGAACCATTATTCCAGGCTGCGCGCCAACACCACCTTGTCACCGGCCATGGACCTGTCGACGTTCTCCAATCTGGAGCGTTTTCTCTGGGAGGTTTACGAACACGATGCCGAGGCGGTGAGCGCCTTGATGGCCGGGCTGGAGGCCTGTGGCGAGATGAGCATCGCCAATGAATGCTGGTTGCAGGCGCGGATGATCATTGACTCCTACGCGGTCAGCGATACTGAAACCCTGAATGAGATGACCGAGTTGTACCGTGACACCGGCTACATCGTCGATCCTCACACCGCCACCGGCGTGCTTGCCGCCCGCCTGTACCGTCGCAGCCTGGTGGCGCCAATGGTCACGCTGGGGGAAATCTCGCCGGTCAAATCGACGGCGCTGCTCGACACGTTGGGGATCAGTGTGCCGCGCCAGGCTTGCCGGGACACTGCGCCCGGCGGACCGGCGCATAAGCGGATCAGGCCCGACGATATTGCCCCGCTCCTTCAACAGCTCGACGCGCTGTGAGGGCGCGGTAATTGGAGGCTCAATGAAGCGCATTCTGGACCCTCTCGATGAACGCATCATCGCCGAGCTGCGGCTCAACGCCCGCGCCGCCCACGCGGAGCTGGCGGCCAAGGTCAATCTGTCGCGCAACGCCGTGCGCCAGCGCATCGAACGCTTGGAACGTGACGGCGCCATACGGGGCTATACCGTCCTGACAGGCGACGGTGGACAAGCCGCCGCGCAGATCAATGCGGTGATCTTCGTCTATCGCTATGACCGTATGCGCGGAGAGGATGTATTGCAGGCACTGCGTGCAATCCCCGAAGTCATCCAGTGCGACGTCATGAGCGGTGAGTTCGACCTGATGCTGCGTGTCGGCGCAACGAACCCGCAGCGGGTGCATCAGGTGTGGAGTCAGATTTCTGCGCTGGCGGGCGTTGAAAACACGGTGACGTCTTTCGTCTTGACGTCCGTCGTCTGAGCCCTTCGCCGCCGCTGAAAGAGCCAGCCTTCGCTGGCTTTTTTTATGCCGGGCGGGCACGCCGGCCCTTGGTCAAAATGCCCATAAAATAGAGCAAATAGGCATATTTCACTGCCCTGATTGGCCGCCTAATCTAGAGCCCAACCACTCCTCACCCAGATCAGGGGCAATAAAAATGACTGAATACAAACTGGCGCTGGTCGGCTTCGGCGGTGTCAACCGGGCCTTGGCGCAACTGATCGCCGAGCGCAATGAGCGCTGGAAAACCGAACTGGGTTTTAGCCTGAAAATCGTCGGCGTCACCGACCTGTTCCTCGGCTCGGTGATCGATCGCCAAGGGCTGGATGCCGCCTTATTGGCGACTCTGCCCATGTCCCAAGGCGCTCTGGCGCAACTGCCGGGGGGCGACGCGGCAGCCCTCAATGAAGCCGTGATCAAAGACTCCGGCGCCGACATGATTGCCGAAGCCACGTTCACCAACCCGGTGGACGGTGAGCCGGCGACCTCGTTCTGTCGCTGGGCGCTGGAAAATGGCAAGCATGTCGTCACCACCAACAAAGGGCCGATCGCCCTGCACGGTGCAGCCTTGAAAGCCCTGGCCCAGCGCAACCACGTGGGCTTCGAATACGAAGGTGCGGTGATGAGTGGCACACCGGTCATACGCCTGGCCAGGCAGTTGCTGGCCGGCAGCACCATCAGCGGTTTCGAGGGCATTCTCAACGGCACATCCAACTTCGTCCTCACCCGCATGGAGAGCGGCCTGGGTTTTGCCGAGGCGGTCAAGCAGGCGCAGGCGCTGGGGTATGCCGAAGCCGATCCGACGGCGGATGTCGAAGGTCATGACGTACGGCTCAAGGTGGTGATCCTCGCCAACGAACTGCTCGATGCAAGAATCAATGTCAGCGATGTGCGCTGCAAGGGTATCAGCGCCCTCACCCGCGGCGACATCGACCAGGCTCGCCAAGACAACGCGCGCTGGAAACTGATCGGCGCCGCCACGCGCCAGGCCGACGGCTCGGTCAGCGCCAGCGTCGAGCCGCGCCTGTTGAGCAACGATCATCCGTTAGCCAGCATCGGCGGCGCCACCAATGCGGTGTCGTTCACCACCGACCTGATCGGCACGGTGACGGTTTCGGGGCCGGCGCCGGACGCACGGAAACAGCCTTCGCGCTGCTGTCGGACATCATCAGCCTCCATCAATCCGCCGCACAGCACCGGGAAGCAAACCAATGAACGTCTCGCACCTGGCCCGCACGGTCGTGGCACCGCAGATCCAAGTCTTCAATCCTTTTGACGGTACGCCGGTCGGCACCGTCGCGGATGTGTGTGCGTCGCAGGTTCCACACCTGCTGGAACAGGCACGCGACGGCGTCCGCGCTTGCGCTGCGTTGCCACGTTACCGCAGGGCGCAGATCCTCGAACGGACGGCCTTGCACGTCGAGCGCGATGCCCGCGCGTTCGCCCGGCTGATCGTCGACGAAGCCGGCAAGACCCTCAAGCAGGCCGAAAAGGAGGTCAAGCGGTGTATCAACACCCTCAAGTTGTCGGCCGAAGAAGCCAAGCGCAATGCTGGAGAAGTGATTCCATTCGATGCGTATGAAGGCTCGGAGTCGCGCCAGGGCTGGTTCTCCCGCGAGCCCCTCGGTTTGATCGTCGCGATCACGCCCTACAACGACCCTTTGAACCTGGTGGCCCATAAGCTCGGCCCGGCCATTGCCGGCGGCAACGCGGTGATTCTCAAACCGTCCGAACTGGCGCCGTTGTCGGCGATAAAACTGGTGGCGTACCTGGTCGAGGCCGGGTTGCCCGAATCGGTGGTCACGGTTGCCACCGGCGGTGCCGAGCTGGGCAAGGCCCTGGTGGCGGCGCGGGAAGTACGCATGATTTCCTTTACCGGCGGGTTTGTCACCGGTGAGCAGATTGCCCGCACCGCGGGCTTGAAGAAATTGGCGATGGACCTGGGCGGCAATGCGCCGGTGATCGTCATGGCGGACTGCGACCTTGAGGCCACTGTGGCGAGCTGCGTATCGGGCGCGTTCTGGGCGGCGGGGCAAAACTGCATCGGCACTCAGCGGCTATTGGTGCATGCGTCGATTTATGCGGCGTTCCGTGCGCGATTCGTCAGCCAGACCGAGGCGCTGACGGTGGGAAACCCGATGCTTGCCACGACCGATATCGGACCGATGATCACCGAGCATGCGGCACAGAATGCCGAGCGTGTAGTAGCCGACGCACTGGCACGGGGCGCCACGTTGCTTTGCGGGCATCAGCGCCAAGGCGCCTGCTACGCCGCCACGGTGCTGGAAAACGTCGATCACGCCAGCCAGCTCTGGCGCAACGAGATCTTCGCACCGGTGGTGGTGTTGCAGCGGTTTGAATCGTTCGATGAGGCCATCGCGCTGGCCAACGAGCCCGACTACAGCCTGCACGCCGGGATCTTCACCCGCGACTTGGCCACGGCGTTGAGCGCCGCGCGCAGGATCGAAGCCGCAGGCGTGATGATCAATGACTCTTCCGACTATCGCTTCGACGCGATGCCATTCGGCGGTTCCAAATACGGCAGCCTGGGCCGTGAGGGCGTGCGCTTCGCCTACGAGGAAATGACGCAACCCAAAGTGGTGTGTTTGAACACGCTCGGTTGAGCGAGGCACATCAGGTGGCTGTGCATTGGGCCGGTCTGGCCAACCGCCCAATGCGTGCGATTTATCACCGTGTCGAGAGCAAGGAAGCGCTGCTGTTCCAGCGGTTGATGGAGCGGTACCAGGCGTTGCTGTCGCACGTTGAGCTGCACTCGTGCAGGCCATCAAGTCACTGCCTTGAGCCGGGTATTGCGCGCAACGCCACGCCGGCAAGGCATGGGTGTCTACACGGCTGTGGCGTGGGCCTGAACCTGTGGCGAGGGAGCTTGCTCCCGTTGGGCCGCGAAGCGGCCCGCTCTTTGTTTACAAAGAATGGGACTGCTGCGCAGTCCAACGGGAGCAAGCTCCCTCGCCACAGGCATTGATCAGCGGTACCCGCCCCCGCCACGGCTGCGCCCGCTCCAACTGTGCCGCAAGCGCGAACAAGGTACTTTCCTCGCCAAAACGCGCAGCAAAATGCGCCCCCATCGGCAGGCCGGCCGCGCTCCAGTGCAACGGTACCGACATCGCCGGCTGTCCGCTGGCATTGAACAGCGCGGTGAACGGCGAGTAGCTGTGGAAGCGCTCAATCAACTCATCCAGGCTCAAGCGGTCGTCCTGCAAGTCCAGCTCGCCGATCAGTACGGGTTCACGGGCCAGGGTGGGTGTGAGGATCAGGTCATAGTCCTGCATGAACACCGCCAGTTGACGGCCCAAGGCATGGATCCATTCCACCGCGCCGGCGTACTGCGCCCCGCTGACCTCACCCTTGCCGCGCAGGATAATCCGGGTGCGGGTTTCAAGCTCTTCAGGCTGCACCGCAAAGCCGCGCATCTGCCCCAGCACGTCGAGGTAATGACGGGTGCTGGCGCCAATGATGGTAAACACCTGATCGAGAAACTCCGGCAGCGCCACCGGCAGCTTCACCGGCTCGACACGGTGGCCCAGGGACTCGCACAGCCTGGCTGCCGCACGCACGGACTCGACCGCTTCACTGGATGTCGACCACGGCCCGAGGTGTTCCACCAGTGCAATCCGCAGTGGCCGTGGATCACGTTGCAGCGCCGAGACATAGGGCTGTGCCTGCATGGGCGCGGCGTACGGTGCGCCCAGGTCGATGCCCGCCGTCGCATCCAACAACGCGGCGCTGTCGCGTACCGACAAGGTGATGGCATGGGGCGTGCCCATCCCCGCCCAGCCTTCACCAACCATCGGGCCCGACGGCAATAACCCGCGACTTGGCTTGAGGCCGAACACCCCACAGCAGGACGCCGGCACACGCAACGAACCGCCGCCATCGTTGCCATGCGCAAACGGCACGACGCGCGCCGCCACCAGGGCCGCCGCGCCGCCGCTGGAACCGCCCGCGCTGTGGCTGGTGTTCCAGGGGTTGCGGGTGGCGCCGAAGCGGTTGGACTCGGTGGAGTAAGAGGTACCGAATTCAGGCGAGGTGCTGGTGCCGACGATCACGCAACCGGCACGGCGCAAACGCGTCACCAGTTCTGCATCGAAATCGGCGCGCGCGCCTCCCAGCGCCTGGGAACCGTTGCTCATCGCCGCGCCGTTGACCGGTGAGAACAGGTCCTTGATCAAGGTCGGCACCCCGGTAAACACCCCATCACCGGGCCGCGCCGTGCGTGCGGCCTCACGGGCCGAATCGTACAGGCACTCGGCCACAGCGTTGAGCTGCGGCTCGACCAGCTCGATGCGATCGATGACCGCCTCCAGCAGCTCGCCGGGTTGTATCTCGCCGCGCCGCAGCCACTCGGCCAAGCCGGTCGCGTCCTCGGTGTCCAGCAGGTTGTGGATGTCCATGTGCATGCCCTCTTGATTACGAATGACTTGAGCCGAGCGTTCGGGTGACTGCCTTGCGCCGCGCTTGCAGGCCGGCCAGCGCCCAGACCAGGGCCGCGATCACACTGGCAAGCGCCAGCCACTGAATGGAGAGGCGCAGGTCGCCAGAGCGGGCACTGAGCAGTGCCACCACCAACGGGCTGACGAACTGGCCGAAATACAGGCAAGAGGTGAATCCGCCCAGGCCACGCCCACGGGTCCTGGCGCTCAGGGCATTCATCACCGGCGCCATCGCGTTGGGCACCAGCAGCCCGGCGCCCAGGCCATGGATCAGCGTCGCCAGCAATACCGCGTTGTAACTTTGCGCGCGCATCAGCAGCCACAGCCCCAGTCCCAGCAAGGTCAGCAGCAACGCATTGCAACCGGCGATACCGATGCGGCGGCGCAGCAGCGGCCAGGCCAGCGACCCGCCCAGGGTCGCCAGCAGGCTCAGGCCGGCCGACAGCCCGATCATCGTGCTCGACGTCACGCCCAGGCCAACCAGCAGAATCGGGGCCTGGATCGGCACCACAAAACTCAGGACCATGCCGCTGAGAATCAGCAGGTAACCGAGCACCACGGGCAGGATCGCTACCCGGCCCTCTTCAGGCGCATCGATCGGCTGCCGGACGCCCTCGGGTTCCCACAGCACCTTGATCATCACCGGCACCAGCAACAAGGGCAGCAGGTACAGCAGGAACGGCAGGCGCCAGGAGTGTTCGCCCAATGCCCCGCCTACGACAAAGAACAGCGAGCCCACGAGGCCGATGGTCACCACCTGTCGATTGATGTAGCGCATGCGTTCTTCGCCGTGCCAATAGTCGGCGATCAAGGTGGCGCAACAGGTCATCACTGCGGCTTCGGCGCAACCGAACAACAGGCGCACGCCCACGATGGACTGCAAGTTATCGAGCACGGCCGGCAACGCCCCGAGCACGGCATACAACAAGGTGGCGATCACCAGCAGCGCCTTGCGCCCTACCCGGTCGGCCAACCAGCCGGCCAGGGGTGCGCACAGCGCAATCGCCAGTGCCGGCCCGGTCACCGCCAAGGGCACCAGCAGGTCGGCACGCGGCTCCAGCGGGCCAAACGCCGCGCCCAGCTTGGGCAGGATCGGCGCGACCATCGCCGCGCCCATGATGGTCAGGCTGCTGCCCAGCATCAGCACCAGCCCTTCACGGCGGCCGGTGGCTTGACGGGGTAACGCACTATCAGAACGTGATGGGTTCATGTCCGGCCCCTTAAAAACTTTGAGAGATACGCAGCGCCACGGTGTAACCCTCGGCCCGGTTGCGGGCGTCGGTTTCCTTGTAGGCATGCAGCCAGATGGGGGGCAGGCCGGGCTTGAAGTAACTTACCGCCGGCCCGACGGCCAATACCCGTGCGCGATTGCCCGACTGCAGCCCCGGCGCGTCGTCATCGCTGAACTGGCGGTAGTAATAACCGCCCAGGCCCAGGGTCCACGGCCCCACATGCTGGCCAACGGCAAATTCGTGGCGGTACTCGACGCCGTTTTTATAGTCGGTCGCGGGGTTGCGGGTGTTGACGTCGACTTCAAAGCTGGAAGACACCTCGAAGCCACTGTCGGTGATGTAAGTGGCGTTGACGATCGGCGAGAATGTCCAGTGATTGAGCCCCGGCGACACCAGGCGATTTTTGTCGTAGTCGCCGTGGGTGCCTGGATTTGCAACTGGGTGTTGATGAACAGGTTCGGCGACAGATTCCATTGCAGGATCAGCGGCAAAAATTGCACGTCGGCCAGTCGAAATGGATCGGCTTCCAAGTGCAAGGGCCCGACCGGGGTCTGGACCTTGATGGAAGCGTCCATCTTGAAAAACGGCACCACCACCCCGTAGCCGTAGTTGGCACCCAGTACGGTGTGATCCGTCATGTGCATATAGGCGGCAGCGATGGACAACACATCCAGTGAAAAATGGTTGTCGACCGAGCGCCCGCTGCGGTCCTTCTGCACATTGGCTGAGTAGAACCCGGTTCGCAGCCCCAGAGTGCCGAAAGGCGTGGCCGGTGGCATCATCCCCGCGCCGAAGTCATACACACCGACCGCCGTGGTCGGCGAGCCGTTCTCGGTGGCCTGGGCGCCGGCGCAGCAACCGAGCAGCCCCAGGGTGAACAGCGTCATGCGTGCGGCGTTTGCATTATTGTTGTTGATCATCGAATGCCCTCCCATCAAGTGGTGTGGGCCATCCTAGTAATCAGCGCCGCGAGCGGGTTATCCGTTTTCAGCAGAGTTGAGCACGTCGCAGGGTCTGCGAAGGGCTTTCGCCAAACAGGGTGCGGTAATCGCCCGAGAACCGGCTCAAATGCCAAAACCCCCAGCGTGCCGCCACTTCCTGGACGCCCTGGGACTGCGTGCTCATACGCAGTTCACGACGCACCGCATTGAGGCGCAATGCACGCAAATACGCCACCGGATTGATCCCCAGGGTTTCCTGGAAACAGTACTGGAGTTTGCGCCGGCTGGCGCCGATGTGGTTGCACAGGTCGAGGATCGACAACGGTTCGTCGAGGTGGCTCAGCGCATATTCACGGGCGCGGTCGACCATCCTTTTACGTGCCGTGGGATTGAGGGGGGGCGCCTGGTCCGGCGCGATCAGTTCCAGCACATGAAGCATCACCGTATCGCGTATGCCGCGACGGATCGCGTCGTGCCCGAGCAATACATCCCGCCCCTGGTTGTAGCCCGACAGTTCATCGAACAACACCGCGAGTTCCTGTTGCACAGGCGAGTCGCCCAAGCGGTAACACTTGGGAAGATCGGTAATTCGAAACGCACTGCCCTGACGCGCCAGCACATGTTCCAGTACGCGCTCGTCAATCGCCACACTGAGCAGATCCAAGTGCTGGGGCGTGTGCAGCTCAGGCAGGTTGTGCCCGTGGGCAACCAACAGGCTGGGCTCGTGAATCGGATGCCCGGCGCAGTACACCGGGCCGTGCGCACTCAACGGCAAGCTGAAGGTGATTGCGCCGTCCCAGGCCGTTCCGCTTTTGATCATGGCTTGATTAGAGCGGTCGCGAGCCAGTTGCATCCACTCCGAACGGAACGCGATCAGCTCGCCTTCAAAGGCGCCCGGCGAGAGCTGATCGTAGCGAACCTGCCAGCCCTGCATGTTCCGGGCGTGCTCATCGATATCGCTCGTGAGGAAATGCTGCAGGGATGACGTCGAACGAACCTGCTTGGAAACCGCAGGCACCCGCTCATTATTGTTGTTCATGGACCCGACCTTTTTGAGTTGCAAGGCTTACGGGTCATCTACAAGGCAAGTTCCATTCCGGACTCAGGACCGGTCGCGCATTTGTGCCGAAAACGGATAGCGCAAGGAGCACCTGCATGCCGCCAGCCGGCAAATACGTTCACCTGTTAATGAGTTTTACGCATCAAGGCTTTATATTCTTCAGCTCGTTGAGCAGGCTCAGCAGCTGTTCCATTTTTTCCGCGCCAAACTGCTCTTCGATCTTGCGGTAGTTGCTTTCCATGCCTTCACTCATCGACACGAAGCACTGCTGGCCGCGCTCGGTGAGGCCGACGAATACCCGCCGCTGGTCCTGGCTGGACTTTTGCCGACGCACCAGGCCGTCGCGCTCCAGACGGCTCAGCACCCCGGTCATGCTGGGTTTGAGAATGCACGCCTGCTGGGCAAGTTGATGGCTTTCCAGCTCGCCCTGCTGGCGCAGGATGCGAATCACCCGCCACTGCTGTTCGGTCAGTTCATGTTTGTTCAGGCGGCCGGAAAAACGCCATCGCGGCTTCACGGGCTTGCAGCAGGGTCAGGGTCAGCGAAGGTCTGGGGTTGGCCATATCGGCACCACGTGGATGAGCGAGTCGGCAGCTTAGTGTCGCCAACCGACGCACGCAAGCCTGTGAAAAGTGCAATCGGTTCCGCGTAAAAGCCATTCTGTCCAAGCGCCGCGCTGGTCATGCTGATCGCTATAAGATCAACAACACCAAGGCGCAACGGCCCATGCCTGGCTCAACGCAAACCCAATTGCCGCTGGCGATACTCCCCCGGAGTGAGCTGTGCGTAGCGCTGGAAAAACCGACTGAAATAGGCAGGATCCTTGAACCCGAGCTGATAGCAGATTTCGTTGGCGGAGCTGCCGGTGAACAGCAGCAGGCGTTTGGCCTCCTGCATCAGGCGTTCCAGGATCAGGCGCTTGGACGGCAGGTCGGCGATGCGTCGGCACACATCGTTGAGTCGCGCCTCGGTCACACCGATGCCTTGCGCATACCGCGACAACGGCCAGTGCTGCAGGTAGTGCGCTTCGATCAGTTCGTTGAAACGGTGAAAAATCTTCAAGTCTTCGTGCCGCGCCGGCGTGGCTTTCAACGAATGGGAGCACAGCCGCAACAGGCTGACCATGATCAAGCGCGTCAAGCTGTCCAGGGCAGCGCCATGCCCTGGGCGCTGGGCGTCCACCTCTTCGCTCAATTCATCGAACAGAAAATCCAGCCGGCGTATTTCACCCGCATTGTGCGGCCCCAGGCGCGCCAGCGCGACACACGCCGCCGGCAGCTGTGCCCCGGCCGGTGCCAGGCTGGGGTCGGTCGCGATCAATTGCCAGACCAGTTGCTGACGCACCGTCAACACGTGCCCGTCGCTGTCGGCCTCGGTCACAAAAGCGTGCGGCACGGTGGGCGGCGTGAGGAAAAACATCGGCCCGGACTCGACGTACTGCTGGTCGTCCAGGTACACGCGCACCGTGCCGCTCTTGACGTAGTGCACCTGAAAGAACCGGTCGTGCCGGTGCACCGGCATGTTGCGCCCGAAGAAACCCGCCAGGTTGGCCAGCCGGTCGTAATGCACCTGCGCGTCGCTGTAGCGCTGGTCGTACACCTGGCCGATGTTGATGTTCGGGATCGGTTGACGGTCGGTCATCGCACGCTGCTCGTTTTTATTGTGATTGCCGTGGTGCTCATCCTGCACCGAATCGCGCAGCGCAACCACCGTGAAGACAGTCTGCCACGCTTGACGATAGTTAACATCTTAATTATAACTGTTAACACATTAACAAAAATCGGAGCCCCATGGCTCTGCCAGGAGAAAGCATGAGCCGTGCCTTGCATGACGTTGCCACCGGCACCCTGTTCGGTGTCGCACTGAACTACCAGGGGCTGCTCAAACAGCGTCTCGCCGAATTCGAACAGCCGCCGTATCAAAAGCCGCCGGTCAAACCGGTGCTGTTTATCAAGACGCCCAACACGCGCAATCAGCACGGCGCCGCGGTGGTGCATCCAGGCCAGGGCGAACGTTTGCAACCCGGCCCGGCGCTCGGCGTGGTGATGGGCAAGAACGCCAGCCGCGTGAGCGCGGCCGATGCCCTCGATTACGTTGCCGGCTACACCATCGTCAATGAATTCAGCCTGCCGGAAGACAGCTACTACCGCCCTGCCGTCAAAGCCAAATGCCGTGACGGTTTTTGTGCGGTCGGGCCCGAGTTGGTCCCCGCCGCGCAGATCAAAGACCCGCACGCCCTGGCGATCACGCTGTACGTCAACGGTGAGATTCGCCAGCAAAACACCACCGCCAACCTGGTGCGCAACATTCCTTTGCTGATCGCCGAAATCAGCGAGTTCATGACCCTGCACGCCGGTGACGTACTGATCACCGGCACCCCGGAAGGTCGCGTCGACGTGCAGCCGGGCGACACCCTTGAAGTTGAAATCAGCGGTTTGGGCCGCCTCGCCAACCACGTCGTGGCCGAGTAACAGGAGCTTGTATGAAACACGCCCGTATCCAGTTTGAAGGCGAAGTCCACCTCGCC
Organism: Pseudomonas lactucae; assembly: GCF_016937615.1. Lineage (GTDB taxonomy): Bacteria > Pseudomonadota > Gammaproteobacteria > Pseudomonadales > Pseudomonadaceae > Aquipseudomonas > Aquipseudomonas lactucae. The sequence goes on along the minus strand of NZ_JAFHKI010000057.1, from coordinate 6,714 downwards.
CATGTCGAAGACAACAACGCCGTGCGCCTGGCCGATGGTCGGCTGCTGGCCGAAGACCAGGTGCAGTGGCTGCCACCGGCCACCGGCAGCATGTTCGCCCTGGGCCTGAACTACGCCGACCACGCCGCCGAACTGGCGTTCAAGCCGCCCACCGAGCCGCTGGCCTTCATCAAATCCCCCGGCACCTATACCGGCCACAACCAGGTGACCTGGCGCCCGGATAACGTCGCCTACATGCACTACGAGTGTGAACTGGTGGCCGTGATCGGCAAGCCGGCGCGCAACGTCAAGCGCGAACACGCCCTGGACTACGTGGCCGGCTACACGGTGTGCAACGACTACGCCATTCGTGACTACCTGGAAAACTACTACCGCCCCAACCTGCGCGTGAAAAACCGCGACGCCACCACACCGGTCGGCCCGTGGATCGTCGATGTGGCCGATGTGCCCGACCCGAGCAACCTGACACTGCGCACCTGGATCAACGGTGAGCTGCGCCAGGAAGGCAGCACCAAGGACATGATTTTCGACATCCCCTACCTGATCGAATACCTGTCCGGCTTCATGACCCTGCAACCCGGCGACATGATTGCCACCGGCACGCCGGAAGGCCTCGCGGATGTGGTGCCCGGCGATGAAGTGGTGGTGGAGGTTGAAGGCGTAGGCCGCCTGGTCAATCGAATTGTCAGCGAAGCGGCGTTCTTCAACGCCCGTACAGAGGCTTGAGCAGCATGATCAAACATTGGATCAACGGCCGTGAGGTCGAAAGCAAAGATGTGTTCGTCAACTACAACCCGGCCACTGGCGAAGCCATCGGTGAAGTCGCCAGCGGCGGCGCCGATGAAGTGGCGCAGGCGGTGGCGGCGGCCAAGGAAGCCTTTCCAAAGTGGGCCGGCACCCCGGCCAAGGAACGTGCGCGCCTGATGCGCAAACTCGGCGAGCTGATCGAACAGAACGTGCCGCGCCTGGCCGAACTGGAAACCCTCGACACCGGCCTGCCGATTCACCAGACCAAAAACGTGTTGATCCCACGCGCATCGCACAACTTCGACTTCTTCGCAGAAGTCTGCACGCGCATGGACGGGCACAGTTACCCGGTCGATGACCAGATGCTCAACTACACGCTGTACCAACCCGTAGGGGTGTGCGCGTTGGTCTCGCCGTGGAACGTGCCGTTCATGACGGCCACCTGGAAGACCGCGCCGTGCCTGGCGCTGGGCAATACCGCCGTGCTGAAGATGTCCGAGCTGTCACCGCTGACCGCCAACGAACTGGGGCGCCTGGCCGTCGAAGCCGGTATCCCCAACGGCGTGTTGAACGTGATCCAGGGTTACGGCGCCACCGCCGGCGATGCGCTGGTGCGCCATCCGGACGTGCGCGCGATTTCCTTCACCGGCGGCACCGCCACCGGCAAGAAGATCATGCAGACCGCGGGCCTGAAAAAGTACTCCATGGAACTGGGCGGCAAGTCGCCGGTGCTGATCTTCGAAGACGCCGACCTGGAGCGCGCCCTCGACGCGGCGCTGTTCACGATTTTCTCGCTCAACGGCGAACGTTGCACCGCCGGCAGCCGGATCTTTATCCAGGAAAGCGTTTACCCGCAGTTCGTGGCTGAGTTCGCCGCGCGCGCCAAACGCCTGATTGTCGGCGACCCGCAAGACCCGAAGACCCAGGTCGGCTCGATGATCACCCAGGCCCACTACGACAAGGTCACCGGTTACATCAAGATCGGCCTCGAAGAAGGCGCCACCCTCCTCGCCGGCGGCCTGGAGCGCCCGGCCAACCTGGCGGCGCACTTGAGCAAAGGGCAGTTCATCCAGCCGACGGTATTTGCCGATGTGAACAACAACATGCGCATCGCCCAGGAAGAAATCTTCGGGCCGGTGGTGTGCCTGATTCCGTTCAAGGACGAAGCCGAAGCGCTGCAATTGGCCAACGATACCGAATACGGCCTGGCGTCCTACATCTGGACCCAGGACATCGGCAAGGCGCATCGTCTGGCCTATGGCATCGAAGCCGGCATGGTGTTCATCAACAGCCAGAACGTGCGCGACCTGCGCCAACCGTTCGGCGGGGTGAAAGGTTCCGGCACCGGCCGTGAAGGCGGCCAATACAGCTTCGAGGTGTTCGCCGAGATCAAGAACGTATGCATCTCGATGGGCAGCCATCACATTCCACGCTGGGGCGTCTGAGCAACACCAAAATCCCCTAAGACAACAACAATTTCAGGAGAATCATCATGGGCGAAGTCGTCCTGGCCGCGAAAATCTGCCACGTTCCCTCGATGTATTTGTCGGAGCTGCCCGGCAAACACCATGGCTGCCGTGAGGCGGCGATTGCCGGCCACAAGGAAATCGGCCGGCGTGCCCGCGAACTGGGCGCAGATACCGCCGTGGTGTTCGATGTGCACTGGCTGGTCAACAGCGCTTACCACGTCAACAGTGGCGAGCACTTCAAGGGTATCTACACCAGCAACGAACTGCCGCACTTCATCAAGAACATGGAGTACGAGTACCCGGGCTGCCCGGAGCTGGGCGAGCTGATTGCGCTGGAGGCCAATGCGGCCGACGTGCGCACCCTGGCCCACAACATTCCGAGCCTGGAGCTGGAATACGGCACGCTGGTGCCGATGCGCTACATGCACATGGGCGTGCCGGACGATCAAAAATTCAACGTGGTGTCGATTGCCGCCTGGTGCGCCTGGCATCGTCTGCAAGACAGCTTCACCTTCGGCGCCGCCGTGCGCCGCGCCATCGAAAAGAGCGACCGCAAAGTCGTGGTGCTGGCCTCGGGGTCGCTGTCGCACCGTTTCTCAGACGATCGCAACGCCGAAGCCAATATTCATAACTGGACGCGCGAGTTCGACAAACAGGTCGACCTGCACGTGGTGGAACTGTGGCGCCAGGGTCGCTGGAAAGAGTTCTGCGCCATGCTCCCCGACTACGCCGAGCACTGCTTTGGCGAAGGCAAGATGCACGACACCGCCATGCTGTTGGGGTTGCTCGGTGGGCCGGACTACACCCAGCCCGCCGAGATCATCACCGAACCCTTCGGCAGCTCGGGCACCGGACAGATCAACGCCATTTTCCCGGTTTGAATGAGAGCAGCGGCAAGTTTCAAGCTACAAGCCGACCACACTCACTTGCCGCTTGAAGCTAAAAGCTACCGACGCAGGAGGTCCCATGCCCCACTTCATCGCTGAGTACACCGACAACCTCGAACAGCAGGCGGACCTGCCGGGCCTGTTCGAAAAAGTCCACGCCACCCTGGGCGACAGCGGCGTGTTCCCGCTGGGCGGCATCCGCAGCCGCGGTGTGCGCCTGGACACTTGGCGCATGGCCGACGGCAAGCATGACTACGCCTTCGTGCACATGACGCTCAAGGTCGGTCATGGCCGTGACCTGGCAACCCGACAGAAGGTCGCCGAAAAACTCTTCGAGGTGATCACCGCGCACTTCGCCGAGCTGCAAGCCCAACGCCTGCTGGCCTTGTCGTTTGAAATGATCGAACTGCACGAGCAGCTCAATTTCAAGCAGAACAATGTGCACGCCTTCCTTAAGGCGCAGGTGAGTTAACCCGCCCAGCCCGTTCGTTCCATCGGCCTCTCAGACAAAAAGTATAAAACCATGAGCACAGCCAATACCGCCGACACCCTTGCGCGCGTCGTCCGCGATCGCACCCACAGCACCATCACCTGGCGGCTGATGCCGCTGTTGTTGATCTGCTACCTGTTCGCGCACCTCGACCGCATCAACATCGGCTTCGCCAAGATGCAGATGAGCACCGACCTCAATTTCAGCGACACCGTCTATGGCTTCGGTGCCGGTCTGTTCTTCATCGCCTACGCGCTGTTCGGCGTACCAAGCAACATGGCCCTGGACCGTGTTGGCCCGCGACGCTGGATCGCCACGCTGATGGTGGTGTGGGGCGCGCTGTCGACCTGTATGTTCCTGGTCGACAGCGCGACGGGCTTCTATGTGCTGCGCTTTTTGCTCGGGGTGGCCGAAGCGGGTTTCTTTCCGGGCATCCTGGTGTTCCTGAACCGCTGGTACCCGGCTGGGCGGCGTGCGCAGATCACGGCGTTGTTTGCGATTGCGGTGCCTATGGCCGGGGTGATCGGCGGGCCGCTCTCGGGCGGCATCCTTGAGCACTTTCATGACCTGGGCGGCCTGCGCGGCTGGCAGTGGATGTTTGTGATCGAGGGCGCGCCGGTCATCCTGCTCGGGCTGGTGGTGCTCAAATGCCTGCCGGACAGTTTCGAGCGTGTCACCTGGCTGACACCCGCGCAAAAGCAACAACTGCGCGAGCAACTGCACAGCGAAGAACAGCGCAAATCCATCACCTCGTTCTCCGCCATTCTGCACAACCGGCAAGTGTGGCTGTTGGTGGCGGTGTATTTCGCGGTGATGCTGGCGGTCAATACCCTGGCGTTCTGGATGCCGACGCTGATCCACGGCGCCGGGGTCGGCAGCGACGGCAAGGTTGGCCTGCTCAGCGCGGTGCCGTACCTGGCCGGCTGCTTTTTCATGATCGGCTGCGGGCGCTCGTCCGATCGCCACCGCGAACGCCGCTGGCACCTGTGCGTGCCGTTATTGATGTCGGCGGGCGGCATTGCCATCGCCGGGCTCGCCCCCACCAACCCGACCCTGGTGCTGGGCGGCCTGATCATCGCCGGCATGGGCGCCAGCGCGGCGCTGCCGATGTTCTGGCAACTGCCTCCGGCGTTCCTGTCCAACCACACCCAGGCCGCCGGCATCGCCTTGATCAGCTCCTTCGGCAGCATCGCTTCGTTCTTCGCGCCCTACCTGATCGGCTGGATGCGCGACACCACCCACAGCGCCAGCCTGGCCCTCTACGCCCTGGCATTGCTCATTGCACTCGGTGGCGTGCTGGTGCTGCGCACCCAGGCGGCCATCGTCAACCCTCACTGAGAGAACCTTGTCATGCTCGATCAACAGCTTATCCAACAAGCCGCCGTCCGCCTCGACCAGGCGGAACGTTCCCGGGAACAGGTGCGCCAGTTCTCCCTGGAACACCCGGCAATCACCCTTGACGACGCCTACGCCATCCAGCGCGCGTGGGTCGCCCAGAAAATCAAGGACGGGCGCAAGCTGGTCGGTCACAAGATCGGCCTGACTTCACGCGCCATGCAGGTGTCTTCCAACATCACCGAGCCGGATTACGGTGCGCTGCTCGATGACATGTTCTTCGACGAAGGCACCGACATCCCCTTCGAGCGTTTTATCGTGCCGCGGGTCGAGGTCGAGTTGGCGTTCATCCTGGGCAAGCCGTTGAAAGGCCCAAATGTGACCCTGTTCGACGTGCTCGATGCCACCGAATGGGTGATCCCGGCGCTGGAGATCATTGATGCGCGCATCCAACAGGTCGACCCGCACACCCAGGCGACCCGCAAGGTGTTCGACACCATTTCCGATAACGCGGCCAACGCCGGCGTGGTGATGGGCGGGCGCGCCGTGCGCCCCACCGAGATCGACCTGCGCAAGGTGCCCGCCGTGCTCTACCGCAATGGTGTGATCGAAGAATCCGGCGTGTCGGCCGCCGTGCTCAACCACCCGGCCAAGGGCGTGGCCTGGCTCGCCAATAAGCTGGCCGCCTATGACGTGACCCTGCAACCGGGGCAGATCATTCTGGGCGGCTCCTTCACCCGCCCGGTGGCGGCCAACCCCGGCGATACCTTCCATGTCGACTACGACATGCTCGGCTCGATCGCCTGTCGTTTTGTGTAAGCGGAGGACGGCTCGATGGATATGCCTGTGAACACCTTCAAACAACGCCTGTGCAGCGGTGAAGCCCAGATCGGCCTGTGGCTGGGACTGGCCGATGCCTACTGCGCGGAACTGGCCGCCAACGCCGGCTTCGATTGGCTGCTGATTGACGGCGAACATGCGCCCAACGACCTGCGCGGCATGCTCGGCCAACTCCAGGCCGTGGCGCCCTACCCCAGCCATCCGGTGATTCGCCCGGTCATCGGCGACACGGCGCTGATCAAGCAAGTGCTCGACATCGGCGCACAGACGTTGCTGGTGCCCATGGTCGAGAGCGCCGCGCAGGCGCAGGCACTGGTGAGCGCCATCCACTACCCGCCCAAGGGGGTGCGCGGCGTCGGCAGTGCGCTGGCACGCGCATCGCGCTGGAACAGCATCGCCGGGTACCTCGACAAGGCCGATGAGCAGATGTGCCTGCTGGTGCAGATCGAAAACCGTGAAGGCCTGGCCAACCTGGATGCAATCGCGGCCGTGGAAGGCGTCGACGGCGTGTTCATCGGGCCGGCCGACCTGAGCGCCTCGATGGGCCATCGCGGCAACCCAGGGCATCCCGAGGTGCAGGCGGCGATCGAAGACGCCATCGCACGCATCCGCCAAGCCGGCAAGGCCGCCGGCATTCTGAGCGCCGACCCGGCGTTGGCGCGGCGTTACATTGAGTTGGGCGCGGCGTTCGTCGCCGTGGGCGTGGACACCACGGTGCTGATGCGTGGGCTGCAAAGCCTGGCGGCGGCGTTCAAGGGTTCAGCGGCGCCGGCCAGCGCGGCGGGGGCTATCTACTAAGAGTGCAAATGAAAAGCGACCCGTGGCGAGGGAGCTTGCTCCCGCTGGGGTGCGAAGCGGCCCTAAAAATGGGAAATGGGGACTGCTGCGCAGTCCAACGGGAGCAAGCTCCCTCGCCAACAGGTCACTTTTTACCCCTTTCAAAGTC
>NZ_JAFHKI010000056.1 GCF_016937615.1 Pseudomonas lactucae | reverse complement strand
CCACATTTGATTTTCGTTGGCTGCAAGACCTCATATGTCTGCAGGCACCCGCGCCTTCTCCCGCGCCTCTTCCCGGCTGATCACGCCTTGCGTGACCAACGCCTTCAAACTCATATCCAGCGTTTTCATCCCCAGCGCCCCACCCGTCTGGATCGCCGAGACCATCTGCGCCACCTTGTCCTCGCGGATCAGATTCCGAATGGCCGGTGTGCCCAGCATGATTTCATGGGCCGCCACGCGTCCGCCGCCGAGCTTTTTCACTAGCACCTGGGACACCACCGCTTGCAGCGACTCCGACAGCATCGAGCGCACCATGGCCTTTTCGCCTGCCGGAAACACGTCCACCAGGCGGTCCACGGTTTTCGCCGCCGAGGTTGTGTGCAGAGTGCCGAAGACCAAGTGCCCGGTCTCGGCCGCCGTCAACGCCAGGCGGATGGTTTCCAGGTCGCGCAACTCGCCTACCAGGATCACGTCCGGGTCTTCGCGCAGCGCCGAGCGTAGCGCTACCGAGAAACTGTGGGTGTCACGGTGCACCTGACGCTGGTTGATCAGCGCGGTCTTGGGCGTGTGGATAAATTCGATCGGGTCTTCCAGCGTGAGGATGTGCTGGCGCCGATGCTGATTGAGGTAGTCGATCATCGCAGCCAGGGTGGTGGACTTGCCGGAGCCGGTAGGCCCGGTCACCAGCACCAGGCCGCGGGGCAACTGGGCGATGCGCTGGAAGACGTCCCCCAGGCCCAGACTCTCCAGGCTTTGGACCTCGGTCGGGATGGTGCGAAACACTGCGCCCATGCCGCGCTCCTGCTGGAACACGTTTACCCGGAACCGCGCCACACCGGGCAGCTCGAACGCAAAGTCCGTTTCAAGAGATGTTTCGAAATCCTTTTGTTGATGCTCGTTGAGCAGCGGGCTTAACAAGTCGGCCACTTGCCGGGCTGAAAACACCGGCCAATCCAGGGGCCAAACCTCGCCATCGATCCTCAGCATGGGTGCCAGGCCGGCCGAGAGATGCAGGTCGGAGGCGCCCCGGCGCACGCCAACCGTCAGCAATTCAGTGATATCCATAGGGCTTTCCATTTCCAGTAGAATGCCGCGGACTCCATATCCACGGGCGCATCTTGAATGTCGACGATAGCAGACAATATCGGCCAGGTTAGCCAGCGCATCCGCGCTGCAGCCGACGCCGTGCAACGTGACGCAAACAGCATCCACCTGCTGGCCGTGAGCAAGACCAAACCCGCGCAAGCCGTTCGCGAAGCCTATGCCGCCGGGATGCGCGACTTCGGTGAGAACTATCTGCAGGAAGCCTTGGGCAAACAGGCCGAATTGACCGACCTGCCCTTGAGTTGGCACTTCATCGGCCCCATTCAATCGAACAAGACTCGCGCGATCGCCGAGAACTTCGACTGGGTGCATTCCGTGGACCGTCTGAAAATCGCACAACGCTTGTCCGAACAACGCCCGGCCGACCTGCCGCCACTGAATATCTGCATCCAGGTCAACGTCAGCGGCGAAGCCAGCAAGTCCGGTTGCACGCCCGCCGACCTGCCGGCCCTGGCCAACGCGATCAGTGCCTTGCCTCGCTTGAAACTGCGCGGGTTGATGGCGATTCCCGAGCCGACAGAAGATCGGGCCGAGCAAGATGCGGCGTTCGCCACCGTGCGCGAGCTGCAAGCCGGTTTGAACCTGCCGCTCGACACACTTTCCATGGGCATGAGCCACGACCTTGAGTCGGCCATCGCCCAGGGCGCCACCTGGGTGCGGATCGGTACCGCATTGTTTGGCGCCCGCGACTACGGCCAGCCTTGAAATGGCTGACTTCCATCTAGCTAAGGACCTGTCATGACAGACACGCGTATTGCCTTTATCGGCGCCGGTAACATGGCGGCCAGCCTGATCGGCGGCCTGCGGGCCAAAGGCCTGGACGCCGCGCAGATCCGCGCCAGCGATCCGGGTGCCGACACCCGCGCCCGCATCACCGCCGAACACGGTATCGAGACCTTTGCCGACAACGCCGAGGCCATCCAGGGCGTCGACGTGATCGTGCTGGCGGTCAAGCCGCAAGCCATGAAGGCCGTGTGCGAAAGCCTGCGCCCGAGCCTGCAACCGCACCAACTGGTGGTGTCCATCGCCGCCGGTATTACCTGCGCCAGCATGAACCACTGGCTCGGCGCACAGCCGATCGTGCGCTGCATGCCCAACACCCCGTCACTGCTGCGCCAGGGTGTGAGTGGCCTGTACGCCACAGCCCAAGTGAGCGCCGCCCAACGCGAGCAGGCGCAGGTGCTGCTGTCCGCCGTGGGCATCGCCCTGTGGCTGGAACAGGAGCAGCAACTGGACGCGGTCACCGCCGTGTCCGGCAGCGGCCCGGCGTACTTCTTCCTGCTGATCGAAGCCATGACCGCCGCAGGCGTGAAACTGGGCCTCTCCAAGGAAGTGGCTGAGCAACTGGCCGAGCAAACCGCACTGGGCGCCGCGAAGATGGCCGTCGCCAGTGACGTGGACGCTGCCGAGTTGCGCCGTCGCGTCACTTCCCCAGGGGGCACCACACAAGCCGCCATCGAATCGTTCCAGGCCGGGGGCTTTGAAGCCCTGGTGGAAAAAGCACTGGGTGCCGCGGCACATCGTTCGGCCGAAATGGCCGAACAGCTGGGCAAATAGTCGTCTCCCTACGAAGGAATACATGATGCTTGGACTCAATAGTGCCCTCATCTTCATCATCCAGACCTTGGGCAGCCTGTACCTGCTGATCGTGCTGATGCGTTTTATCCTGCAACTGGTGCGGGCGAACTTCTACAACCCGCTGTGCCAGTTCGTGGTGAAGGCCACCCAACCGCTGCTCAAGCCACTGCGCCGGGTGATCCCGAGCATGTTCGGCCTGGACATGTCCTCGCTGGTGCTGGCGCTGCTGTTGCAGATTCTGTTGTTCATGGTGGTCCTCCTGCTGCTCATGGGCTATGTGCCCCTCACGCCGCTGCTGTTGCCATGGGCGCTGATTGGCATCTTCTCGCTGTTTTTGAAGATCATTTTCTGGTCGATGATCATCAGCGTAATTCTGTCGTGGGTCGCTCCCGGCAGCCGCAGCCCTGGTGCCGAACTGGTCTACCAGATCACCGAACCGGTGCTGGCACCGTTCCGCCGCTGGATCCCGAACCTGGGCGGCCTGGATATTTCGCCGATCTTCGCGTTTATCGCGATCCAACTCATACAGGGCTGGGTCATCCCGTACGTGGCTGATTACGCGGGTATGCCCAAGGAACTGTTTGGGCTGATCTGACGCGGATCATAATGTGGGAGGGGCAAGTCGAATCGTCGCACCGCCCCTCCCACACTTTGAATCTGTGTACCGGCGTAGGCCTTCGCTTGCCGCTAGGGTCCCCGCTCTTTAGACTTACGCCTCATTTAAACGAGAGCAGGGTCGATGCCAGCTGTCTTTCCCCCCGATTCTGTTGGACTGGTCGCCCCCCAAGTGGCGCACTTCAGCGAACCGCTGGCCCTGGCCTGCGGGCGTTCGCTGCCAGCCTATGACCTCATCTACGAAACCTACGGCCAACTGAACGCCACGGCGAGCAACGCGGTGCTGATCTGCCATGCCCTGTCCGGCCATCACCACGCCGCCGGTTTCCATTCTGTCGACGAGCGCAAGCCCGGTTGGTGGGACAGCTGCATCGGCCCCGGCAAGCCCATCGATACCACCCAGTTCTTTGTGGTCAGCCTGAACAACCTCGGCGGTTGCAACGGCTCCACCGGCCCCAGCAGCCTCAACCCGGAAACCGGCAAGCCGTTCGGCGCCGACTTCCCGGTGCTCACCGTGGAAGACTGGGTGCACAGCCAGGCGCGCCTGGCGGATCTGCTCGGCATCAACCAGTGGGCGGCGGTGATCGGCGGCAGCCTGGGCGGCATGCAGGCGCTGCAGTGGACCATCACTTACCCGGATCGCGTGCGTCATTGCCTGGCAATCGCCTCGGCCCCCAAATTGTCGGCGCAGAACATCGCCTTCAACGAAGTGGCGCGCCAGGCGATCCTCACCGACCCCGAGTTCCACGGCGGTTCGTTCCAGGAAGCGGGCGTGATCCCCAAGCGCGGCTTGATGCTGGCGCGGATGGTCGGGCATATCACTTACCTGTCCGACGATTCCATGGGCGAGAAATTCGGCCGTGGCCTCAAGAGCGAAAAGCTCAACTACGACTTCCACAGCGTCGAGTTCCAGGTGGAAAGCTACCTGCGCTATCAGGGCGAGGAGTTCTCGGGGCGTTTCGACGCCAATACCTACCTGTTGATGACCAAGGCCCTGGACTATTTCGACCCGGCGGCCAACTTTGATGACGACCTGGCGAAAACCTTCGAGCACGCCACGGCCAAGTTCTGCGTGATGTCGTTCACTACCGACTGGCGCTTCTCGCCCGCGCGCTCACGTGAGCTGGTGGATGCCCTGATGGCCGCGCGCAAAGACGTCTGCTACCTGGAAATCGATGCTCCGCAAGGCCACGACGCCTTTCTGATCCCGATCCCGCGCTACCTGCAGGCGTTTCGCAACTACATGAACCGAATCACGCTTATATGAATTGCTTACGCTTTGGGAGAACGCCATGAGAGCCGACCTGGACATCATCCAAGACTGGATCCCTGCCGGCAGCCGCGTGCTCGACCTCGGCTGCGGCGATGGCGAACTGCTGAGCTGGCTGCGCGACCACAAGCAAGTCACCGGCTATGGCCTGGAAAACGACCCGGATAACATCGCCCAGTGCGTGGCCAAGGGCATCAACGTGATTGAGCAGGACCTGGACAAGGGCCTGGGCAACTTTGCCAGCAACAGCTTCGATATCGTCGTCATGACCCAGGCCCTGCAAGCGGTGCACTACCCGGACCGGATCCTCGATGAAATGCTGCGTGTAGGTCGCCAATGCATCATCACCTTTCCCAATTTCGGGCACTGGCGCTGCCGCTGGTACCTGGCCACCAAGGGCCGCATGCCGGTGTCGGACTTCCTGCCATACACCTGGTACAACACGCCGAACATCCACTTCTGCACCTTCGAAGACTTCGAAGCGCTGTGCGGCGAGCGCGAAGCCAAGGTGATCAACCGCCTGGCCGTCGATCAACAGCATCGCCACGGCTGGGCGAGTAAGCTATGGCCCAATTTGTTGGGTGAAATCGGAATTTACCGGGTCAGCAGCCCTGGCCTGACCGAACACAAGATTGCCGTCTAATCATTATCAAGAGGGACGATCATGAGTCGTTTGGCTATTTTTCTACTGACCGCATGCCTGGGCGCCAACGCCATGGCTGCGGACACTATCGACGCTAATCGCAAGAAAGACTTCGGTGACATCACGGTGCATTACAACACCTTCACCTCAAGCTTCTTGCCACCCGAAACCGCCCAGAAAGTCGGCGTGGTGCGCAGCAAGGAGAAGGGTTTGATCAATGTGACGGTGATCAAGGGCGTGACCCCGGTCGCGGCCCAGGTGACCGGTACCATCAAGGACCTGGGCGGCAAGAGCGAGATTCTCACGTTCAAGCAAATCGAAGAGAAAAGCGGGATCAGCTACCTTGCGCCCTACTCCGTGACGCAGCGGGAATACAAGACGTTTACCATCAACGTTGAAACGGGCGGCAAGGCCCATGGTTTCCAATTCAACCAAGAACTGTTTCCGGCCAACTGATGACTCTTACACAACTCGTACTGGCCAGCCATAACGCCGGCAAACTCAAAGAACTGCAGGCCATGCTCGGTGAGTCCGTGCAACTGCGCTCAATCGGCGAGTTCAGCCAGGTCGAGCCGGAAGAAACCGGCCTGTCATTTGTCGAGAACGCCATCCTCAAGGCCCGCAATGCCGCACGCATTTCGGGCCTGCCGGCGCTGGCAGATGACTCCGGCCTGGCCGTGGACTTCCTCGGCGGCGCGCCGGGCATCTACTCCGCGCGTTACGCCGATGGCCAGGGCGATGCGGCCAACAACGCCAAGCTGCTCGAAGCGCTCAAGGATGTGCCGGATGCGATGCGTGGCGCGCAGTTCGTCTGCGTGCTGGCCCTGGTGCGGCATGCCGATGACCCACTGCCGATCCTTTGCGAAGGCCTGTGGCACGGGCGCATCCTGCATGCAGCCAGCGGTGACCACGGTTTTGGCTATGACCCGCTGTTCTGGGTGCCAGAGCGTAATGTCTCCAGCGCCGAGCTAAGCCCCGCCGACAAGAACCAGATCAGCCACCGCGCCCGTGCAATGGATCTGCTGCGCCAACGCCTGGGCCTGAAATGACCCACGACACTCCGGCGCTGCCCCTGATCCATGGCGGCGCGCAAACACCTCGGGCGAGCCTGCCGGTGCTGCCGCCCCTGGCGCTGTATATCCACATCCCGTGGTGCGTACGCAAATGCCCTTATTGCGACTTCAACTCCCATACCGCAAGCCCAGTGCTTCCGGAAGAAGAGTACGTAGACGCCTTGCTGGCTGACCTCGACCAGGACCTGCACGCCGTTTACGGGCGGGAGCTGAGCTCGATCTTCTTTGGCGGCGGTACGCCCAGCCTGTTCAGCGCAGCGGCACTGGGCCGCCTGCTCAAGGGCGTGGAAGCGCGGATCCCGTTTGCCGGCGACATCGAGATCACTCTGGAGGCCAACCCCGGCACCTTCGAACAAGAGAAGTTCGTGGCGTACCGCAAGCTGGGGATCAACCGCCTGTCCATCGGCGTCCAGAGCTTCCAGCAGGAAAAACTCGAAGCGCTGGGCCGCATCCACAATGGTGACGAAGCCGTGCGCGCCGCCGGCATGGCACGCCAGGCCGGGTTCGATAACTTCAACCTCGACCTGATGCACGGTTTGCCAAACCAGTCCCTGGACGACGCCCTGAGCGACCTGCGCCAAGCCATCGCACTCAAGCCCACGCATGTGTCGTGGTACCAGTTGACCCTGGAACCCAACACCGTGTTCTGGAACCAGCCGCCCGTGCTGCCGGAGGACGACACCCTGTGGGATATCCAGGAAGCCGGCCAGGCACTGCTCGCCGAACACGGTTACCGACAATATGAAGTGTCGGCCTATGCCCAACCGGGCCGCCCGGCGCGGCATAACCTGAACTACTGGAGCTTCGGCGACTTTATCGGCATCGGCGCCGGGGCGCATGGCAAGCTCAGCCACCCGGACGGGCGTATCGTGCGTACCTGGAAGACCCGGGCGCCGAAGGACTACCTGAACCCGGCCAAACCCTTCCAGGCCGGCGCGAAGGAACTGACCAACGAAGAGCTGCCCTTTGAGTTCCTGATGAACGCCCTGCGCCTTACCGAGGGTGTCGAAGCCAGACTCTACGCCGAGCGCACCGGCCTCGATCTGGCCAGCCTCGCTGAAGGCCGCCGCGAGGCAGAACAAAGTGGCTTAATGCAGGTCGAACCCTCACGCCTGGCGGCGACCGACCGCGGGCAACTCTTTCTCAATGACCTGTTGCAGACGTTTTTGAGCTGACGCTCTTAAGGAAATCGAATGGATTTGGTACTCGACCTGCTCGCCACCGTATCCCGCTGGAGCCGCAGCAACCTGTCGGAAATCTCCCTGGCCCTCGTCGGCTGCTTGCTGGTGCTGTTCGGCGCCGACATCAAGGGCTGGGTCGAAGCGCGCCTGGGCAGCATTGCCGGCGCCTTGCGCGTTCCCTTGATGGCGCTGCTGTGCATGATCGGCAGCGGCGCGGCGTTGATCTACGCCACGCCGTGGATTGTGCGGGGGTTGAGCCAGTTCAATAACTACAGCCTGGCGCCGGTGTTGGTGGTAGTGCTGGTGCTGATTGGGGTAGTGGCAGACCGCCGCTGACCTCAAACCCAACACAGAACCAAATGTGGGAGGGGGCTTGCCCCCGATTGCAGGGTGCCAGCCACCAAATCTTTGGCTGATACACCGCTATCG